>JBJTNV010000108.1:0-15412 GCA_046074205.1 Hydrogenophaga sp.
AGGGCGCCACGCCCAGCAGGATCATGCCGGCGATGTATTCGCCCGCCGATTGCGGGTCCACCCAGTCCGCGAACACGACGCGGAAGAACAGCACGCCCAGCGCGGCCATGGTGAAGGGCTTGACCAGCCAGTTGATGACCAGGGTGAGCAGCAGGCCCTGCGGCCGTTGGCCGACATCGCGCACCGCCGCGAAGTCGATCTGGATCATCATCGGATAAATCATCACCCAGATGAGCACGGCCACGATCAGGTTGACGTGCGCGAACTCGATGGCTGCGATGGCGGCAAAGGTGGTGGGCGTGAGCAGGCCCAGGCCCACGCCGGCCAGGATGCCCAGGCCGACCCAGACGCTGAGATAGCGTTCAAACAGTCCCATGCCGTGCCTTTCAGTGTTTCGCCAGTTCGCGCGCGAGTTCTCGGGCGCTCTCGGCCAGCACAGTCCGCTCCAGCTTGGACGGCGGCAGGCTGATCAGCAGCTCCAGGCGGCGCTTCATGGCCAGCAGGGTCTGGCGGAAGGCTTCGAGCTTCACGTCATCGGGCGCGTCGCCCTCGGACGGGTCCGGGTAGCCCCAGTGCACCGAGGCGGGATGCCCCGGCCAGACCGGGCACACCTCGCCGGCCGCGTTGTCGCAGACGGTGACGATCAGGTCCATGTGGGGCGCGCCGGGCGCGGCAAATGCATCCCAGTGCTTGCTGCGCAGGCCGTCGGTGGCGATGCCGGCATCGCGCAGCACCTGCAAGCCCAGCGGGTGGGGCTGCTGGTTCTCGCGCGGGCTGCTGCCGGCGGAATAGGCGGTGAAACGGCGGCCGCCCAGGTGGTTGAGCAGGGCCTCGGCCAGGATGCTGCGGGCCGAATTGTGGGTGCAGAGGAAAAGGACGTTCATGGCGTTCAGGGTCGAGGAGGAGAAAAGCGGTCCACGCCGCAGGGCTGGCCCTCGCAGCAGTTGAGCGTGAGGTAGCCCAGCAGCTCGTTCATGCGGTCGAACGCGGCGCGGTAGATCAGGTTCCGGCCCTGGCGCTCCTGCGTCACCAGCTGCGCGTGGGTCAGTTCCTTGAGGTGGAAGGACAGGGCGTTGGGCGCCACGCCCAGCTGTTCGCACAGCGCGGTCGGGGTCAGCCCGTCGGGGCCGGCCACCACCAGGGCGCGGAAGGCCCGCAGGCGCACGTCCTGGGCCAGGGCGGCGAGGGATCGGATCACGTCGGTTTCTTGCATGGATCAACCATACAAGAATTATTGAACAGTTGCATGAAGGTTGTGTGACGGGGATGGTTTCTAATATTGGCCATGCCGCTGGCGCCCGGCGCTGGCGGCTCTCCCGCCCTGTTCATGGTCGGGCTTTTTCCCCTTCCAACCTGTTCTGGGTGCCCGCCGGGCGCCATGGTCCGTTTTGCGCAGCACCTCCCCGTCCGTTCCCGCCTCTGCCCTGGCGCGCCAGCTCGTCCGCTGGCTGCCTGCGGCCGCCGACGCGCCGCGGCAGGACGTGGCCGAGCGCCTGGGCCAGTGGCTGAACGTGAAGGAAGCCATCACCCTGCACACCGCGCAGGCCGCGGTGGCGACGGCCGGTGCAGCGGCGCAGCGCCGATCCGGCCCAGCCGACCGGCTCGGGCTGCACCAGACCCTGCAGGCAGAACTGCAGCGCGTGCGCGCGGTGCTGACCCAGTCGATCCGAGCGCGCGACCCCTCGCACAAGCCCGACCCCCACGACCCCGACACCGAATTCGCGCTCTTCCACCAGCGCCTGAACGACCAGCAGCGCCGCATGGAAATGAGCGTTGACGCGCTGCGCGCCCATGTGCGTCAGCAACTGGCCGCCGCCAGTCCCGCGCTGGCCCGGCTGGCCGCGCTGGACGCGCAGATGGATTCCCTGTTCGGCGGGCGTGAGCAGCGCCTGCTGGCCGGCCTGCCCGCTGTCCTCAAGGCGCGTTTTGTCACCCTGCGGCGCGACGCCGCGGCCGCCGCCGCACCCGCCAGCCCGCCCTGGCTGCAGACCTTCGAGACCGAGTTTGAACAGCTGCTGCTGGCCGAACTCGACCTGCGGCTGCAACCCGTCACGGGCCTGATCGAATCGCTGGATCAATGACCCCCTTGCGCCGCTTCGCGTCTTCCCCCAGGGGACCACACCCGTGGCCTGGCAAAGCCAGTTCCACGGTGTGTGTTGACCCATGCCTTCCTGAATTTCCCTATGTCTTCTGATCTTCGTTCCGACCGCGCCCTGTCCATCGGCGCCTTCGTCACTGGCCTGGCCGTCGTGCTCTGGGTGGCCAGCGGCTTTGTCGGCACCAGTGTGTTCGCGCTGGGCATGACGCTGCTGATCGCCACCGTTTATTTGGCCGGCGCCCGGGAGTTGCGGCGCTTTGCGCAGACCACCACCGCCTTCAACACCGCGCTGGACCAGATCCCGCAACCGTTGAACCAGCTGGCCGACTGGCTGCCCAGCGTGCCCGAGAGCCTGCGCAACGCCGTGCGCCAGCGCATCGAGGCCGAACGCAGCGCCTTCCCCGGTCTGGCGCTCACGCCCTACCTGATCGGCCTGCTGGTCATGCTGGGCATGCTCGGCACCTTCCTGGGCATGGTGGTCACCTTCAAGGGCGCCGTGTTCGCGCTCGAAGGTTCGGCCGACCTGAATGCCATCCGCGCTGCGCTGGCTGCGCCCATCAAGGGCCTGGGCCTGTCCTTCGGCACCTCGGTGGCGGGTGTCGCCACCTCGGCCATGCTCGGCCTCATGGCCACGCTGGTGCGGCGCAAACGCACGCTGGCGCTGCGCCGGCTCGACGCGCTGCTGGGCACCAGCTTCTTCGCCTTTACCCCCGCGCACCAGCGCCAGCAAAGCTACGAGGCCCTGCAGCGCCAGGCCGAGGCCATGCCCGCCGCCGCGCAGCACCTGCAGACGCTCATCGAACGCATGGAGCAGCGCAGCCAGCAGCTCGACGAGCAATTGCTGGAACGGCAGCAGCACTTCCAGCGCGAAGCCGTGGCCGCCTACACGCAGCTGGCGCAGTCGGTCGAACGGTCGCTGCGCGACAGCCTGGCTGCCAGTACCCGCGTTGCCACCGAGAACCTGCAGCCGGTGCTGCAACAGGCCATGGCCGGCATCGCGGCCGAATCGACCCGCCTGCACGAAGGCGTGAGCGCCGCGGTGCAGGCCCAGCTGGCCGGTCTGTCGGAGCGCTTCGGGGTGGCCACCGCCACGGTGACCCAAACCTGGGCGCAGGCCCAGGCGCAGCACGAAGCCGCCAGCGAGCGCTTGCTCACCGCGACCGTGCAGACCTTGCAGGGCCAATGGCAGCAAGCCGGTGAGCAGTCGCTGGCGCAGCAGCAAGCCCTGATCGGTGCGCTGGAGCAGGCCGTCGAGGACCTCACCCGCAGCGGGATCGAACAGAACCGTGAAAGCGCCGGGCGCATGGAGGACCTGGCCGCGCGCTGGCGCAGCGAACTGACGACCCTGCAGGAGCACACCGTGCACCAGCTGCAGGGTTTGCGGGCCGACGAGGCCCTGCGCGCTGAGGCTGCGGTGCAACGCCTGGCGCAGCTGCAGAGTGCCCTGGCGGACCAGTTGGCCACGCTGGGGGCCGCGCTGGAAGCGCCCATGGCACGCCTGATGCAAACCGCCTCTGAAGCCCCCCGGGCTGCGGCCGAGGTGATTGCCCAGCTGCGCGAACAGATGAGCCGTCTGGCCGAACGCGACAACGCGACCCTGGGCGAGCGCGCCGAGCTGCTGGGGCAGATCAGCGATTTGCTCCAGCAGGTGCAGCAGGCCACGGGCGATCAGCGCGCGGCCATCGAACACCTGGTCGGCTCCGCCACCGACGTGCTGGGCCGCGTGGGCCAGCAGTTTGCCGACACCGTGGGCGCGCAGGCCGGCCGCGCCGAAGCCATGGCCGAACAGGCCGCCGCCAGTGCCGCACAGCTGGCCCGGCTGGGTGAAGCCTTCCAGCAGGGAACGGCCCAACTGGCCACCAGCCACGAACAGCTGGTGCAGAGCCTGCAGCGTGTCGAAGGCGCGATCGGCCAATCCCTGGCGCGCAGCGACGAGCAACTGGCCTATTACGTGGCCCAGGCGCGTGAGGTCATTGACCTGTCCATCAGCGCACAGCACGGCATCGTGGAAGACCTTCGCAAGCTCCGTGGTCCTGCCCGTGCGGGCGCCACCAGCGGAGCCGTGTGATGGCCAACGCCTTCCACGACAGCCACGCCGAAGGCGAGGACAGCAGCGACATCACCGCACCGGCCTGGTCGGTGTTCGGTGACCTCATGGCGGGCCTGGTCGGTGCCTTTGTGCTGGTGTTCATTGGTGTCTTGCTCACCCAGGTCGATCTGGTCAACAGCCTGCAGAGCGAAATGGCCAAACGCCAGCAGGAGCAAGCCCGCCGCATCGCGCTGGAAAAGGCGTTGGCCATTCCGCTGCAAAGCGGCCGCGTCACGCTGAGCAACGGCCGCATCGGCATCAGCGGCAGCGTGCTGTTTGACCTGAGTTCGGACCGCCTGCGGCCCGAGGGTGCGCAGTTGCTCAAAGCGCTGGTGCCGCCGCTGAAGGTGTACCTGGGCGAGCGCGACGAGATGCTCATGGTCAGCGGCTTCACCGACAACCTGCCGGTCCCGCGCAGCAACACCCGGTTCCAGGACAACCTCGAACTCTCGGCCCAGCGAGCGCTCACGGTCACCCGTACGCTGGTGCAGGAAGGCATGCCGCGCTCGCGCGTGTTCGCCGCCGCCTTCGGTGCCGAGCAACCGGTGGCCAGCAACGCCGATGACAACGGTCGTGCGCTCAATCGCCGGGTGGAAATGGCTCCGGTGCCCCGCGCAGCGCCCACGCCCGCCAGGCCATGAACGCCACTGCACCCGCCCGTCCGGCTGCGTCACCGCCCCGGTCACCGCTGGCCGCGCTCAACGACCACATCGAGCGCGTGAGCGGCGTGTCCGTGCGCGGTACCGGCAGTACGCCCTGGCCTGAATTGCGCAGTGCTCAGCGCTTCCGCGAAACCTGGGAACGCCTGGGCGCCGAAGTGCAGGTGCAACAGGCTCGCGAACGCGCCCCGCAAAACGCCGGCCCGCTCAATCCGCAGCGCCTGATGCTGGCCACCCTGGCCCACATGGGTGAACTCTCGCCACACTACCTGCGCCGCTTCCTGGCGCACACCGACACCTTGCTGTGGCTGGAGCAGGTACTGGGGCAGCGCCAGCAGGGTGTTGCGGTCCCGACGGGCACCGGGACGGGACCGGAGAAGAAGACGGCGCGGAAAAAAAAGTGAACCGGCAACGGGTGGTTCAGCGCCGGATGCGCCAGCCGGTGCGAAAGACCCACCACACCGCCGCCAGGCAAACGGACATGAAGACCAGGGTCATGCCGGTGCTGACCGCAATGTGCACGTCACCCGCGCCGTAGAAGGCCCAGCGCAGGCCGCTGATGAGGTAGACCACCGGGTTGAAGAGCGAGACCGTCTGCCACGGTTCAGGCAGCATGCTGATGCTGTAGAACGCGCCCCCCAGAAAGGTCAGCGGGGTGATGACCAGCAGCGGCACCACCTGCAGTTTCTGGAAGTTGTCGGCCCACAGGCCGATGAGGAAGCCGAACAGGCAAAAACTCACCGCAGTGAGCACCAGCAGTGCCAGCATCCACACCGGATGGGCGACGGAATAGGGCACGAAAAACCGGGCCGTCAGCAGGATCAGGGCGCTCAGGATCAGGCTCTTGCTCGCTGCGGCCCCCACATAGCCCATCACCACTTCCACCCAGTTCACCGGGGCGGACAGCAGCTCATAGATCGTGCCCGACCACTTGGGCATGTAGATGCCGAAGGCGGCGTTGGAGATGCTCTCGGACAGCAGCGAGAGCATGAGCAGGCCCGGGATGATGTAGGCGCCATAGTCCACACCACCGATCGCGCCCATGCGCGAGCCGATGGCCGAACCGAAGACGATGAAGTACAGCGAGGTGGTGAGCACCGGCGCCAGCAGGCTCTGCATCCAGGTGCGCAGGGCGCGGTGCATTTCAAAGCGGTAGATGGCGCGCACGCCGTGCAGGTTCAAGTTCATGGGGCCTCCACGCGGGTCCATTCGTGTACGGCGCTGCCCCCAGAGGGGGTGCGAGTGTGTTTGGGGCCGCCCGGTGATGCGCTCTGGAACATGTTCAGGCCTGCACTTTCGTGTCGTGCACCAGGCTCACGAAGATGTCTTCGAGCGAGCTTTCGCTGCTGCGCAGGTCCTTGAAGTGGATGCCGTTGGCCACCAGTGCGCTCAGCAGGTCGGCGATGCCGGTGTCCTCCTGGCCGGTGTCGAAGGTGTAGGTCAGCGTCAGGCCGTCGACCGACAGCGCGAGCGGCCAGCGTCCCAGCGCGGCGGGCAGGCCGTCCATCGGTTGCTGCAGGGTCAGCGCCAGTTCCTTGCGTCCGAGTCGGCGCATCAGCACAGCCTTGTCTTCCACCACGATCAGTTCGCCCTGGCGGATGACGCCGATGCGGTCGGCCATGTCCTCGGCCTCTTCGATGTAGTGCGTGGTCAGGATGATGGTGGTGCCGGCTTCGCGCAACTGGCGCACCAGGCGCCACATGTCGTGCCGCAGCGCCACGTCCACGCCGGCGCTGGGTTCGTCCAGGAACAGGATGCTCGGTTCGTGCGACAGCGCCTTGGCGATCAGCACGCGCCGCTTCATGCCACCCGAGAGCGTCATGATCTTGTTGTCCTTCTTGTCCCAGAGGGAGAGGTCTTTGAGGATGCGTTCGATCAGGGCCGGGTCGGGCGCCTTGCCGAACAGGCCGCGGCTGAAGCTGACGGTGTCCCACACGGTTTCGAACGAATCGGTGTGCAGTTCCTGCGGCACCAGCCCGATGAGGGCACGCGCCGGCCGGTAGTCGCGCACAACGTCGTGCCCGTCGGCCGTGATGCGGCCTTCGGTGGGCATGGTCAGGCCGCAGACCGTACCGATCAGCGTGGTCTTGCCAGCCCCGTTGGGCCCGAGCAGCGCGAAGATTTCGCCACGACGGATGTCGAGGTTGATGTTCCGGAGCGCCTGGAAGCCGCCCGGGTAGGTTTTGGACAGGCCGCAGATGCGAAGGATGGCATCCGACGCGCTGTCGTGTTCAGGGTGGGAGAGCATCGGACGATTGTGCAGGGGCTGTGGCGGGTGGGCCGCCACGGGGGCCGGTACCCGACCCTCAGGCTTGGGGCAGCACCACGATCTTGCCCATGGCCTGGCGCGTGGCCAGCCGCTGCAGGGCGCCGGCGGCTTCGGTCAGTGTCACGCGCTCGGTGACCGGTGGCTTGAGCCGGCCGTCCCGGAACCACCCCGCCAGGTGCCGCAGATCGGCCACCAGCTGTTGTGGTTCACGGGCCATGGCAGCACCCCAGAACACCCCCAGGATGGCGCGTTCTTTGAGCAGAGCCAGGTTCAGCGGCAATTTGGGAATGTCACCGGCCGCGAAGCCGACCACCAGGTAGCGCCCGCGCCAGGCGGTGGCGCGCAGTGCGGGTTCGGCATAGGGGCCGCCCACGGCGTCGTACACCACGTCAGCGCCCTGGCCGTCGGTCAACTGCTCGACCTCACGCCGCCAGTCGGGCTGGGTGTAGTCGATGGTGTGATCGGCACCGGCGCGCCGGGCCAGCGCGCGCTTGTCCTCGCTGGAGGCCGCCGCGATCACGCGCGCCCCCATGGCCTTGGCGATTTCGATGGCCGCGATGCCCACGCCACCGGCCGCGCCCAGCACCAGCAGGGTTTCGCCGGGCTGCAGCTGGCCAATGGTCTGCAGCGCGTGCAGCGAGGTGCCGTACACCAGCACGAAGGAGGCGCCGGTTTCGAAGTCCATGCCCTCCGGCAGGGGCATCACCCGTTGCGCATCGACCACCGCCTGTTGTGCAAAAGCGCCGGTGCCGGTAGAGCAGAGCACCCGGTCACCGACCTGCAGGTGCTTCACGCCGTCGCCCAGTGCGCGCACCACACCGGCCAGCTCGGCGCCGGGCGTGAAGGGCAGCGCCGGCTTGAACTGGTAGCGCCCTTGCACCATGAGCGCGTCGGGGAAGTTGATGGATGCAGCGTGCACATCCACCAGCACCTGGCCTGGGGCGGGCACCGGCGGCTCGATCTCGTCAACCGTGAGCGACTGGATGGGGCCAAAGGCGTGACAGCGCAGGGCTTTCATGGAGCGTCTCCTCGGTGCGGTGTTGTGATCGAAAACACTGATTCTGAAGGGATGCCGTGACCTCCGGGGCGCGTGCCTGTCCCCCAGGCGAAAGGCGCGGGCGGGCTCAGCCGGCCAGCCAGCCCAGGGCGTCGACGCGCCAGTGGTGCAAGGCTTCGTAGAAGCCTTCCCACACGCAGCCGTGGCAGCCGCGGCCGCAGCAGCTGTCGGGTTCGGGCGGTGGCGGGCGCAGCGCGGTATCAAGGTCGATCCCGCGTTCGCGCCGGGCGCAACCGCGCAGGTGGGCGATCAGCGCACGCGCCGTGGCCAGATCGCCCAGCGGCACCAGGGCGGGGTTGTGCGGGGTAAAGCGCGGTTGTTCCCGGCCTTCGAACACACCGCGCTCGGCGAACATGGCCGCCGGGCGCACCCACAGGCCAAAGCCACCATAGAGAGCGCGGTACAGCGTCATGCCTTGCAGGGTCTCGCTGCAGCGCACCGTGTCCAGCACCTCGTACCAGCCACCTTTGTAGTGGCGGTACAGGCCCGGCGGCAGCATGGTCAGCGGCGGCAGGTCGTGGTCGGTCGGGGTGCTCATGGCGGCGACGGGTTGCGGGCTCATGGGCGTCTGCGATCAGAGCCGGGCGGGGGACATCGTGGTCCGGCAGGGCCGGGTACACCGGGCGCATGGCCTGCTCCGCCGCATCGTCGCATTCGCTTCATCGTTTCGAACGCGATCACGCTCAGCAGGCCAAGCCCGCCGGCGGCGGCGAGTTCGTACCAGGGCAGCGGCGCAAAGCGCAGCACTGCAGCGGCCCAAGGCTCATACAGTGCAGCCAGCAGCAGCGCCGCCGCCAGCAGCAGCACGACCCAGAGCGCACGGTTGGGCGTGCGCAGCGTGACCCAGAACGGCTGGCTGGCCGAGCGGTTGGACAGGATCAGCGCCAGATTGCCGACCACCAGGGTGGCGAAGGCGAAAGCGCGGGACTCTGCCTCGGGCAGGCGCGGTGCGGCCCAGGCAAAGGCGCCCAGCACCGCCGCCAGCACACCCAGACCCTGCAGCAGGGCCAGCCACAAGGTGGCACCGCCAAACAGTGGCGCGCTGGCGTCGCGCGGCGGGCGCTGCATCGCATCGCGCTCGGCCGGTTCGTTTTCAAACGCCAGCGAACAGGCTGGGTCGATGATGAGTTCGAGCAGCGCAATGTGCATCGGGAACAGCAGCACTGGCCAGCCGAGCAGCACGGGCAGCAGCGCCATGCCCGCGATCGGCACGTGCACCGCCAGGATGTAGGACATGGCCTTGCGCAGGTTGGCGAAGATGCGCCGCCCGAGCCGAACCGCGCTCACGATGGCCGCGAAGTCGTCGTCCACCAGCACCAGCGATGCTGCCTCGCGCGCCACATCGGTGCCGCGCAGGCCCATGGCCACGCCCACGTGTGCAGCCCGCAGGGCGGGGGCGTCGTTGACGCCATCGCCCGTCATGGTGACGATGTCACCACGTGCCTTGAGAGCCTGCACGATGCGCAGCTTCTGCTCCGGCGCGATGCGCGCACACACGCTGATGTGTGCCATGCGCGCTTGCAACGCGGCATCGTTGAGTGCGTCCATCTCGTCGCCCGAGAGCACATCGGCGCTGTCGGCCGATGACGTCAGGCCCGCCTGCTGCGCGATCGCGCGCGCAGTGGCCGGGTGGTCGCCGGTGATCATGATCACGCGGATACCTGCCGCTCGGCACTCGGCGATGGCCTCGGGAACCTGGGGTCGAATCGGGTCGGCCAGTCCCAGCAGTCCGACAAAGCTGAAGTCAAAGTCGTGTTCATTCGCGGGCCACTGCTCACCGTCGAATCGGCCGCTGGCCACGGCCAGCACGCGCAGGCCTTGCGCAGCCAGGCCGTCCACCGCTGCGGCGATGTGCGCCCGTTGGCCGTCATCAAGGTGGCACAGGTCCATCACCGCTTCGGGAGCGCCCTTGGCGGCCACCGTCTGCGTGCCGCCGTCCGACGCCGACCATACGTGCGACATGGCCCGCAACGACGGGCTCAGCGCGTAGGCCTGTACCAGCTGCCAGTCGTGGTGCAGGTGTTCGGTGTCGGTGAGGAAACGCGCGCCCAGCTGGTGGAAGGCCTTCTCCATCGGGTCGAACGGTTCCACGACGCTCGCCAGGATGGAGTACTCCACCAGCGGATGAAAGGCCTCCGGTAACGGTGCGTTGCCCAGCGTATCCAGCGCCAGCCGGTCGGGCAGTGCGGCGCCACCCGCGACCAGGTGCGTGACGGTCATGCGGTTGGCCGTGAGCGTGCCAGTCTTGTCGCTGCACAGCACCGTGGTAGCGCCCAGCGTTTCAATCGCGTTGATGCGCCGCGTGAGCACGCCTTCGCGCGACAGGCGACGCGCGCCCAGCGCGGGGAACACGGTCATCACCACCGGGTATTCCTCGGGCAGCATCGCCATGGCCAGCGCGATGCCGGCCAGTGAGGCCTGCAGCCAGTCGCCGCGCAGCAGGCCGTGTACCAGCACCAGGGTGAGGCTGAGCAGCAGCGCCAGCAGCGCCAGCCTGCGCACCAGTGCGGTGGTCTGCCGCTGCAGTGGGGAGCGTTCCTGGTCCAGCGTGCCCAGTGCCAGACCGATGCGCCCGATCTCGCTGCGCCCTCCCGTGGCCGTGACCCGCGCAAGCGCCTGCCCGCGCACGATCAGCGTGCCCGCGTAGACGGTGGGCAGGTCATCGCCACCGGGACGGTGAGCTGGTGGTGTGGACCGCTCGTGGGCAAGGGCTGGCCGCTTGGTCACTGGCACCGGCTCGCCCGTCAGCAGCGACTCGTCGGCCTGCACACCATCGGCTGACAGCAGCAAGGCATCGGCCGGCACGCGGTCGCCTTCGCTCAAGTGCAACAGGTCGCCGCACACCACGTCGCATCCGGCGATGCGCTGCGCCACGCCGTCGCGTACCACCAGGGCACGCGGGCTGGTCAGGTCGCGCAACGCCTCGATAGCGCGCTCCGTCTTGCCCTCCTGGTACAGCGTCAGTCCCAGAGTGACCAGGACAAAACCGAACAGCGTCAGGCCCTCCTGCAGGTCACCGAAGCCCAGGTACAGCGAGCCCGCCGCGAGCAGCAGCAGGAACATGGGCTCCTTCGCCGTGTCCCGCGCGATGGACAGCAGGGTGCGACGCTGGCCGCCGGGCAGGGCGTTGGGGCCGTCTTCGGCCCGGCGCTGGGCGGCCTGCTCAGCGGTGAGTCCGGCGGTAGCGTCCGTCCCGGGGCTCGAAACGGCGGGTATGGTCGTTGCGTGCATGCCCGAGCGTAGCGCAGCCCTGCGGCGGGAGACCCCACAATCGGAACCCTTGCCCGATCCCGCCGCCAATCTGATCGCCATGCCTTCGCTTGCCTCCATCCTGCCCTTCCTGCTCACCGCCATCTTGCTGACCGCCACGCCGGGGCCGGACAACCTGATGGTGCTCAGCGTCGGCACCTCCAGGGGCCGACGCTTCGGCATGGCCTTTGGCCTGGGCTGCGCGGCTGGGTGCCTGAGCCACACGCTGCTGGCGGTGCTGGGCGCGTCAGCGGTGCTGGTGGCCTCGCCCGTGGCCTTCACCGTGTTGCGTTGGGCCGGCGGCGCTTATCTGGTGTGGCTGGGCATTGGCGCACTGCGCAGCCATGGCGGTGTGGGCCTGCCGATGGCCGATGCCGATGCAGTGGGTGACTCGGTGGCACGGCAGTTTGCCAAGGGTGTGCTGGCCAACGCGATCAACCCCAAGGTGGCACTGTTTTTCCTGTCCTTCCTGCCGCAGTTCGTGGTGCCGTCGCAGGGCAGCGTGTCGATGCAGATGGCGGTGCTGGGCGTGGTCTTCACCGTGCAGGCGGCGGTGCTGTTCGGCGCGCTGGGCTGGTTTGCCGGCGGTATCGGTCAGTGGCTGCAGCGCCGCCCGGGCGCCGGCCTGTGGCTCGACCGGTTGAGCGGCATGGTGTTCGTGGGCCTGGGCCTGCGCATGGTGGTGGCCCGATAAGGTCAGCCCTGCGTTCGCAGGCGGCGATGTGGCTGACCGTCGTCCGGTGGCCAGGTGTGGCAACGCTGTCAACCCGGCGCCCAGTGCACCGCGCTGCGCAGCAGGTGTTCCCGGAACACCTGGGCAATCGGTGACAGCTGCTTGGCGCGCGGGTGCACCAGGTGCCACTGCGAACGGATCGGAAAGCCGCTGACCGGCAGCAGCACCAGATCACGCCCGATTTCGTCGGCCTTGAGGGCGTGGCGCGAGACGATGCCCACGCCCAGGTGGCCGGCCACCGCTTCCTTCAGCGCTTCGTTGCTGCCCAGTTCCAGCGTGAGTGCCGGCGTGAAGCCGGCGGCGGCGAAGTGCCGTTCGGTGGCCAGCCGCGTGCCCGATCCGCGCTCGCGCAGGATGAAACGTTCGCCCGCCAGCGCCTTGAGCGCCACGCGCTGACGCTGCGCGAGCGGGTGGATGGCCGGCGCGATCAGGTGCAGCGGGTTGTCCAGGAAGACTTGGTCCTGCAGGTCCATGTCGCCCGGCGGCTGCGACATGACGTAGAGGTCGTCGCGGTTCTCACGCAGGCGCTGCACCACGCCGTCGCGGTTGAGCACTTCCAGCGCGATGTCGATGCTCGGGTGCTGTTCGCAGAAGCCGCCCAGCAGGCGGGGCACGAAGTACTTGGCGGTGCTGACCACGGCCACGCTCAGCCGGCCGCTGGTCAGGCCCTTCATGGCGCTGACGCACTGGCCGAAGCGGTCCCATTCGCTGGCGATGGCGCGTGCGGTCTGCGCCAGTGCGTGGCCCGCCTCGGTCATAAAGACCTTGCGCCCGATCACCTCGTACAGCGGCATGCCGACCGACTCGGTGATCTCTCGCAGCTGCATGGACGCGGTGGGCTGCGTGACGTGCATCGCGCGTGCGGCGGCGCTGACGCTGCCCGTGTCGGCCAGCGCGAGGAACAGACGCAACTGGCGGAAGGTGACATTCATAGATAAAAGTCTATGTTGTGTTGCACAAAAATCGATTTTACCGAATGCATATTGATCGCCAGAATGGCGCTCCACTGGAGGAGTGATGCATGAATCTGAACAACCTGGTCGATCCGGCCATCCTGTTTTTCGTGGTCGGCGTTCTGGCCGGCCTGGTGCGGTCGAACCTGGACATTCCCCCGGCGATTTCGCGTTTTCTCTCCATGTACCTGCTCATGGCGCTCGGCCTCAAAGGAGGCTTCGCGCTCGCGGCGTCGGGCCTGAACGCGCAGGTGCTGTCGGGCCTGGGCATCGCTGTGCTGCTGGCGGTGGTAGTGCCACTGATCGGCTATGCCTTGCTCAGGCGCATCGTCTCGGGCTTCGATGCCGCCGCGCTGGCGGCCACCTACGGCTCGGTCAGTGCGGTGACCTTCATCACCGCGACTGGTCATCTCGACAAGATCGGTCTGCCCTACGGGGGCCACATGGCCGCGGCCATGGCGCTGATGGAGTCGCCCGCCATCGTGCTGGCGGTGCTGCTGGCCAACCGCCTGCGCCAGCAGCAGCCAGCCTCGGCCAGTGTTGTCGTCTCGGGTGGCGTCGCGGCACTGGACCGTCCGCCGGCCGGTGCGCCTGCCGACTGGCGCAAGCTGCTGCACGAGTCCTTCACCGACGGTTCTCAGCTGCTGCTGATCGGTGCGATGGTGGTGGGCGTGATGACGGGCGAGGCCGGACGCGAAGCCATGCAACCGTTCTCGGGTGACCTGTTCAAGGGCATGCTGGCCTTCTTCCTGCTCGACATGGGCCTGATGGCCGCGCGCAACCTGCCGGGCCTGCGCGGGCGATCACCGGTGCTGCTGGCTTACGGGGTGTTGGCGCCGCTGCTGCACGCGTCGCTGGCCTGGGGGCTGGCGCAGGCGGCCGGTCTGCCGGCGGGCGACACCGCGCTGCTGATGACGCTGGCGGCCAGCGCGTCCTACATTGCCGTGCCGGCAGTGGTGCGTTACGCCATTCCCGAGGCCAACCCTTCGCTGTACTTCGGCCTCTCGCTGGGCCTGACCTTTCCGCTCAACCTGCTGCTGGGCATTCCGCTGTACGCACAACTGGCGCAGTGGGGCGCCTGAGCGGTTTCAGCCGGCTGGCGGGCGCTCCACCAGGCGGACCAGGGTCCAGAGCACGCGGTTGGCGGGTGTGGGGACGCCGAGCGCATCACCGCGGCGCACGACGAATCCATTGAGGAAATCGATCTCGCTGGGCTTGCCGCGCATCAGATCCTGCGCGGTGGACGAAAACTGGGTGGGCATGGTCTCGGCGATGCGGCGCACGGCCGCGTCCACGTCCGCCGGCAGGGTCACGCCGTCGGCTGCGGCCACCGCGCGGCACTCGGCCACCACGTCGCGCATCACCCCGGTCACGCCCGGCTGCTGCACCAGTTCGCCGTAGGCCATGCGGCCCACCGCCGACAGTGCGTTGTAGGCGCAATTGAGGATGAGCTTGGCCCAGAGCGCGCCGCGCACGTTGTCGCTGATCTCGGTGGGTATGCCGGCGGCGATGAGTGCCTGTGCCATCCGTTCGCTGGCCGGGTCCGGCTCGATGACGAGTTCGCCGCGTCCGTGGTGGCGCAGGTGGCCGGGGCCGGCCATCTCGGTGGCCACGTAGACCACCGCAGCGGCCACACGGACTTGCGGCAACACGGTCCGCAGGCGTTCGGTGTTGTCCACGCCGTTTTGCAGACACAGGACCAGAGCACCCGGCTTCAGGTGTTCGCGCATCTGTGCGCCGGCCGATTCGGTATCGGTCGATTTGACCGCGAACAGGACGAGATCGGCACCGGCCACGGCCGCTGCGTCGGTGCTGGCGTGCACCCTCACTGTCTCATCGAAATGCAGCGTCTGCATGCGCAGGCCCTGGGCTTGAAACACCTGTACATGCTGCGGCCTGCCGATCAGCGTGACGCGGTGACCGGCGCGCGCCAGCATGCCACCGTAGAAACAGCCAACGGCGCCGGCACCGAGCACGGCGACCTGCAGCGGGGTGGCCGGCGCGTTCATGCTCAGATTGCCAGCAGTTTGCAGATGGCTGCAATGTGCGCGGGCGTCGGCTTTTCGGCTGGCATCTCGTCTTCTGCCGCGCTGGCATCTTCGTGCGCCTGGATGGCTGCCACCAGCGCGTACTGGTTGTCCCAGCTCAGCGTTTTGCCTTCGGGACACATGTCGCGCAGCGTGCCATACCAGTAGTAGCCGTCTTCGCCGCCAAAGAGCTTGTCAATGCCGCCCGCGTCGCCCGTGCCCAGCCCTTGGGCCTTGAGCACGAGTTGGAGTTTGTGGTGTGAGAGTGAATATTGCAT
>JBJTNV010000109.1:0-8447 GCA_046074205.1 Hydrogenophaga sp.
CTGCTGGGCAAGCGCGTCGACTACTCCGGCCGTTCCGTGATTACCGTGGGCCCGACCCTCAAGCTGCACCAGTGCGGTTTGCCCAAGCTGATGGCACTGGAGCTGTTCACGCCCTTCATCTTTGCCCGCCTTGAGGCCATGGGCATCGCCACTACCATCAAGGCGGCCAAGAAAGAAGTGGAATCCGGCACCCCCGTGGTGTGGGACATCCTGGAAGAGGTGATCAAGGAGCACCCGGTTCTCCTGAACCGTGCGCCCACGCTGCACCGCCTGGGCATCCAGGCGTTTGAGCCCATCCTGATCGAAGGCAAGGCCATCCAGCTGCACCCCCTCGTTTGCGCGGCCTTCAACGCCGACTTCGACGGTGACCAGATGGCCGTGCACGTGCCGCTGTCGGTGGAAGCCCAGCTGGAAGCCCGCACCCTGATGCTGGCCTCCAACAACGTGCTGTTCCCCGCCAACGGTGAACCCTCCATCGTGCCGTCGCAAGACGTGGTGCTGGGCCTGTACTACACGACCCGCGAAAAAATCAATGGCAAGGGTGAAGGCATGATCTTCGCCGACGTGGCCGAGGTGCAGCGTGCGCTGGACAACGGTGTGGTCGAAATCACCGCCAAAATTTCCGTTCGCCTGACGCAATGGACCAAGGACAAGGAAACCGGGGAATTCGTGTCCGGCACTTCCCTGGTGGACACAACAGTCGGTCGTGCCCTGCTGTCCGAGATCCTGCCCAAGGGCCTGCCGTTCGAGAACATCAACAAGGCGCTGAAAAAGAAGGAGATCTCCAAGCTGATCAACGCCTCGTTCCGCAAGTGCGGTCTCAAGGAGACGGTGGTCTTTGCCGACAAGCTGCTGCAAAACGGTTTCCGTCTGGCCACCCGTGCCGGCATTTCCATCTGCGTGGACGATATGCTGGTGCCCAAGGAGAAGGCCGGTGTCATCGAGCGTGCCGAGGCCGAAGTCAAGGAAATCGCCCAGCAGTACGCCTCGGGTCTGGTGACCGCTGGCGAGCGCTACAACAAGGTGGTGGACATCTGGGGCAAGGCCGGCGACGAAATCTCCAAGGTCATGATGGCCCAGCTGGCCAAGCAAAAGACCACCGACCGCCACGGCAAGGAAGTGGACCAGGAGTCGTTCAATTCCATCTACATGATGGCCGACTCCGGTGCGCGCGGTAGCGCGGCCCAGATCCGCCAGCTCGCCGGCATGCGCGGTCTGATGGCCAAGCCTGACGGTTCCATCATCGAGACCCCCATCACGGCGAACTTCCGTGAAGGTCTGAACGTGCTGCAGTACTTCATCTCCACGCACGGTGCCCGAAAGGGTCTGGCCGACACGGCGCTGAAGACGGCCAACTCCGGCTACCTCACGCGCCGTCTGGTGGACGTGACGCAGGATCTGGTGGTGAACCAGGACGATTGCGGTACCTCCAACGGGGCACTGATGCGCGCCATCGTCGAGGGTGGTGAGGTGATCGAGTCGCTGCGCGACCGTATCCTGGGCCGTACCACGGCCGAGGAAGTGATTCACCCCGAAACGCGCGCCGTTCTGCTGCCCGCAGGTGCGCTGCTCGATGAGGACATGCTCGACGAGCTCGAGGCCGCCGGCGTGGACGAGGTGAAGGTTCGCACCGCACTGACCTGCGAAACCCGCTACGGGATCTGTGCCAAGTGCTATGGCCGTGATCTGGGCCGTGGTGGCCTCGTCAACATTGGCGAAGCCGTCGGCGTGATCGCCGCCCAGTCCATTGGCGAACCGGGTACCCAGCTGACCATGCGCACCTTCCACATCGGTGGTGCAGCATCGCGTGCAGCGGTTGCCTCCAGCGTGGAAGCCAAGTCCAGCGGTCTGATTGGCTTCAACGCCACGATGCGCTATGTGTCCAACACCAAAGGCGAGCTGGTGGTGATCGCCCGTTCGGGCGAGATCATCATCTCCGACGAGCATGGCCGCGAGCGCGAGCGCCACAAGGTGCCGTACGGTGCCATCCTCACGGTCAAGCCCGACCAGCAGATCAAGGCCGGCACCATCCTGGCCAACTGGGATCCGCTGACCCGTCCGATCATCACCGAGTACGCCGGTACCGTGAAGTTCGAAAACGTGGAAGAGGGCCTGACGGTGGCCAAGCAGGTGGACGATGTCACCGGTCTGGCCACGCTGGTTGTGATTGACCCCAAGCGTCGTGGTGCCGCCAAGGTCGTGCGTCCGCAGGTCAAGCTGATCGATGCCAAAGGCCAGGAAGTCAAGATCCCCGGCACCGACCACTCGGTGACGATCGGCTTCCAGGTGGGTGCGCTGATCCAGGTGCGCGACGGCCAGGACGTGGGCCCCGGCGAGGTGCTGGCCCGTATCCCGGTCGAAGGCCAGAAGACGCGCGACATCACCGGCGGTCTGCCGCGCGTGGCTGAACTGTTCGAGGCCCGTTCACCCAAGGACAAGGGCATCCTCGCGGAAATGACCGGTACCGTGTCCTTCGGCAAGGAGACCAAAGGCAAGATCCGCCTGCAGATCACCGACCCGGAAGGCAAGGTCTGGGAGGAGCTCATCCCCAAGGAAAAGAACATCCTGGTGCACGAAGGCCAGGTGGTCAACAAGGGCGAAAACATCGTCGATGGCCCGGCTGATCCGCAGGACATCCTGCGCCTGTTGGGCATGGAGGAGCTCTCGCGCTACATCGTCGACGAGGTGCAGGACGTCTACCGCCTCCAGGGCGTGAAGATCAACGACAAGCACATCGAGGTGATCGTTCGCCAGATGCTGCGTCGTGTGATCGTCGACAGCGTGGGGGATTCCTCCTACATCGCCGGTGAGCAGGTCGAGCGTTCGGAGATCCTCAACACCAACGACGCCCTGCGCGCCGACGGCAAGATCCCCGCGACCTACAGCAACGTGCTGCTGGGCATCACCAAAGCTTCGCTGTCCACCGACTCGTTCATCTCGGCCGCCTCCTTCCAGGAAACCACCCGGGTGCTGACCGAGGCTGCCATCATGGGCAAGCGCGACGAGCTGCGCGGCCTCAAGGAGAACGTCATCGTCGGCCGCCTGATCCCGGCGGGTACCGGCATGGCTTTCCACGAAGCCCGCCGCGTGAAGGAAAAGATGGACGACGAAGAGCGCCGTGCCATCGCCGAGGCTGATGCGCTGTCGCTTGCGGCAGACCAGGCCGAGGCAGCTTCCAGTGCGGCTGGAGAGTCCGGCGAGTAAGCGGACCCTGCGCGGCGTCTCGCCGCTGTGCGAATCGCTTCGCTCTGGACGCCCCCGACCATTTCGCCGGGGGCGTTTTTCCTTGTCGGCTGCCTGTGGACGTGCACCCCACTGGCCACCCTTTGATGGATCTTGCCTTGAACGCTGCCCCGCCGAACACGGCACCAACCCTGTCCAGCCAGTTGCGATGGACTGCACAGTGCGTGCTCGCGGTCGAGCAGGGCCGTTCGCTCAACGATGCCTTGCCGCGCGTCCCGGCCCCGCTGCGTCCCGGTGTGCAGGCGCTCACGTTTGCAGTGCTCAGGCATTGGGGAGCGGCGCGCGCCGTGGGGCGCCAACTCGTGCAGCGGTCACCCGCGCCGGCAGCGGCAGCACTCCTGCACAGCGCCTTGGCCTTGCTGCTCGAAGACGCCCAGGATCAGCGCTACGCCACGCACACGCTGGTGGACCAGGTGGTGGAGGCGGCCAAGGCGTCCAGGGCCACCCAGGCGCAAGCCGGGTTCCTGAATGCCTGCCTGCGCCGCTTCCTGCGCGAGCGCGAGGCACTGTGTGCCGGTCTCGATGGTGACCCGGTGGCGCGTTGGAACCATCCCCTGTGGTGGATCGAACGCCTTCAACGGGATCATCCCGAACACTGGATGAACATGTTGGCCGCCAACCAGCGACCAGGTCCCATGACCTTGCGGGTTCATCGGCGAGTGGTGTCAAGGGATGACTACCGCCGCCAGTTGCTGCAGGCGGGGCTGTTGTCCGAGCCGGTCGGGGAAGACGGGCTGGTGCTGGCCACGCCACAACCGGTAGATCGCCTGCCCGGTTTTGCCCGCGGGCAGTGCTCGGTACAGGATGCCGCTGCGCAACTGGCCGCCGGCCTGCTGCTGCAGGGTCTTGGGCGTATCCAGGGCGCCCGCGTGCTCGATGCCTGTGCGGCACCGGGTGGAAAAACCGCGCACTTGCTGGAATGTGCCGATGTCGATCTGTTGGCCCTGGACGTGGATGCTGTCCGGTGCGAACGCATCCGCGAGAATCTGCAGCGCCTGGATCTTCAGGCCGAAGTGCGGTGTGCCGATGCCGCTGAGCCCGCCAGTTGGTGGGACGGGCGCCCGTTCGACGCGATCCTGCTGGACGCGCCTTGCACAGCGTCGGGCATTGTGCGGCGCCACCCCGATGTACGCTGGTTGCGCCGACCGGACGATGTGCAACGGCTTGCCGCTGTCCAGCGCCGGTTGCTCCAGGTCCTCTGGCCTTTGCTCAAACCCGGCGGGCGGCTGGTGTACTGCACCTGCTCCGTGTTCAAGGCCGAAGGTGCCGAGCAGGTACAAGCCTTTCTCGCGGACCATGACGATGCCCGGTTGCAGCCCTCGCCTGGTCATCTGCGACCAGGTGCTTGCCCGTCCGGCGAGTTCCCCGACAATGTGCCCGGTGGATATGACGGTTTCTTCTACGCCTGCATCGACAAGAACGCCGCCTGAGCGCCGCCCCTGCACGTGGGCTGTGGGCTGGCGTGTCGTGCGCTGTGGGCTGGTGGTCTGGCTGCTGGGCCTGTCCGTGCTGCTCTCCCGTCCCCTGCATGCGGCGGAGCCGGCCATTCTGCAATCAGCCCTGCAACGCACCCCCGAGGGCCTGTTTCTTTCCGCACGGCTGGACCTCAAGCCATCCCCGGCGGTGGAAGATGCCCTTCTCAAGGGCGTTCCCCTTTATTTCGTGTGGCAGGCCGAAGTGGTGCGCGAGCGGTGGTACTGGACCGACAAGCGCCTGGCCCAGCCCACCCGCATCTGGCGACTGGCGTACCAACCCCTCACGCGGCGCTGGCGCCTGAGCCTGTCCACCGACACCGCGCCAGCGGGTGCGGGCGCCGGGCTGCAGTACGCCCTGCACCAGAACTTTGACGCGCTGGCCGATGCGCTGGCCAGCGTGGCCAGGGTGGCCCAGTGGAAGCTGCTGGACGCAGCACGCTTACAGGACGCTGCGGATGAATACGTGTTGTGGAGCTTTCGTCTCGAACTGGGGCTGTTGCCCAGACCCTTCCAGATCGGCATGGCCAACCAGCCCGAATGGGTGATCGAGGTGCAGCGCCGCGTGGGTGTTCCCTCTGCCGTCACCACGACCGTGGCGCTGCCGGTCGAACCCGACGACCGTACCTCCGATGAGGGCGGCGCTGCGCGCTGAACCCATGAGGCCAGAACCTGTCGCTCATTCCCACCGAGCCCATCCTGGCGCCACCCGCTGGGCCGTGGTCGCTGCCCTGGTCTTCATGGTGGGCCTGGCCATGGTGCTGTTGTTCCTGCTCACCCTGGCCACCCGAAACCGGGCCTTGTACGAACAGAACTTCGGCTGGCTGGTGGCTGTCAACGTCGGCGTGGCCGCCGTGCTGCTGGTGGTGATTGCCTGGCTGGCCTGGCGGCTCACGCAGCGCTTGCGACGCGGAAAATTCGGCAGCCGTCTGCTGGTCAAGCTGGCGGGCATCATCGGACTGGTGGGTTTCCTGCCAGGCTTGCTGATCTACACGGTCTCCTATCAGTTCGTTGCGCGTTCCATCGAGAGCTGGTTCGACGTCCGAGTGGAATCTGCGTTGGCTGCGGGCGTCAATCTGGGGCGCACAGCGCTGGACACACTCAGTGCTGACCTGAGCATCAAAACACGGCTGGCCGCCGATGAAATCGCCCGCGTGCCCGGCAGCGCGGCGGTTCTGGCGCTGGAACGCTGGCGTGCCCAGCTCTCCGCCAGCGATGTGGTGCTCTGGAGCAGCAACGGCCAGGCCCTGGCCAGCGCGGGGGCGTCCCGGTTCGAACTCTCGCCGCGGCGTCCTGCAGCGTCCCTGCTGCGCAGCGTGCGCGAACGCCGGGTGCTCACCCAGGTTGACGGACTGGAAGAGGACCGGGAGCCCGAAGCGCCCGTTGCGGGCCAGGCCCGCGTCACGGTGCTGGCGCTGGTCAGCGCACCAGGGTTCGGGCTGGGTGGCGAGGCACGTTACCTGCAGGTGGTCGTGCCCTTGCCGGCGGCACTCGTGACCGACGCGCTGGCGGTGCAGATGGCCAACCGTGAGTACCAGGAACGGGCCCTGGCCCGCGAAGGGCTTCGCCGCATGTACATCGGGACGCTCACCCTGTCGCTGTTTCTCGCGGTCTTCGGTGCCGTGCTGCTGGCGGTGTTGCTCGGCAATCAGCTGGTGCGCCCCCTGCTGGTGCTGGCCGAAGGCATGCGTGAGGTGGCCCGGGGCAACCTGTCGCCCAAAACATCACTGGCCTCACGCGATGAACTGGCGGAGCTCACGCGCACCTTTGCCCACATGACACAGGACCTGGCTGACGCGCGGGCGGCGGTGCAGCACAGCATGGAGCAGGTGGACGCTGCGCGGGAAAACCTGCAAACCATTCTGGACAACCTTACCGCGGGTGTGGTGGTGCTGGATGCGCAGGGCCGCATACAGGGCAGCAATCCTGGTGCGGCGCGTATCCTGCACATGCCGCTGGCGCTACATACAGGCGCCCCTTTGCCGGCGATACCCGGGCTCGAAGCCTTCGGTACGGGCGTTCTGCAGCAATTCGAACGCTTTCTGGGCGACGAGACTCCCCACGAGGGCGGTCACTGGCAGCAATCCTTCGAACTCAATGCCGCGCCAGACTCGCCGTTTGACAGCGGCATCACGCTCATTGCCCGGGGCGCTTTGCTGCCCAACAATGACCGCCTGCTGGTGTTTGACGATGTGTCCGAAATGGTCTCGGCGCAACGTGCCAAGGCCTGGGGTGAAGTGGCCCGGCGCCTGGCACACGAGATCAAAAACCCGCTGACCCCTATTCAGCTGTCAGCCGAGCGATTGGCCATGAAGCTCGAGGGCAAGGTCCCGCCGGCCGAGCAGACCGTGTTGGACAAATCCGTGCGAACCATCGTCGAGCAGGTGGACGCCATGAAGCGGCTGGTCAACGAATTCCGCGACTACGCCCGTCTGCCATCGGCCCAACCGGTGGCCACCGATCTCAACGCATTGGTGCGTGACGTGCTGCACCTCTACGACAACGCCCGTGTTCCGGTTCGGTGCGAACTGGCCATGAACTGCCCTGCCGTGCTCGCCGACCCGCAGCAGGTACGACAGATCCTGCACAACCTGATCCAGAACGCCCAGGACGCCATGCAGGGCCAGGACGGGGCCTGTGTGCTGTTGCGCACCCGGCCATCCGATTCCGGGCAGTGGGTGCGACTGTTCGTGATCGATCAAGGTCCTGGCTTCGCCGAGCACATCCTCAAGCGTGCGTTCGAGCCCTATGTGACCACCAAAGCCAAAGGCACCGGACTGGGTCTGGCGGTGGTCAAGAAAATCATGGACGAACACGGTGGTCGCATCGACGTGAGCAACCGCATGACCGACGGCACGCTCAGCGGTGCGCAAGTGTCGCTATCATTTGCAGTTGCAAATTGACAACACACACTCTGCGGACACACAGCGCAAGCCATGGCAACGATTCTGGTAGTCGACGATGAACTGGGCATCCGGGATCTGCTCTCGGAGATCCTCAACGACGAAGGGCACACGGTCGAACTGGCCGAAAACGCTTCGCAGGCCCGCCATCTGCGCAGTCGTATGCGGCCAGATCTGGTGCTGCTGGACATCTGGATGCCCGATACCGATGGCGTCTCGCTGCTCAAGGAGTGGGCCAGCACCGGCCTGCTGAACATGCCGGTGATCATGATGAGCGGCCATGCCACCATCGACACCGCCGTCGAGGCGACACGCATTGGTGCCACCGCTTTTCTCGAGAAGCCCATCACCCTGCAGAAGCTGCTCAAGGCGGTGGACCAGGGGCTCAAGCCAGCCGCGCCCAAAACCGCAGCCATCCTGTCGCCCAAGGTTGCAATGGCCGCGGGCGAACTCACGATTGAGGTCGCCATGACCGGCGGCACGCTCTCCGAGCAGTCGTTTGACATGGGCCCGCAAGCGTCGCAGTCCTTCAACCTCGACGGACCGCTGCGTGCCGCTCGCGACGAATTTGAGAAAGCCTACTTCGAGTACCACCTGGCCAAGGAGTCGGGGTCCATGACCCGTGTCGCTGAAAAAACCGGGCTCGAGCGAACCCACCTCTACCGGAAGCTCAAGCAGTTGGGCGTGGATCTGGCTCGCGGCAAGCGAAACGGCTCGTGAAGGTCGAAAGACCTGCTATACTCGCTGTCTCTTGGCCCGGTAGCTCAGTTGGTAGAGCAGCGGATTGAAAATCCGCGTGTCGGTGGTTCGATTCCGCCCCAGGCCACCA
>JBJTNV010000110.1:0-17995 GCA_046074205.1 Hydrogenophaga sp.
ACCTGTTCCTTGGTGAAGGGCAGCTTCATGCGCAGGATCTTGGCGCTGTTGAACAGGCGGTCGGTGTGTTCTTCCAGACGGAAGATGGCGGTGCTGCCATCGGCCGTCTTGTAGGCGCGCACGCCCTCGAAAGCGCCGCAACCGTAGTGCAGCGTGTGGGTCAGCACGTGGATCTTGGCGTCGCGCCAGTCCACCATCTGGCCGTCCATCCAGATCTTGCCGTCGCGGTCGGACATCGAGGGAATCACGGGGCTCATGCGGGGTCCTTTGGAAATGGGGTGTCTCAGGCGCGGTCTTGCGCCGCTGAACCCCACATTTTAGGTGCCCGCCCCGGGCGGCCGGATCAGCCGTGGGCCGGCGGGCGCTGCAGTTCCCAGGCCGTGACGCGGCCACCCAGCAGCGTGACCGTGACCGTGGCGCCGCCGTTGTCGGTCCAGCGCCAGCGCTCGGGCTCCTCGCCTTCGGCCGACAGGCGCTCGCCCAGCGAGCGGGTCAGCGCGATCACGTGCATCAGGTTCACGCCTGCCTTGAGTTGGGCGTTGAGCATGACGGCACTGGCCACCCATCCGATGGGTCGGTGTGCAGCGCGCTTCATCACGGTCAGCAACCGCGTCCAGTGCAGCAGCAGCCAGAACACCAGGCCACCGCTGACCGCCAGAAAGCCAGCCCAGCCGTACTGCCGCGCCGCGAAGGCGAGCAGGCCGATGACGAGCAGGGGAATGGCGATGCGCTGGAGGTTCATGGCGGAGATTTTCGATGTGCCGGGGGCCGCGCACGATGACGGTTTACGCGTATGGGAGGGTGCCAGCAGATGCCATGGAACCGGCATTGCCGGGCCACTGGCATCGCCCCCTGACAGGGAGGTGACGCCGGAGGCGGCGCGGGGGGTCAAGCCAGGCTTCTGGCCAGCTCCATGGCTTCTTCGATGCGCTCGACCGCGTGGATGGTCAGGCCCTCGAAGGCTTTGTCGTTCTTCTTGGGTGCGTTGGCCTTGGGCACGACCGCGACGGAAAAGCCCAGCTTGGCCGCTTCCTTCAGGCGCTCCTGGCCGCGCGGCGCGGGTCGCACCTCGCCGGCCAGGCCCACCTCGCCAAAGGCGATGAAGCCCTTGGGCAGGGCGCGGCCGCGCAGGCTGCTGGTGATGGCCAGCATCACGGCCAGGTCGGCCGCCGGCTCGCTGATGCGCACGCCGCCCACGGCGTTGACGAACACGTCCTGGTCCATGCAGGCCACGCCGGCGTGGCGGTGCAGCACCGCCAGCAGCATGGCCAGGCGGTCGCGCTCCAGGCCGACCGACAGGCGCCGCGGCGAAGGGCCGCCGCTGTCCACCAGGGCCTGGATCTCCACCAGCATGGGCCGCGTGCCTTCCAGCGTGACCAGCACGCAGCTGCCCGGCACCGGCTCGGCGTGCTGGCTCAGGAAGATGGCGCTCGGGTTGCTCACGCCTTTGAGCCCGCGTTCGGTCATGGCGAACACGCCGATCTCGTTGACCGCGCCGAAGCGGTTCTTGATCGCGCGGATCAGGCGGTAGCTGCTGTGCGTGTCGCCCTCGAAGTACAGCACCGTGTCCACCATGTGCTCCAGCACGCGCGGGCCGGCCAGCGCGCCCTCCTTGGTCACGTGGCCCACCAGCACGATGGCGGTACCGCTGGCCTTGGCCGCGCGCGTCAGGTGGGCCGCACATTCACGCACCTGCGCTACCGAGCCGGGCGCACTGGTCAACTGTTCGGAGTACACGGTCTGGATCGAGTCGATGACCGCGATGGCGGGCTGTTGCGCTGCCAGTGTGGCGAGGATTTTTTCCAGCTGGATCTCGGCCAGCACCTTCACCTGAGAACCATCCAGGCCGAGCCGGCGCGAGCGCAGCGCGACCTGGGCACCCGATTCCTCACCGGTGACATACAACGTGCCGCCCCCACGCCCCCCCGCTGCGCGAGGTCCGCTTCCCCCCGAGGGGGCTTTCGCGCCTTGGGGCGGCCCGGCGTCGCTCAGGGTTTTCTGCCAAGAGCGTTGCAGTGAATCCAGCGCCTGCAGCAGCAGGGTCGATTTGCCGATGCCCGGATCGCCGCCGATCAGCACCACGCCGCCTTCGACCACACCACCGCCGAGCACGCGATCGAGTTCACCGTGGCCGGTGGGCGTGCGCTGTACGTCGGTGGCCTCGATGTCGGCCAGGGTGGTCACCTCGGCTGTCTGGGCCAGCGCAGCGAAGCGGTTTTTGGTGGGCGCGCCGGACTCGGCGACCGACTCGATCAGCGTGTTCCAGGCGTTGCAGTGCGGGCACTTGCCCAGCCAGCGCGGGCTGGTGCCACCGCATTCGTTGCAGGTATAGATCGTCTTTTCTTTGGCCATGTGGCCGGCAATATAGTCGACACCCCCTGGTGCCCATCCGTGCCCGACCCCTAGCCCTTCACCGCTGTGCCATCTGCCCGTTCCGCGTCTTCGAACCGTGTGGTCCCCGCCACCGCCTTGCAGGCGCTCGCGCCAGGCGAGCAGGCCTTGTCGGCCGCGGCCCGCGCCTTCAACCTGCAGCTGACCCGGGTCGACAAGCTCCAGGCGCAGCTGGCCGAACTGGACGCGCTCGGCCAGTCGCACCGGGCCGAGCGGCACCGCTGGCTTTCGCCGTTGCAGCAGACGCGGCGCCAGCACATGCGCCGGCTCGCCCAGGCGCTGGACGCGCATCTGCAAGGCAAGGCCCTGAGCCGCCTGCAGCAGGAGACAGCGACCGACGCGCTGTGCGCACTGGCGCAGACCCTGGCCGACGAGGGCGAGGCCGACATGGTCGCACTGCATGACCGCCACAGCCGCCAGACCCTGGCGCAGAAAAAGCAGGCCGCGGCTGATGCCCTGCGCGCGCGCCTGGAAGCCGCATTGGGCGAGCCGCTGGCCGACGACGGCCAGGCGCTGTCGGCCGAAGCACTGCTGCGCGAAGGCATGACCCGCTGGCGCGCCGCGCGCGAGCAAGAACAGGCCCGCCGCCAGGCCAAGGCCCAGGCGCGCAAGGCGCGCAAGCAGCCCAGCGCGCAACAGGCCGAAGCACAGGCGCAGGCGGTCGACGCCGAAATGCAGCTGCGCACCCTGTTCCGCCAGCTCGCCAGTGCCCTGCACCCCGACCGCGAACCGGATGCAACCGAGCGGGTGCGCAAGACCGCGCTGATGAGCGAAGCCAACACCGCCTACGCGCGCAAGGACCTGGTGACGCTGATGCAGATCCAGCTGCGCGCCGAGCTGGCAGACCCGGCCGCGATCTCGCGTCTGGCGGACGACCGGCTGGCCGCACTGACCCTGCTGCTCAAGCAGCAGGTGGCGGGGCTGGAGCGCGAACGCGCCGCGCGCCAGGGACAGCTGGCGGCCGAGTTCGACCTGCCGCACCCGCAGGTGGCCAACCCGAACACGCTCAGGCAGCAGCTGCTGACCGAGGTGGCGATGCTGGAGTCGGTCGTGGCGCAGCTGGCGCAGGACCTGGCTGCCGTGCAGGACGTGGCGACGCTCAAGCGCTGGCTCAACGCGCAACGCGAAAGACCGCGCCCGGTGCGGGCGGACCGCGATCCGGGCGACTACGTCTGAGCGTCGGCCGGGTGGCGGTAGCGGCGCGTCACCTCGGCGATCTCCACCGAGTAGCTGGTGTACCAGCGCTCGCGGCCCAGGCGCTGCGCCATCAGGTGGTCGGTGTGCTGCTTCCAGGCGCGGATGCTGGCCTCGTCGGGCCAGTAGGACAGGGCCACCTCCTGGTCGCCTTCGGTCACGGCGGTGAAGTCCAGGCAGCCGAACCGCGTCAGCGCCAGCTCGCGCATCTGCGCTGCCAGGGCGCTGTACTCGGCGTCGAGCGCCTTGGCCTGGGCGCGGAAGATCACGACGAACATGTTCAGAAGCCTTTCAGCAGATCGCGGGTAATGTCGGCCGCGGGCGCGCTGCGGCAGCCGCTGGCGTTCTGGCCGCTCCACAGTGGCGAAAAGTCTCCACTGCCCTGTTTTTCAGCATGCGCACGCAGCGGCGCGATGCCGGCCGTGGCGGTCGGGAAGGCGGGCGCGGCCGGGTTCAAAGGCCCCAGCTCGCGCATCACGCGGTTGACGATGCCGCGCGCCGGCCGGCCGCTGAACAGCGTGGTCAGCGCGGTGTGGCGCGCCGCCTCGCTCTGCAGTGCGGCACGGTGGACGGGCGATGTCGTGGCCTCGTCGCTGCACAGGTAGGCCGTGCCCACCTGCACCCCGGCAGCCCCCAGCGCCAGCGCGGCGCGCACACCCGCCGCATTGGCGATGCCGCCGGCCGCAATCACCGGCACCTGCACGGTGGCCACCACCTGCGGCAGCAGGGCGACGGTACCGGCCTGGGTCGTGAGGTCATCAGAAAGAAACATGCCTCTGTGACCGCCGGCTTCCGAACCCTGTGCAATCACCGCATCCACCCCCTGGGCTTCGAGCCAGATGGCTTCTTCTACCGTTGTGGCCGACGACAGCACCACGCTGCCCCATTCCTTCACGCGGGCCAGCAGGTCCGGCGCGGGCAGGCCGAAGTGGAAGCTCACGATGGGCGGGCGGAACGGCTCCACGAGGTTGGCCACCGCGTGGCTGAAGGGCACACGGCCCGCACCGGCCGGCGCCGCGGCGGTGTCCAGCCCGGCCTCGGCGTAGAACGGCGCCAGGGCCGCGCGCCAGCGGGCTTCGCGCGCCGCATCCGGAACGGGCGCCGTGTGGCAGAAGAAGTTGACATTCCAGGGCCGGTGGGTGCCCTGCGACAGCGCGGTCAGCTCCTGCACCAGCGCCTCGGGCGTGAGCAGGGCGGCGGGCAGGGCGCCGATGCCGCCGGCCCCGCAGACCGCCAGCGCCAGGGCCGAACCCTGCGAGCCGGCCATGGGAGCCTGCAGCAGCAGGCGATCGACGTTCAGGCGGTGGGCGAGCGTGTTCATGCCGCGATTGTCGGCCGATGGCGCGCGCCTCAGCGTACCGGTGACCGGCGTTCCGGTACCCCATGCCGGTGATATGTTCGGCGCATCCTCCCGCTCCCGCGTGCACCCATGCCCCATCTGGTCATCCTCTACACCCCCAACCTCGACCGACCCACCGATCAGGGCGGCATCGACATGGGCGCCCTGTGCCGCGCCCTGTGCGACGCCATGCTGTCCGTGCGCGACGAGCAGGACCGTCAGGTCTTTCCCACCGGTGGCACACGCGTGCTGGCCTACCCGGCCGCGCACTTCGCCATTGCCGACGGCGGCGCCGCGGGCGAGACCGCTGGCTTGGGGCGCGACTACGCCTTCGTGTACATGAACGTGCGCATGGCGCGGGGCCGCAGCGCCGAGGTCCACCGCCGCGTGGGTGAAACGCTCAACGCCTGCGTGCAGGAGCGCTTCGCCGCCTTGTTCGCGCAGCGCGGTATCGGCGTCACCGTGCAGGTGGACGAAGGACATGAAGTCTTCGACGCCAAGAACAGTTCGCTGCATCCCTTGTTTCAGCGCCCATGAACCCGAAGACCGCCACGCCGTCATGCGCAAGCCCGGCAGCGGCCTCGACAAAGGCGCGGCCTCCTCAATGTTTCAGGCTCTCGAACATGAAGATCACCCAGAACACCTTCCGCGACGCCCTCCAGGCCGGCAAGCCCCAGATCGGCTGCTGGGTCGGTTTCGCCTCGCCCGACGTGGCCGAGGCCCTGGCCGGCTGCGGCTTCGACTGGCTGCTCATTGACGGCGAACACGCGCCCAACGACCCGCGCACCGCGCTCGACCAGCTGCGCGCCATCGCCCCCTACGGCAAAACCAACGCCGTCGTGCGCGCGGTGCAGGCCGACGTGGCCTTGGTCAAGCAATACCTCGACATCGGCGCGCAGACCCTGCTGATCCCGATGGTCGACACCGCCGAACAGGCCGCGCTCATGGTCCAGGCCATGCGCTACCCGCCTGAAGGCATCCGCGGCATGGGCGCGGCGCTCGCGCGCGCCTCGCGCTGGAACCAGGTGGACGACTACCTCAACCAGGCCAACGGCCAGATGTGCCTGCTGGTGCAGGCCGAGACCGTGACCGCGGTGAACAACCTCCAGGCGATTGCCGAGACCGAGGGCGTGGACGGCGTGTTTTTCGGCCCGGCCGACCTCTCGGCCAGCATGGGCTACCGTGGCCAGCCCAGCCACCCCGAGGTGCAGAAAGTCATCCTCGACGGCATCGCCACCGTGCGCGCCGCCGGCAAGGCCGCCGGCATCCTCGCCACCGACCCGGCGCTGGCGCAGCAGTACCTGGACGCGGGCGCGCTGTTCGTGGCGGTGGGGCTGGACACCAGCCTGCTGGTCAAGGCCGCGACCGAGATGGCGCAGCGCTTCAAAAGAGGGACTCCTCCGGAAACCAAGAGTTCGGGCGGCTACTGAAGCCACTCCCCCGGCGCGCGTGACTGCAGCCAGGGCACCGCGGAACCGGCATTGCCGGGCCGCCAGTGCCGCCCCCCTGGGGTGGGTGACGCCGCAGGCGGCGCAGGGGGGTCAAGCCAGCGCCGGGAACAGCTTCACCAGCCCGGCGGCCATCACCTCCACCGCCAGCGCGGCGAGGATCAGGCCCATGAGCCGGGTCATCACGTTGATGCCGGTCTGGCCCAGGAAGCGGGCGATGGGCTTGGCCGCGGCGAAACACACGGCCGTGGCCAGCGCAATCACCACGCCATAACCCACCAGGGCGGCGTGCTGGAAAAAGGTCTTGGCCTGGTCGGCGTAGATCACCACGGTGGACATGGTGGCCGGGCCGGTGAGCAGCGGGATGGTCAGCGGCACCACCGCGATGGAGGCCTTGGTGCCCGCGTCGTCCACCTCGCCCTGGGTGGCCTTGGCTTCGGCCGGCTGGGCGTTGAGCATGGCCAGCGCCGAGGTCAGCAACAGCATGCCGCCGCCCACCTGGAAGCTCGCCAGCGAGATGCTGAAGAACTCCAGGATCTGCAGGCCGATCACCGCGCAGGTGGCGATCACCGCGAAGGCGCTGCAGGACGAAATCAGGATGGTGCGCTTGCGCTGCGCCGAACTGAAGCCCTGCGTGTAGTGGATGAAGAACGGGACGATGGCCAGCGGGTTGACGATGGCCAGCAGCGTGATCAGGGGCTTGAAATCCATGCCGCTATTGTGCGGGCGGTCGATCCGGTGCCGGTCGCCCCAAGCCGGATCAGCTCCCGTGGGAGGTGGCGCCCCGCTCGGCGGCGGAGCGTGGAGGCTCAGGTGCCCTGCGGCGAAACATCCCGTATCCCTCCATGTGAAGAACTTTCTCGTCGCGCTGGTTGAACATCTCCCAGATGGTGCGCACCAGGCCGACGTCAGGCCGTTTGCTCATGCCGCGTTTTTCAGTGATGGTGTGTTGCAGCCGCAGCACGTCGCCCGGGTAGACCGGTTTGGTCCATTTCAGGCTCTCCAGCCCTGGCGATCCGAGGCTGGAGGTCTGGTGCAGGAAGTTGGTCACCATCAGCCGCATGGCCATGGCGCAGGTGTGCCAGCCGCTGGCGCTCAGGCCGCCAAACACCGAGGCCTGGCCGCCTTCTTCGCTCAGGTGGAAGGGCTGCGGGTCGAACTGGCTGGCAAACGCGATGATCTCCTCCCTGGTCGGCGAGATCGTGCCCAGGTCGCGCACCTGGCCGATCTCCAGGTCTTCCCACCAGATCTGGATGTGGGGGCTGTTCTCGGGTGTTGTTGCAGTCATGGTTCTAGCGTCCTCCTGAGACGTCGATCAGGGACATGGTGGTGTAACTGGCTTGCGGCGACAGCAGCCAGACGATGGCCTGCGCCACCTCGTCGGCCGTGCCGCCGCGCTGCAGGGGCACCTGGTGCTTGAGCTGGTTTACCCGGTCGGGGATGCCACCCGAGGCGTGGATCTCGGTCTCGATCAGGCCCGGCCGCACGGCGTTGACGCGGATGCCATCGCCTCCCACCTCCTTGGCCAGCCCGACGGTGAAGGCGTCGATCGCGCCCTTGGCCGCCGCGTAGTCCACGTACTGCCCGGGCGAGCCCAGGCGCGACGCGGCGCTGGAGACGTTGACGATGGACCCACCCTCGCCGCCATGGCGCGTGCTCATGCGGCGCACCGCCTCGCGCGCGCAGGCCATCGAACCGATGACGTTGATGTCGAACATGCGCCGCCAGCGGTCCACGCTCATGTCCTCGACCCGTGCCGTCACGTCCACCACGCCCGCGTTGTTCACCAGCCCGGTCAGGCGGCCGAGCTTGGCGTCCACTTTTTCGAACATGCGCAGTACCTGCACTTCGTCGGCCACGGCGGCCTGCACGGTGAGGGCGGTGCCGCCGCCGGCCCGGATGGTGCGCACCACCTCGTCGGCGGCCAGCGAATGTGCCGTGTAGTTCACCGCCACCGCCCAGCCCTGGCGCGCCGCCAGCAAGGCCGTGGCCGCGCCGATGCCGCGGCTGCCGCCGGTGACCAGCAAAACCCTGTTGTCCATCGCGCCGCCTCCTGCAAATGTTCCCGAACAGCGGTACAACCGCGTCTGCCGGAACATAACGCAGCGCCGGGTGCCCCGCGCGTCGCCGACCGGACCCGCCACCACCTGTCGATCGGAGACCCCATGGGAACCTTTGTCCAGCTCACCGCCGCCGACGGCTTCACCTTTCCCGCCTACGTGGCCCAACCCGCTGTCCAGTCCAGGGGCGGCCTGGTTGTGCTGCAGGAAATCTTTGGCGTCAACAGCCACATCCAGGCCGTGGCCGACGGTTATGCCGCCGACGGCTATTTCGTCGTCGCGCCGTCCACCTTCCACCGCGTCAAGTCCGGCGTCGAGCTGGGCTACACCGAAGCCGACATGGGCGCCGGCTTCGAGCTCAAGACCGCCGTCGAAGCCTTGCCGGCCCCTGGGGTGATGGCCGACATCCAGGCCGCCATCCGCCACGCGGCACAGGGTGGCAAGGTCGGCATCGTGGGCTATTGCTGGGGCGGCCTGCTCACCTGGCGCAGCGCCTGCGAACTGGTCGGCCTGACCGCTGCCGTGCCCTATTACGGCGGCGGCATGACCACCGCGGCCGAGGTGGCGCGCCGGCCCCAGGTGCCGGTGCTGGCCCACTTCGCCGAGGACGATCGCTGGATCCCGATGGACACGGTGAGGGCGTTCCAGCAGGCCCATCCTGCGGTGACGGTTCACACCTATGTTGCCCATCACGGGTTCAACTGTGATCAGCGCGGTGCCTGGAATGCGCAAGCCGCGCGCCTGGCCCGCGAGCGCACCCTGGCTTTCTTCGACCAGCACCTGAGCTGACGGCCTTCGGCACGCCCTGGCGCGCGCGTCAGCGACCGGTGCGGGCGAGGTAACGCTTGCGCCAGAACAGGCCGGTCAGGACCACCGTGACCAGCGCCATGGAGCCGATGGCCCACCAAAAACCGCCCTGTTCGTGCAGCAAGGGTATGAACTCGAAGTTCATGCCGAAAATGCCGGCGATCAGGTTCAGCGGCAAAAAGATCGCGGTCAGCGCGGTGAGCGTGCGCATGATGTCGTTGGTGCGGTTGCTCTGGACCGAAAAGTGCATTTGCACCGCCGTTTCGGCGTTCTGCTCCAGGCGCCGTACGTGGTGGATCACGCGCTCAATGTGTTCCAGCACATCGCGGCTGCGCACCTTGAGCAGTTCCAGGCCCCGGCGTCCGCCAAAGTGGTCTCCGCTGCCTTCGTCTGCATCCCAGCCCGCGAGGGCCTCGATCCAGTCCTGCATGGCCGATCGCTGGTCTTCACAAATTTCGTCGAGCTGGTGCAGCGCGATGCGCGCATCCAGCAACGAGCCCCAGTTGTTGAAACGGGTCTTCGGGTCGAGCAGTTCGGCTTGCCAGTGGTCGAGCTGGCGGGTGAGTTCACGTCGCAACTCCAGATACCCGTCGACCATCTGGTTGACGATGCGCAGCATCAGGTCGGCCGGGCTGTTGGGCAGGTTGGCGCCATTGGCGCGCGCAGCCTGGGTGCTGGCGCCCAGCAACCGTTTGGCGTACAGGTCGAGCACCGTGCAGCTGGCCGGATGCACCGTCAGCACCACGCGGTCAAACACTGCAAACCCCACGGGGCTGGTGTCGAGCCGACGCAGCACCGGAGGACCGCCCTTGCGCGCGGGCCGCGTCAGGGGCTGGCCGGGATGCGCCAGGTCTGTCTCACTGTGTCCCGCGGCCAGACGCCGGAACACCAGGATGTCGTACTGCGAGGTGTAGTCGAAGTGCGAGGGCAGCTGGTTGTTGAGCAGGTCCGATACATGCAGATCCACCAGCGACGCACATTCCAGCGCGTGCAACGTGGCCTGGACAGTGCCCTGCTCCAGTTCGAACTCGCGCCGACCGCAGGCGATCCACACAAATCCGCTGTCTGGCAACCGTGTGGGCAGGCGCTCCTGCTCGGTGACGGCCGCCGCGCTGATGTGGAAGATGCGCACGGTGGCTGGCCGCTTCAGCCGCGCAGCAGTCGCGCGGCGTCGCGGGCGAAGTAGGTCAGGATGCCGTCGCAACCGGCGCGCTTGAAGGCCATCAGGCTTTCCAGCATGACCGCGTCGTGGTCCAGCCAACCGTTTTGCGCAGCGGCCTTGAGCATGGCGTATTCGCCGCTGACCTGGTAGGCGAAGGTGGGCATGTGGAACTCGTCCTTGACGCGCCGCACGATGTCCAGGTACGGCATGCCGGGTTTGACCATCACCATGTCGGCGCCTTCGGCGATGTCCAGCGCAACTTCGCGCAGGGCTTCGTCGCTGTTGCCCGGGTCCATCTGGTAGACCTTCTTGTCGGCCTTGCCCAGGTTGGCGGCCGAGCCCACCGCGTCGCGGAACGGGCCGTAGAAGGCGCTGGCGTACTTGGCGCTGTAGGCCATGATGCGCGTGTGCACGTGGCCGGCGGCTTCCAGCGCCTGGCGGATGGCGCCAATGCGGCCGTCCATCATGTCGCTGGGCGCCACCATGTCCACGCCGGCGGCGGCCTGGGTCAGCGCCTGCTGCACCAGGATCTTCACCGTCGGGTCGTTCAATATGTAGTTGTGCTCATCCAGTACGCCGTCCTGGCCGTGGCTGGTGTAGGGGTCCAGCGCCACGTCGGTCATCACGCCCAGGCCGGGGAATTCCTGCTTGAGCGCCCGCACCACGCGCGGCACCAGCCCGTCCGGGTTCATGGCTTCCTGACCGTCCGGCGTCTTGAGCGACTGGTCGATCACCGGGAACAGCGCCATGTAGGGAATGCCCAGGTTTACGCAGTCTTCGGCCACGGGCAGGAGCAGGTCCAGGCTCAGGCGCTCGACCCCGGGCATGGACTTGACCGGTTCGCGCCGGTTGGCACCGTCGAGCACGAACACCGGGTAGATGAAGTCGGCCGGGCCGAGCCGGTGCTCGCGCACCAGATCGCGGGTGAAGGCATCGCGGCGCAGGCGACGCGGACGGGCGGCGGGGTAAGGGGCAGGTGTGTGCATGGGTGCGATTGTGGCAAAGGCGATGGCCTGCGGTAAACGGAAGAAGGGTTGCCCGGTGGCACCCGCTCTGGCCGGTTGAGTGCTGTGTGTTGACACACACTTGCCAATGGAACTGTTTGAAAAACAAAACATGTGTGTGTTATTGTTTGCAGCGGAACGGCCGCAAGGTGGTTCCCCCGCTTTTCCTCCCTGAGCGGGTGCCTTCGCGTGTGACAGCAACAAGGCTTGTCGACCCGGCCCCGGTGGCCGGGTTTTTTTTGCCCAGTGCCGGAGATGGCGGGGACTACACTGTGGGCATGCTCTGGGCCAAAAGTTTCCACATTGTTTTCATCGCCAGCTGGTTTGCCGGCTTGTTTTACCTGCCGCGCATCTTTGTGAATCTGGCCATGGTGCCGCCGGAAAGTGTGGCGGAGCGAGAGCGCTTGCTGCTCATGGCGGGCAAGCTGTTTCGCTTCATGACGCTGCTCGCGGTCCCAGCCCTGGCACTCGGTCTGTGGCTCTGGCTGGGTTACGGCATTGGCATGGGCCCCGGGAACGGCTGGATGCATGCCAAGCTGTTCGTCGTCGTGCTGTTGCTGGGCTACCACCACGCCTGTTGGGTGATGTTGCGCAAGTTCCGCGCAGGTCAGAACCGCCGCAACCATGTCTGGTACCGCTGGTTCAACGAGGCGCCAGTGCTCATGATGGTGGTGGTGGTCGCGTTGGTGGTGGTCAAACCTTTCTGAGTCCGGCGGAGGCGACAGTGCCGGCGCGCTCCTCGGCCTGGACGCTGGCGCTGATCTTTGCGGCCCTGATCGTTTACGCCAGCCTGTACCCCTTCGAGGGCTGGCGGGTGCAGGGTGTCGACCTGCTCGATTTCCTGTGGGCACCATGGCCGCAGTACTGGACCCGTTTTGACCTGCTGGCCAATCTGCTGGGTTATGTCCCGCTGGGCTTCCTGCTGGTGCTGGGCATGCTCCGTTCGGGTTGGGGCGGTGGAGCCTGGCCGCTGGCGGTGCTGCTGTCTGCGCTGCTCTCGCTGGTGGTGGAGGTGGTCCAGCACTTGCTGCCAGGGCGCGTGCCTTCGAATGTCGATTGGGGGCTGAATGTGACGGGGGCGTTGCTGGGCGCGAGCGTGGCCGTGGGGTTGCAGCGCCTGGGGGGCTTGCGGCGATGGAGTCAGTTCCGTGCCGACTGGTTTGCACCTGACGCCCATGCAGGCCTGGTGCTGCTGGCGTTGTGGCCGTTTGCCTTGCTGTATCCGGCATCGGTTCCGTTCGGGCTGGGGCAGGTGGCCCAGCGGCTGGAGACCGGGCTGCTGCGTCTGCTGGCCGGCACGCCGTTTCTGGACTGGGTGCCCCTGCGGCAGGCGGCGACACCACCACTGGGTGAATGGGCCGAAGTGCTCTGCATCGCCCTGGGCTTGATGGCGCCAGTGCTGCTCGGTTATGCGGAGGTGCGGTCGACGGTCCGGCGCAGTGTGTTCCTGCTGGCGCTGTTGGCGTGTGCCATGGCCGTCTCGGGTTTGTCGTCGGCTCTCACCTATGGCCCCGAGCATGCCTGGGCTTGGCTGACACCCCGTGCCAGTGCAGGTATGGGTATGGCCCTGCTCCTGGGCCTGGCATGGATGGCGGTGCCGGCACGGTGGTGTCACGTGGGGCTGTTGCTGAGCGTGGGTTTATCGCTGAGCCTGCTCAATCGTGCGCCCGACAGCGCCTACTTTGCCCAGTCCCTGCAAGTCTGGGAACAGGGACGCTTCATCCGCTTCCATGGCTTGTCGCAGTGGCTGGGGTGGCTCTGGCCCTTTGCCGCGCTCTGGCTGAGCGCTCACGCACTGGTCCGGCGAGGCCAACGGGCCGACTAAAATCGTCCTCCATGTCTGTACCTGCCCAGTCTTATTACGAACGGCACATTTTTTTCTGCCTCAATCAGCGCGAGGGCGGACAGGCTTGCTGTGCGCAGCATCAGGCCCAGGCGGCCTTTGACCGTTGCAAGTCACAGGTCAAGGCGCTGGGTCTGGCCGGTCCTGGGCAGGTGCGTGTCAACAAGGCAGGCTGTCTGGACCGCTGTGCGGGTGGCCCGGTGGCCGTGGTGTACCCGGAGGCTGTCTGGTATTCCTATGTGGATGCCAGTGATGTCGATGAAATTGTCACTTCGCATCTGCGTGACGGGGTGGTGGTGCAGCGACTGCTGACGCCGCCCGAGGTCGGCCGCTGAATGGCGTGCTGGTGTGTGGGTCGCGGGCCGTCCCGCGCGCGGAGCTGACATGAACGCCCAGACCGAATTGCGCTTGCAGGACGGCCCGTCCGGTCAGATCGAGGTGGCGATTGACCGCCCCGATGGTGCGTCCCGAGGGGTGGCGGTGATTGCACACCCCCATCCCCTGCATGGGGGCACTCTGAGCAACAAGGTGGTGCAGACGCTGGCGCGGGCCTTTGTGCTGGCGGGCTGGACGGCGGTTCGTTTCAACTTTCGCGGCGTTGGGCGCAGTCAGGGCAGCTACGACGAGGGGCGTGGCGAACGGGACGATCTGCTGAGCGTCGTGAACACCCAGGCACCCGACGGGCCCCTCTGTCTGGCGGGCTTTTCCTTTGGTGCTTTTGTCACTGCCCATGCGGTCGAATACCTGCGGACCGATCGTGACATCCGCCAGATTGTTCTGGTAGGTACGGCCGCCAGCCGCTTCGCGGTGGCTCCGGTGGCGCCGGAACTCCATCCGCGCACCCTGGTCATCCATGGCGAGCAGGACGACACGGTGCCGCTGGAGGCGGCCATGGCATGGGCCCGTCCGCAAAACCTGCCGGTGCTGGTGGTGCCGGCGGGTGGGCATTTTTTCCACGGCCAGCTGCCGCTGCTGCGCGAGCTGGTGTGGCGTCATCTGCGCGCCTGACCGGCACGCAGTTCTCTTCTTCTGCCGTTTTTGGGGAGCGCATGGTGTTGTTGCGTCGCTGGTGTTGTGTCGTATGGGGTGTTTGTTGCGTGCTGTTGTCCGGGCCGACGATGGCGCAAATGCCTCAGCCGCCCGAGGTGGCGGCCAGGGCCTATCTGCTCATGGACGTCACGGCGGGGCAGGTGCTGGCGAGCAAGGACCCCGATCAGCCGGTGGAGCCCGCTTCGCTGACCAAGCTGATGACCGCGTATCTGGTGTTTGACGCACTCAAGGCCGGCAAGATCAGCCTGGCCCAGACCTTTCCGGTCAGCGAGCGAGCCTGGAAGATGCCGGGTTCGCGCATGTTCATCGACCCGCGGATGCAGGTGCCGGTGGAGGACTTGCTCAAGGGCATGATCGTTCAGTCCGGCAACGATGCCACCGTCGCGCTGGCCGAGGGAGTTGGCGGATCGGTCGAGCGCTTCGTCCAGCTCATGAACGAGCAGGCCAGGGCGCTGGGCATGCGCAACACCAGTTTCAGGAATCCCGAGGGATTGACGGTAGCGGGTCATGTGACCACCGCCCGTGACCTGGCGACGCTGGCCACACGGCTGATGCGTGACTTCCCGGCCTACACAGGCTTTTATGCCATCCAGAATTACCGTTATCCCGGCACGCCAGCGGCCAACGGAACCAACCGCAACTTGCTGTTGTTCCGTGATCCGAGCGTCGATGGATTGAAAACCGGGCACACCGATGCGGCGGGATACTGCCTGGTGGCCACGGCGCGTCGTCCGGCGTCGTCGCTGGGGTCGGGCGCGCAGGGCCAGCGGCGGCTGCTCAGTGTGGTGCTGGGTGCGGCCAGCGAAAATGCGCGGGCAGCCGAAAGCCAGAAACTGCTCAACTGGGGTTTCACGGCCTTTGACCCGGTTCGGCTGTCGGCGCCGGGGCAGCCTGTGCTGAGCCCCAAAGTCTGGAAAGGTCGTTCAGCCACGGTTGCACTGGGGCAGCCAGAGGGCGTGGTCGTGGCGGTACCCGCTGGTGAGGCCGCCCGGGTGAAAACCGAGATCGTGCGGCCGGAACCTTTGGTGGCGCCGTTGCAGCGGGGTCAGGCCTTGGGCGTTCTCAAGGTTTCGCTGGCCGGTGGGGGGGCTGTGACCGATGTGCCCCTGGTGGTCCTGGAGACGGTCGAGGAGAGCGGCATCCTGGGTCGTGCATGGGATGCCCTGCGCCTTTGGATCCAATGAGTGCTGCCCCCGGCGGCGGCCAAGTATTCAAAAGCCGCCCCTCGTGTTATAGTCGAGGGCTCTTCGGAATTTTCCGAGGGGTATGCGTTTTCGCTTTTTTCAAACGTTTAGGGACGTTTCAATGCCAACCATCAACCAACTCGTGCGCCAAGGCCGGGAGGTCGAAAAGACCAAATCCAAGAGCCCGGCCATGGAAAACTGCCCGCAGCGTCGTGGCGTGTGCACCCGTGTGTACACCACGACCCCCAAGAAGCCCAACTCCGCTCTGCGGAAGGTCGCTAAGGTCCGCCTGACCAATGGCTTCGAGGTGATTTCCTACATCGGTGGTGAAGGCCACAACCTCCAGGAACACAGCGTCGTGCTGGTCCGCGGCGGTCGTGTCAAGGATCTGCCCGGTGTGCGTTACCACATCGTCCGCGGTTCGCTGGACCTGCAAGGCGTGAAAGACCGCAAGCAGTCGCGTTCCAAGTACGGTGCCAAGCGCCCCAAGAAGGCCTGATCGGTTTTCTTTTTTCGGTGCCGCCCGGTTTTGACGAGCTGGATCGGCGTAGTGACCCTGAATATGGGTCGAGTAAGTGCAGGTTCCAGATGAATCTGCGGGGTGTCCGGAGAACAGGACGTTCCGGTCATCAACTGAAGCAAGAGGTGAAACATGCCACGTCGTCGCGAAGTCCCTAAACGTGAAATCCTGCCGGATCCCAAGTTCGGTAATGTCGAGCTGTCCAAGTTCATGAACGTGATCATGGAAGGCGGCAAGAAAGCCGTTGCCGAGCGCATCATTTACGGTGCCCTCGAGCAGATCGAGAAGAAGACCGGCAAAGACCCGGTGGAAATCTTCTCGACCGCCATCAACAACGTCAAGCCCATGGTGGAAGTCAAGTCCCGCCGCGTGGGTGGCGCCAACTACCAGGTGCCCGTTGAGGTGCGTCCTGTCCGCCGTCTGGCGCTGTCGATGCGCTGGATCAAGGAAGCGGCCCGCAAGCGCAGCGAAAAATCCATGGCCCAGCGCCTGGCCAACGAACTGGTCGAGGCCACCGAAGGCCGCGGCGGCGCCATGAAAAAGCGTGACGAAGTTCACCGCATGGCCGAAGCCAACAAGGCCTTCAGCCACTTCCGCTTCTGATTCACGCGGGCGTCATGCGCGCCCGCTAGCCTGTCGGAAGCGAGCCCGCGGGCCCCATGGGGGTCGCGGGCTTTGGTACTTAATTTTGGAGAATTTTCATGGCACGCAACACGCCTCTTGAGCGTTACCGCAACATCGGCATTTCGGCCCACATCGACGCCGGCAAGACCACCACGACCGAACGGATCCTGTACTACACCGGTGTGAATCACAAGATCGGTGAAGTGCACGACGGTGCCGCCACCATGGACTGGATGGAGCAGGAGCAGGAGCGTGGCATCACCATCACGTCCGCTGCCACCACCTGCTTCTGGCGTGGCATGGACAACTCGTTCCCTGAGCACCGCTTCAACATCATTGACACCCCCGGTCACGTGGACTTCACCATCGAGGTGGAGCGTTCGATGCGCGTGCTGGACGGCGCCTGCATGGTGTACTGCGCCGTGGGTGGTGTGCAGCCCCAGTCGGAAACCGTTTGGCGCCAAGCCAACAAATACAAGGTGCCGCGTCTGGCCTTTGTCAACAAGATGGACCGTACCGGTGCCAACTTCTTCAAGGTCGTGGACCAGATGAAGCTGCGACTGAAGGCCAGCCCGGTGCCCATCGTGATTCCCATCGGTGCCGAAGACAACTTCACGGGCGTGGTCGACCTGCGCAAGATGAAAGCCATCATCTGGGATGAGGCCTCCCAGGGCATGAAGTTCACCTTCGAAGACATCCCTGCCAATCTGGTCGAGCTGGCCAAGGAGTGGCGCGAGAAGATGGTGGAAGCGGCTGCTGAAGCTTCCGAAGAGCTGATGAACAAGTACCTCGAAGAAGGGGACCTGTCCGAAGCCGAAATCACCGCCGGTCTTCGCACCCGCACGCTGGCTTGCGAAATCCAGCCGATGCTGTGCGGCACCGCCTTCAAGAACAAGGGTGTGCAGCGCATGCTGGATGCCGTGGTCGAGCTGCTGCCTTCGCCGGTGGACATTCCCCCTGTGGCCGGTACCAACGAAGCCGAAGAGCCCACCAGCCGCAAGGCTGACGATGAAGAGAAGCTGTCCGCCCTGGCGTTCAAGCTGATGACCGACCCGTTCGTGGGTCAGCTGACCTTCGTTCGCGTGTACTCGGGCGTGCTCAAGAAGGGCGACACCGTCTACAACGCGGTCAAGGGCAAGAAGGAGCGCATTGGCCGTATCGTGCAGATGCACGCCAACAACCGCCAGGAAGTGGAAGAAATCCGCGCCGGCGACATCGCTGCCTGCGTGGGCCTGAAGGAAGTGACCACGGGTGAGACCCTGTGCGATCCGTCCGCCATCATCACGCTGGAGCGCATGGTGTTCCCTGAGCCGGTGATCGCCCAGGCCGTGGAACCCAAGACCAAGACCGACCAGGAAAAGATGGGCAT
>JBJTNV010000111.1:0-17525 GCA_046074205.1 Hydrogenophaga sp.
GGCGGCCAACAACGCTGGTGCCCAGACCTCCTTCATCCCGCTGCTGACGCTGGGCATTCCGCCCAACGCGGTGATGGCGCTGATGGTGGGCGCGATGACCATCCACAACATCCAGCCGGGCCCGCAGGTCATGACCAGCAATCCCGAGCTGTTCTGGGGCCTGATCGCCTCCATGTGGATCGGCAACGCGATGCTCGTGATCCTGAACCTGCCCCTGATCGGTGTCTGGATCAAGCTGCTGACCGTGCCGTACAAATGGCTGTTCCCGGCCATCGTGCTGTTCTGTTCCATTGGCGTCTATTCCACGAACAACAACAGTTTCGATGTCTGGATGGTCGCGCTGTTCGGTCTCATTGGCTACGGCTTCATCAAGCTGGGCTGTGAGCCGGCGCCGCTGCTGCTGGGGCTCATCCTCGGTCCCATGATGGAAGAGTATCTGCGCCGTGCGCTGCTGATTTCGCGCGGTGACTGGTCGGTGTTCGTGACCCGCCCGCTGTCGGCCAGCCTGCTGGTCGTGGCCGCCGTGTTGCTGATCGTGGTCTTGCTGCCTTCGGTCAAGAAAAAGCGCGAAGAGGCGTTTGTGGAAGACTGAGATCCGGGATGCCGTGGCAAGACCGGCATCCCGGGCGGTGCGCGCCCTGAACAACGGGCGGGCCACCCAAGGCGTTGCACCGGAGCGGCTCCGCCGTGCACCCCTCATTCAACATTCCACGATGTATATGATTTAGAAGAAATCATGATAGCGAAATTCTTTCATTTGATGGGTAATTAAAACGCCAACAATGGCGCTAGTGACTTGTTTTGGATGAAACTCGATTACAGAATCGGGTTCAGCTTTTCAGGACGCGAAGCAAGTGGGCGGGCACTCAATCGCATCGCCCGCGAGGAATGGATGGGCGCGCAAGCGCCCGCAGGGGCCATGCCGGCGTTTGCTCTTGCTGGGTGATGTGTGGCACTGGCCCGCGACACCGCCCGGGTGTGCTGAGGCCCCTTCCCGCGCTCTGGCGGGTATGCATTCGCTCGGAATGCCGGTAAACTTCGCTTCAGTCATTGCTTGAGATCCAATTGGGTTTTGACCAGAAACGCCTCGGATGGCTGTCCGGGGCGTTTCGCTTTGTGGGCTGGGTTTTGTTTACGGGTGGGCACCTCCTGAGCTGATGTGTGTGTCCGGTTCGGGCGAGTGGTTGGGGTGGTCTCCGGCACCATCGCGGCGCTGCGCGCCTGCTTTCTGGTGCTCAGGGTGCTGCAGCTCATCCGGGAGCCAAGTCGGCGGCGCCGTCCACTTCTGAAGCTGTTTGGCATCCAGCGCCCACTCGGGACAGACCCCCAGCTGGTAGCCCTCAGCCTTCAGGCGCATCTCAAAGAGCAAAGCCAAGTCATCGGCAAAGCTCAGCCGTGTGGCCCAGCTGGTGCCATCGGCCTCAGCAAAGCGGCGTCCAGGCGGCTGCTGCACGTGCTTGCGGGCCAAGGTGTAGGCGGCGAGGGCGTGCCGGATAACGTCCTCAGCGGTGACCCAATCCCAGCAGTGGCTCGGGTGGCGCTCATCAGGCCAGTGGCGAGGTGTCGGGCTCATCGTGCACCCCCTTGGCCTTCGGTGGCATCAATGCCCTGATGCTGGCCGTTCTCTGGTTGACCAGTATTCGAGTTCAAGGGCGATACAGACCGCTTCATCGGTGGGGTCGTCAACATGTTCCCAGCGGTGTTCAAACTCGGGGTCGACGTAGGGCCACACATCGGGGTCAGGGTGGAAGTGGCGCCAGTCCGGGTGTCCTTCCTGTGCTGCTGGCTCTGGTGCGGGCCTCGGGCTGGCCTTGGGCTTGGCCGGCTTGGCCGGCTTGAGAGGCTTGGCAGCTGGTGGGGCAGGGGATGGCTTAGGCGCAGGCTCGGCGCGCAGGTAGGCATCAAGGGCCACGGCCATGAGGGCATTGAGGCTGATGCCCAGCCGCTGGGCACGTTCCCGGGCTTCGGTATCGAGGTCGGGAGGCAGTCTGAGGGGGTAGGACATGATATCAATTTGTGATCATTCTGATGTCTAGCGTGCTGGGTGATGTCACTTTGCGCAAGTGATTGATTTTGTTGGGTTTTGAGATGGCCGACGATGTTGTCTGGCGACCTTGTTTTAAATGGGACAAGCCCGTCAGCTTCGCCGCCGCCAGCCCGCTGCGCGTGCTTGGCTGCAGTGCCAGCTGCCAGCACCCCCAGTTCACGTCGAAGCTCTACAGCCTCCCGGTACTGGATGCTGAAGCTTCTGGCCTGACGCACCAGCAGCGACCACCAAGAGAAGTCTTTGGGATGGAGTTCAAACCCTTCGGGCGTGTACAGGCGTCCGGCGCTGATGTGCCAGTCTTTCCATGCTTCACCGGGCAGCTCATAGCGCAGCTGCAAGCGCAACAGCTTGAAGGCCGCATAAGGGATACGCGAGCGCCCCGACACCCATAGCTGGACCGTGCGCGGTGACACTTGAAGAAAGTTCGCAGCATCGGCCACCGATAGACCCAGGCTTGAGAACATCGCTTTGAACTTACGGCCTTGTTCCATGCGGGTTTGTGGGCTACAAGGTCGCTTCTTCGGTGCAGCCTTGATATTCCACGATGTATATTATGTAAATAATAGGCAGTGGTTGCCCCCTCGGCTGTTCGGCGGTCCGTGCCCTCCGCGAGAACGCATGACATGTCGCGTCAGCAGGATCACACCGGGGAAACACCAGCGGGCTGCGGGCCGGTAGTGGACGCATCGGACCTACAATTCCAAGGCTTGCCAGGAGTCCAATCCTGTCGATCCTTCAACCCCTTCGCAAAGGATTTTTCATGAAGCTTTCCCTGATCTCCCTCAGCCTGATCGGCGCTGTGACGCTGGCCGCCTGCGGCAAATCCGAAGCCCCCGCGGCGAGCACTGCTGCGCCCGCCAGCCAATGGCCCGAACTGCGCGTGGCCATCGACCCGACCTACAAGCCCTTCACCTACAAGACCGAATCCGGCGACCCGGCCGGTTTTGACGTGGACATTGCCAAGGCGCTGTGCGAGCAGATCAACAGCAAGTGCGTGTTCGTCGAGCAGGCCTGGGACGGCATGATTCCCGGTCTGCTGGCCAAGAAATACGACGTGATCATCTCGTCGATGTCCATCACCGAAGAGCGCAAGCAGTCGGTCGACTTCACCAGCAAGTACTACAACACGCCCTCTTGCGTGGTGGTCAAGAGCGATCTGAAACTGGGCGCCGAAGCTGCCAATTTCAAAGGCAAGAAGCTTGGCGTGCTCAAGGCATCGACGCAGGAGAAGTACGCCATGGGCGAGCTCAAGTCGGCCGGCGCCACCATCGTGCCTTACGACGCGCAAGATCAGGTCTATCTGGACATCAAGTCCGGTCGCCTGGACGGCACCGTGGCCGATGTGGTCGAGGTTCAGGGCGGTTTCCTGTCCACGCCCGACGGTGCTGCCTACAGCTGCGCCGGTGGCCGCATTCCGGTCGAGTTCGATGCCAAGTACTTCGGTGACGGTGCCGGTGTGGCGCTGCGCAAGGAAGACACCGCACTGCGTGACGCGCTGGATGCGGCCATCAAGGCCATTCGCGCCAACGGACAGTGGAAAGCCCTGGCCGACAAGAACGTTCCTGGCGTGGACATCTGGGGCTCCTGAGCCTGAACACCCGGTACTGACGACACTCCGATGACGACTTACTTCCTCAGCATTCTTCAGGGGCTGTTGGTCACCATCGGCGTTTCACTGGGTGCCCTTGTGGTGGCGGCGTTGCTCGGCCTGGCCGGCGCCGCTGCCAAGCTCTCGCCCTACCGCTGGCTCAACTGGGTGGGCGACATCTATTCCACCGTGATCCGGGGCGTCCCGGATCTGGTGTGGATGCTGCTGCTGTACTTCGGCGGGCAGATCCTGATCAACGACCTCTTCGAAGCCCTGGGTTACCGCAGCGGTCCCCAGATCAACCCCTTCGTGGCGGGCGTGCTGACCATCGGTTTCGTGTACGGCGCCTACATGACCGAGACCTTCCGTGGCGCCATCATGAGCGTGCCCAAAGGCCAGTCCGAGGCGGGCTGGGCGTTCGGGATGAGCCGCTTTTACACCTTCCGGCGCATGGTGCTGCCGCAAATGGTGCGCTTTGCACTGCCGAGTTTCACCAACAACTGGCTGGTGCTGCTCAAGGCCACCGCCCTGGTGTCGGTGATCGGTCTGGCCGACATCACCAACCTGGCCAAACAGGCCGGGGCTGCCGCCCGCGGACAGATTCCCGGTGCGGCCATCATCTTCATGGCCTTTGCCGGCCTGCTCTATCTGCTGATTTCCAGCGTCAGCCTGTACCTGCTGCGCAAGGCGGAACAGCGCTATTCGGTGGGCGTGAAGCGGGGCCAGTTCTGATGGACAAGTTCGCCATCATCTTCCAGCCACAGAACCTGCAGTTGTACTGGACGGGTTTCCTGGCCACCATGGAATTGCTGGCGGTCAGCCTGATGGCCGGTGGCCTGCTGACCCTGCCACTGACCCTGATGCGCGTGTCCGGCAACCGCTGGCTGTCGGCCCCTGTCTGGCTGTTCACCTACGTGGTCCGCGGCACACCGCTCCTGATCCAGGTCTATTTCATCTATTACGGCATCGCGCAGCTGGAATGGGTGCAGGCGCTGTGGGACACGGTCTGGCCCTGGACGCTGTTCAAGGACCCGTTTTTCTGTGCGGTGCTGGCTTTCACACTCAACACCAGTGCCTACACGGTGGAAATGCTGGCTGGTGCCATCCGCGAGACGCCGGCCGGCGAGATCGAGGCCGCACAGGCGGCCGGTTACAGCCACTGGAACATGATGTTTCGCCTGGTGCTGCCCAGCGCCTTGCGGCGCACGCTGCCCGGCTATTCCAATGAGGTCGTGATGATGCTGCACGCCACCTCGCTGGCCAGTGTGGTGCCCTCCCTCTACGACCTGACCAACGCCGCCTACGCGATCTACAAGACCTACTACCTGGCCTTCCAGCCCTTCATCGTGGTGGCAGTGCTGTATTTCGTGCTCACGTTCGCGCTGGTCTATGTGTTCCGCCTGCTCGAACGCCGCTTCCTGGCCTACCTGCGACCGCAGGCCCATTGAAAGGGCCGCAGGCTCCCCTGTGCCCGACGTCCAGATGCAACAGCAACAGCACCCTCTCCTCTCCCCTTCGCTGGGTACCCAGCGGCAGCTGGTCAGCTGGCACTTCGGTACACAGGGCCAGGGGCCCAAGGTCTATATCCAGGCCAGCCTGCACGCCGACGAACTGCCGGGCATGCTGGTGGCCGATCACCTGCACGGGCTGCTGGCGGCGGCTGAAGCGCGCGGCGACCTGATGGGTGAAGTGGTGCTGGTGCCCATGGCCAACCCCATCGGCCTGTCGCAGACGGTGATGCACCACCAGGTGGGTCGCTTCGAGCTGGGCAGCATGGAGAACTTCAACCGCCACTACCCGGACTTCTTCAACCTCGTCAAGGACGAGGTGGCCGGGCAACTGGGCGCCGACGCCGAGGCCAACAAGCGCATCATCCGCGCCGCCATGGCCCGTGCGCTGGACGCGCAAGCGGTAGACACCGAACTGCAAAGCCAGCGCCACACCCTGATGCGACTGTCGCACGACGCCGACCTGGTGCTGGACCTGCACTGCGACTTCGAAGCCGTGATGCACCTGTACGTCGAGCAGCCGATGCTCGGCCAGATCGCGCCGCTGGCCCGCTACCTGGGTGCCCGCGCCCTGCTCTGGGCCCGTGGCTCCGGCCCGCTCATCTCGTTCGACGAAGCGCTGTCGGGCCCCTGGTGGCGCCTGCAGGAGCACTTCCAGGGCCGCTTCCCCATTCCCCTGGCCTGTGCCAGCACCACGGTGGAACTGCGCAGCCAGACCGATGTGTCGGACGAACTGGCGGCCCAGGACGCCCAGGCCATCATGCACTACCTGTGCGAGCGCGGCGTGGTGGCGGGCACGCCCCCAGCCCTGCCCGCCGCGCTGTGCGAGCCGACGCCGCTGGCGGCCACCGACGACCTGCACGCGCCCCACCCCGGTGTGATCGTGTTCCGGCACCAGCCGGGTGACGTGGTGAAAGCGGGTGACGTGATGGCCCATGTCGTGGACCCGCTGAACCGGCGCCGCACGCCCATCACCACCCGCACCGACGGCGTGGTCTACGCCCGCCACAACCTGCGCTGGGCCACCACCGGCATGGAACTCTGCCGGGTGGCCGGTACCACCCCCATCCGTTCGGGCAACCTGCTCAGCCCTTGAGCCGCTTCAGAACAACAACACCATGACCACCAAACTCGAAGCCCTCGACATCCGCAAGAGCTACGGTTCGCACGAAGTGCTCAAAGGCATTTCGCTGACCGCCAAGGCCGGTGACGTCATCAGCATCATCGGATCGTCCGGTTCGGGCAAGTCCACCTTCCTGCGCTGCATGAACCTGCTGGAGCGCCCGCAGCAGGGCCGCATCATCGTGGCGGGTGAAGAGCTGAAGCTGGTCACCGCCAAGGACGGCATGCTCAAGGCCGCCGACGAGCAGCAGCTGCAGCGCGCCCGCGCCAAACTGGCCATGGTCTTCCAGCACTTCAACCTGTGGGCCCACCTGACGGTGCTGGAAAACATCATCGAAGCGCCCATGCACGTGCTCGGCAAGAGCAAGGATGAAGCGATCGCGACGGCCCGCAAGTACCTCGACAAGGTCGGCCTGCGCAACGTCGAAGGCAAGTACCCTGCCCACATGTCGGGCGGGCAGCAGCAGCGTGTGGCCATTGCCCGCGCACTGGCCATGGAACCCGAGGTCATGCTGTTTGACGAGCCCACCAGCGCGCTCGACCCCGAACTGGTCACCGAAGTGCTGCGCGTGATGCGCACCCTGGCCGAAGAGGGCCGGACCATGGTGGTGGTGACGCACGAAATGGGTTTTGCACGCGAGGTGTCCAACCACCTGATCTTCCTGCACCAAGGGTGTATCGAAGAACAAGGGGTGCCGCGTGAGGTGCTGTCCGCTCCGAGGAGCGAACGCCTGGCCCAGTTCCTCTCGGGCAACCTCAAGTAAACGCCCCGCTCAGGGCGTCAGAGTCAGGCGGCTGGCCCAGGTGTTCGGGTTCAGCTGCAGCGGCCGGTATTGCACCGCCGCCCACTCATCGGCCATGTCCCGGTAGCGGCTGGAGAACACATGGCCGCTCTGCCCGGTCTGGTAGATAAATCGCGAGTTCTCCAGGTCGGCCAGGTCGTAAATCGCCCGCAGGCTGGCCGCATGGCGGTTGGCGAACGGCGCATCGGCCTTGTCCGGGTGGTACTGCCCCACATTCACGGTGAACGGGTCGCCGCCGGTGGGCCGGCGCACGTCGAACACGCGTGCCAGCATCGGCACGTTACCGAAGGGGCGGTGCACCGACAGCGCCGGGTGCGCATCGCCCCAGCGCCAGGCAGCCACGTCGCGCCCCTGCTGCGCCGCGATCACCTCCAGCGCACGGTCCAGCGCACGGGCACTGGCCGCCGCGCAGCCCTGCTCACCGCACCAGAAGGTGTCGTCGCGCTGCAGAATGCCCTCCACCGCGTCGCGGAACAGCCGCTTGCCGTAGAGGCGTTCAAAACGTTCCTGCCCGAGCCGCTCGCCGATCACCTGACGTGTGAATGCGTCAGCCCACACGCTGAGCACCAGTGGCGCTGCCTGGTCGGCCCGCATTTCGCCATCAAAGCCCTTGAGCGTGGCCAGTGCGGCTGGCGCCAGCGGATGCCGCGATTGAGCCCGCAACAGAAACGGCAGCAGACGCAGGGCGGCGGCCGAATGCACGTCGGCCTGGATCGCGCGAAAGCTCTCCACGGTGTGTCGGGGGGTCTGCTGGAGCAGCTGGACGATGCGGTCGTGGCGGTACGGCGGCCGCCAGTCCTGGGTCATGAAATACGGGTAATCGGGCCCGTGGATGCGCTGGTTGGCGGTGGCGATCCAACCGCGCGATCCATCATCCTGTGGCGTTTCGGCCCAGGGAATCCAGCCCGTCCAGTCGTAGCGCGCATCCCAGCCAGGTGAAGGGGCCACGCCGCGGATATCGTTGCTGGCCTGGCGAAGGGGTACCTTGCCCACGGCCTTGAAGGCGATCCGTCCACTGCGGTCGGCCATCAGCACGCTCTGCATCGGCGCGTGAAAGCCCTCATACGCGCGCAACAGATCGCCCACCGTCTGCGCCCGGTTGGACGCCAGGGTGGCCTGCACATTGCTGTCACGGTCCTCCAGCGCAGTCCAGCGCAGCGCCAGGGCGTAGCGACCGGTGTCGAGCAGGTCGCGCGTCTGGCCTGGCACATCGCTGATCACCGGTCCATGGCGGGTACGGCGCACGGTGTGCACCACGTCGGGCTGTCCCTTGACGCGGATGGTCTCGATCCGCGTGTCAAACGGGGCCCAGGCCGCCTGCCCGGTTGCCGACGGCACGCGGTACTGGTCGGGCTGCCCGGGCCGTACCTGCTCCAGGTAGAGGTCCTGCACATCGGGGCCCGTGTTGGTGAATGCCCAGGCCACCCCCGCCGTCCGGCCGAGCACCACAAAGGGCGTGCCGGGCAGCGTGGCACCGATCACGTCCATGCCGCCCACGCCATCGACATCGGGCGCCTGCAGGCGTGCGAAGTACCAGATGGCCGGTGCACTCAAGCCGAGATGCGGGTCGTTGGCCAGCAACGGCCGGCCGCTCTGGCTGCGTGAGCCATCGACCACCCAGTTGTTCGAGCCCTTGCCGCCCACGTTGCCCAGTTCCTGCGCCCAGGCCACCACCTCCCGTGACAGCTGCCCGTCCATCCCGCCGGCGGCCGCCGGGGCCTGCGCGACCTTCTCCTCGCCACCACGGAACACGCCCCACTCGCGGTACAGCCGTCCCAGATCGGCCGAGGCCGCCGGTGGCTCACCGGGGTACGGCGGGAACAGCTGCCACATCTGCGCAGTGTCCAGTACCTGCAGGGACGCCAGGCGCGCCACTTCCGTGCCCCAGTTGCCGCCCAGGTCCAGCGCCATCATCAGGGCCCAGCCGGCACTGTCGGCTTCGTCCCAGTAGCGGCCGGCACGGGCCTCGTCGCGCGGATCGACCCCCAGGACCCTGAACTCGGGTGTCAGCGCCTGGTCGCTGTGCGCGAAAAAGGCATTGACCCCTGCGCTGTAGGCCTGCAACGCGGTGCGGGCCTCAGGCGACAGCCGCGCCACCTGGCGCTGCGCCGCCTCGCGGATGCCCAGCGTTCGCATCAGACGATCCGTGTCCAGCGTCGCCGGGCCAAGCCGCTCGGACAGGGTGCCGCGCATGACGCGGCGGTTGAAATCGAGCTGCCACCCACGCTCTTGCGCGTGCACATAACCCAGCGCCATCCACGCATCGCGCGGGTCACTGGCCATGATGTGTGTCACATCGCTGGCATCCCGGTTCACGGCCACCGGCCCACGCAAGCCCGGCAGGTTCAGCTCACCATCGGTCTGCGGCAGGCTTTGCCGGACATACCAGAGCAGCGCCAGCGTCGCCGCCACCAGCAAGGACAGCAGGAGCAGCGAACCACGGATGAGCCAGCGTTTCATTGAAAACTCCTTTGACCACCGCCAGGCGTCCGGGGGCGTTCAACCCCAGAACAGCAGCGCATCACGCGCCTGCACCAGCAGGTCCACCCGGCGCCCCACTGGCAGCAGCACCTTGGTCGGCACGTGCCCGAAGGGCAAACCGGTCAGCACCGGTGTGCGGATCTGCGCGCGCAGCCAGTCCACCACCGTCTGCAGCTTGAACCCCCTGTCGTGCGGGCCCAGCTCGAAACGGTTGAACGAGCCCAGCAACACCGCCTTTTGCGAACCCAGAATGCCGGCATGCAACAGCTGGCTGAGCTGGCGTTCGATGCGGTAGGGATGCTCGTTGACATCCTCCAGAAACAGGATGCCACCGTTGACAGCCGGCATGAACGGCGTGCCCACCAATGCGCACAAGACACTCAGATTGCCGCCCCAGAGGGTGGCATGCCCGATGTTCAGGCCCTCGGGCGCTGTGCCGGAACGGCTTTTCCGCGCCGCGAGTGCCGGCAGATCAGCCTTGGGCAACTGCCAGCCGCTCCCCTCGCCCTGCCCGCACAACAGGTCGTCGAAACAGGCTTCCATGATGTCGTCCGGCGTGCCTTCGACACCGAAATCCTCGCCCAGTGCTGGACCGGCCCAGGTCACCGCCCCGGTTTTGGCCAGCAGCGCGTTCTGCAAGGCCGTGAAATCGCTCAGGCCCACGAACTGCGTTCCACGTTCGACGGCCTTGGCCAGGGCTTTGTAGGGCAAGTCCGGCAGGATGCGTGTCAGCCCATACCCCCCTCTTGAGATCAGGGCCACATCGGCGCCGCTGGCGGCCGCCCGTCCAATGGCGGCCAGGCGCGTCGCGTCATCACCGGCAAACCGCAGGTGGCGGCTCAGCGCGTCTGCGTCCACCTCGACCTCATGCCCCAGCTGCCGCAGGCGCGCCACACCGCGGCGAAAAGCCGCCTTGTCGCGCACGGCACCGGAGGGAGAGTAAATGTAGATATGGCTCATGGCTCTTGAACAGGTCCGGTTGAAAAATGCTGGCAGGCGGCTTGCGCGATGCGCTCGCCGTGCTCGGGAACAAAGTGCCCGACCTCCGGCAGTATCCACGGCGGCGGGCAATCGCGAATGTCGTCCCGCAGGGCGCGCATGACCGCCTCGCCCAGGACCGGATCCTGAGCGCCCACCACCATCAGGCTCTCCCCGCGCCAGTCTTCACGCCAGAAGCGGCGTGCCTGTCGAGAAACGGCCGCTCCATCATCCTGCGGGTGCTCGGGCACCTGACGTGGAAACGCCCGCAGCGCGGCGCGGTGGCCTGCGTCGGGAAACGGGGCTCGATAGGCCTCGCACGCGGCCTCCCCCAGGTGGGGATTGCCTCGGGCGAACAGGCGACCCACATCAAACAAGGGCTTCTTCGCGCACATCTCGCGCCAGGCCAGAAAGCCGGGCGAGAGCGGTACCTCGCCCGTGGCGAGCAGGGTGTTCATCAGCAGCAGCCCACGGTAGCGCTGCGGTGCGTCCATGGGCAATGTCAGACCCAGCAGGCCCCCCCAATCCTGCACCACCAGCACCACGTTGCGCAGGTCCAGTCGCTCCACCAGCGCCAGCAGCACCTCCCGATGCCAGTCAAAGCGGTGAACCGCTTCTTTCTTGGGCTTGTCGCTCTTGCCAAACCCGATGAGATCGGGCGCCACCACCCGGTCGCCAGCGGCCAGAAAGACGGGGATCATCTTGCGGTAGAGGTAGCTCCAGGCCGGGTTGCCATGCAGACACAGCCAGGTGCGGGGTGCGTGCTCCGGCCCCTCGTCCAGGTAATGCAGCCGCAAGCCCTGGAGCGGTGTCAGATCACTCAGGTAGTGCGGGGACCAAGGGTAGTCCGGCAACAGCGCAAAGCGTGCATCGGGCGTGCGCAGCGCGTCCTCGCGCAAGGGATGGGCCAGCGCCCGCTGACGCTGGCGCCGCTGCTGAAAAAAGTCGCTGAGCAGCTGGCCACAGGGCTCTGCCAGCACACCGCCCTGCACCACCGTCTGGTGGTTCAGCTGCGGCTGCCCGAACAGGTCCACCACCGAGCCGGCAGCCCCCGTTTTGGGGTCCGCGGCGCCGTACACCACGCGGCGAAGGCGCGCATGCAGCAAGGCCCCGCTGCACATGGCACAGGGCTCCAGGGTGACGAACAGATCGCACCCGTCCAGACGGTAATTGCCCAGCGCCTGCGCTGCCGCCCGCAAGGCCACGATCTCCGCATGCGCGGTCGGATCGTGTGCACTCACCGGGGCATTGCGGCCGGTGGCGATCACCCGCCCCTGATGGACCACCACCGCCCCCACCGGCACCTCGCCGGCGGCCGCAGCGGCTTGCGCCTGCTGCAAGGCCTGGCGCATGAAGGTTTCGTCGTTGGCTAACAGGACAGGAGCGACAGGCATCACGGCGGGGGGAGTTCAGAACGCCTTCTTGATGCCTCGCTAGGCTGCGCGCTGGCCGTTCTGGTGCAGGCCTCACCAGCACGACCACGCATGGATGTTTATGGCGATGTGACGAAAGTCGGGGCGGTGAGCAGGGCCGGATCGTAGGTGAAGCCTGTCCGTGCGATGTTGGTCACGTCGAACCGCACACTCTTGGTGGTCTTGATCGCCGGGGACGTGAACGTTGCCACCCCATTGACATTGGTGACAGCCGAAAGGCTGGAAGACACAGCGCCGCTCCAGCGCCCATACACGGTCACACCCGAGACCACCGCTCCCTTGCCATCTTTCACCGTCACAGTGGTGTTGCCTATTTTCTGCTTGTTGACGGTTGAGAACAGAATCGGACTGACGTTGCTCACGTCCATGCGCGGCGCAAATACGGTGATCAACAGGCTGCTCTGACCTGACACGCCATCGTTGTCCGTCGCCACCAACCTGGCGGTGTATGAGCCAGCAGACAGGTATTCCACCGTCGTGTCTGTGAACGTCGAAGAACTCTGCGCGGAGGTCTGACCATTCCCAGCGTCCAGCAGGAATCCGGTCACGGTCCCGTCGGGATCGGTCGCCGATCCGCTGAACTTCACCGAAAGCTCCTTTGCATACCCCTGAACGTGCGATGCGCTCAAGCTGACCACGGGAGGAAAACCCGTCGGAGCGGACGCTGAGCCTGAAATCGTATATTGACCCAGACTGCCGTAATCGCTGTAACCGGGGGAGATATCACTTCTGCCCACGCCATCGACGATCACGTAGTAGTCTCCGGCAGGCAAATTGGTAGCGGACACGGAAGCGCCCAGTTTGCCCACTGCGTTATCTGTGATCAAGAACGTTGAATCGGCTGACATCAATTTGAGCTGCGCATCCAGATTGCTTGAAGGGGTCGCGCCCGTCAATGTCAACTGAATCGAACCGCCACCATTGCCCAGGTTGATCTTGAAAACATCGACGTCATCGCGTGTTTCAATCACACCGTTGGCAAACAAAGACTGTCCGTCAGCGGTGGGACTGGCCTGCATGCTGGTGGCATTGGCCGTGACATTTCCATGGTCATCGGCCCTGATGGGGGCACCATTTTGCTGGATGACGACCAGATCGTCCTGGGTCTGGTTGGCACCCGGATATTCACCTTTGCTCCACTGAACCAGGTTTTTGGAATACCCGACACCCATGATCGGGGCCCAGCCAGTATCTCCGTCGCCATGTCCGCTGTAGTAGCCTGTGGACGATGTGCCATCGTGACTAAGCCCGAGGTTGTGCCCTGCCTCATGACTGATGGCCTCTGCGATGTTTTTATTGTTGTTACCAAGCTGATCCTGAAAAACGTAAGCCGGCTGATAGTACAGGTTGTTGATGTCACTGTACACGCCGACATAGGCAAAACCGCCGCACCTGCAGGGGTTGGCTGGGTTGCGGGTGAAATCAGGCGCAATGACGACCCTCGAGCCGTATTCTTCATCACTGATGCTCGAGCGGACGAGAGCATCCATGCTCGGTTCAACAGTGGTCACATTGACGTCAAACGGGGCATAGTCTTCAGCCACGCGGCGCCAGATGTCCAGGATCGCCTCCTTTTCCGCTGTGCTGAATTGGCTGCGATCAGAATCGAGGCTGAAAGCGGGTGAACTGATGGTCGATCCGTACGTGTTGTTCCAGGCCGTCCCGGTCACCACATGTCCGGTGAAATCCAGATAAATGATTTTCTTCGCGTCGGGCTTGCTGTTGAGCAGAAAAGCGTCTGCGCTGGTGTAATTGAGCGCCGACGTTTGCAGAACGCGGGCCCCGACAGCGCCAGAAGAAGACCGGGGCGCCGTGGACGGCTGGGGCGACTGACCAGGCTGGATGGCGGGAACAGGGTCAACGTAGAGAAGCCGCCCGTGGCGATCAATCCAGAGACTCTGATCGCCCAACAGCATTTTTTCAAGCGCCTGCGCGGTCATTCCATGCGCTTTGGCAACCTCCGGCAGCCGGTCTCCCAGGAGGCGAATGGCGTTTTCACCCTGCGCCCTGTCCACCTGCAATTGCAATTGCGGTTTGGGAGGATGCTCTACCCTGGGTACCCGTTGTGCCTGGGCGGTGGCCAAACCCCACAGCGAAGCAGAACACAGCAACCAGCCCATCGACCGGCGAAAGTGGATGCGATGGAAAAGACTGGAAATGGCATTCATGGCAATGACCTTTTGGCGGTTGCGATACTCACGGGACCAGTATAAGGAAAAGCGTCGCAGGGGTGCGTGATTTGAACCATCACTTTCATCCGCCCGCGTGCAGCCCAAAAACAGAGAAAAATTCCGGCGGCCACTGGCATTAGTTCGAAATAATTATTCCCACTCAATGGTCGCCGGCGGTTTGGAACTGACGTCGTAGGTCACGCGGTTGATGCCGCGCACCTCATTGATGATGCGGCCGGACACTTTCTTGAGCAGCGCGTACGGCAGTTCGGCCCAGTCGGCGGTCATGAAGTCGCTGGTCTGCACCGCGCGCAGCGCCACCACGTAGTCGTAGGTGCGGCCGTCGCCCATCACGCCCACGCTCTTGACCGGCAGGAACACGGTGAAGGCCTGACTGGTCAGGTCGTACCAGCTCTTGCCGCTGATGGGGTCAATCGTTGAGCGCAGTTCTTCGATGAAGATGGCGTCGGCCCGGCGCAGCAGGTCCGCGTACTCCTTTTTGACCTCGCCCAGAATGCGCACGCCCAGACCCGGACCCGGGAAGGGGTGGCGGTAGACCATGTCGTGCGGCAGCCCCAAGGCCACGCCCAGTTCACGCACTTCGTCCTTGAACAGGTCGCGCAGCGGCTCCAGGAGCTTCAGGCCCAGCTGCTCGGGCAGGCCGCCCACGTTGTGGTGGCTCTTGATGGTGACGGCCTTCTTGCTCTTGGCGCCGCCGGACTCGATCACGTCCGGGTAGATGGTGCCCTGCGCCAGCCACTTGGCGCCTTTGGCGCCGTCGCCCTTGAGCTTGGCGGCTTCGGCCTTGAACACGTCGACGAACAGGCCGCCGATGATCTTGCGCTTCTTCTCGGGATCGGTGACACCGGCCAGCTGGCCCAGGAAGAGTTCACTGGCGTCGACGCGGATCACCTTGGCGTGCAGCTTGCCGGCGAACATGTCCATCACCATGTCACCCTCGTGCAGGCGCAGCAGGCCGTGGTCGACGAAGACGCAGGTCAGCTGGTCGCCGATGGCGCGGTGGATCAGGGCCGCGGCGACCGACGAATCCACGCCGCCGGACAGGCCGAGGATGACTTCCTCGTCACCCACCTGCTCGCGGATCTTCTGCACCGCTTCCTCGATGTGGTCGCGCATGATCCAGTCGGGCCGCGTGCCGCAGATCTCCAGCACAAAGCGCTCCAGCAGTGCCCTGCCCTGCACCGTGTGCGTGACCTCGGGGTGGAACTGCACCGCGTAGTAGCCGCGCGATTCGTCGGCCATGCCGGCAATGGGGCAGGCGTCGGTGCTGGCCATGAGCTTGAAGCCGGCCGGCATTTCGGTCACCTTGTCGCCGTGGCTCATCCAGACCTTGAGCATGCCGTGGCCTTCGGGCGTGGTGAAGTCGGCGATGTCCTTGAGCAGGGCTGTGTGGCCACGCGCGCGCACCTCGGCGTAGCCGAACTCGCGCGTCTTGCCGGCCTCGACCTTGCCACCCAGTTGCTGCGCCATGGTCTGCATGCCGTAGCAAATGCCCAGGACCGGCACGCCCAGTTCGAACACCGCGTCGGGCGCCTTGTCGTCCACCTCGTAGACGCTGGCGTGGCTGCCCGAGAGGATCACACCCTTGAGCTGGCCATCGGCGGCGAACTCGCGTACCCACTCGCTGCTCACGTCGCAGGGATGGACTTCGCAGTAGACATGTGCTTCACGCACGCGGCGCGCGATGAGCTGGGTGACCTGGGAGCCGAAATCGAGGATGAGGATTTTCTGGTGCTGCATGGCGGTCGGTGGACTTCAGAAAAAAACAAAGGTCGCCACGAAGGACGACCCGTTGAGCAAGCGGTCACCCCTGCCAGGGGCACCGCGGAACCGGCTTTGCCGGGCCGCTGGTGCCGCCCCCTGGGGGGTGACGCCGCAGGCGGCGCGGGGGGAGCCTTAATCCGCTCTGTAGTTCGGTGCTTCTTTGGTGATCTGCACGTCGTGCACGTGGCTCTCGCGAATGCCCGCCGAGGTGATCTCGACGAACTCGGCACGCTCGTGCATTTCAGCGATGGTCGCGCATCCGCAGTAGCCCATGGAGGCCCGCAGGCCGCCGGCCATCTGGTAGACGATGGCCACCACCGAGCCCTTGTAGGGCACACGGCCTTCAATGCCTTCGGGCACCAGCTTGTCGGCGTTGGGGTTACCGGTGCTGCTTTCCTGGAAGTAGCGGTCGGCACTGCCCTGCTGCATGGCGCCAATCGAACCCATGCCGCGGTAGCTCTTGTAGCTGCGGCCCTGGTACAGCACGATTTCGCCCGGCGCCTCTTCGGTGCCGGCAAACATGCCGCCCATCATCACGGTGCCGGCGCCGGCTGCAATGGCTTTGGCGATGTCGCCGCTGTAACGGATACCGCCGTCGGCGATCAGGGGCACCCTGGTGCCTTTGAGAGCCGTGGCCACGTTGTCCACCGCCATGATCTGCGGAACCCCCACGCCCGCGACGATGCGGGTGGTGCAGATCGAGCCCGGGCCAATGCCCACCTTGACGCCGTCGGCGCCGGCATCGACCAGTGCCAGCGCGGCCGCGCCGGTGGCGATGTTGCCGCCGATCACCTGCACCTGCGGATGGTTCTGCTTGACCCAGCGCACGCGGTCGATCACACCCTTGCTGTGGCCATGCGCCGTGTCCACCACGATCGCGTCCACACCGGCCTTGACCAGGGCTTCGACACGCTCTTCGGTGCCTTCGCCCACGCCCACGGCAGCGCCCACGCGCAGGCGGCCAGCGGCATCGCGCGCGGCGTTGGGGAAGTTGAGTTGCTTGGTGATGTCCTTGACGGTGATCAGGCCCTTGAGCTCGAAACTGTCGCTCACCACCAGCAGGCGTTCGAGCTTGTGCTTGTTGAGCAGGGCCTTGGCCTGTTCGGGGGTGGTGCCGTCGGGCACGGTGATCAGGCGCTCGCGCGGCGTCATGATCTCGCTGACCTTCTGGTCGTAGCGGGTTTCAAAGCGCAGGTCGCGGCCGGTCACGATGCCCACCACCTTGCCGCCGTCCACCACCGGGAAGCCGGACACGCCCAGCTCTTCCGACAGGGCCATGACCTGGCGCACGGTGGTGTCGGGGGTGATGACCACCGGATCGCGCAGCACGCCGGACTCGTAGCGCTTGACCTTGGCCACCTGGGCGGCCTGTTCCTGCGCCGTGAGGTTCTTGTGCACGATGCCAATGCCGCCCTCTTGCGCAATGGCAATGGCCAGGCGAGCTTCGGTCACCGTGTCCATGGCGGCAGACACCAGGGGCAGGTTCAGGCGGATGTTGCGGGTGAATTGGGTCGCAAGGGATGTGTCCTTGGGCAGGACTTGCGAATAGGCGGGGACGAGGAGAACGTCGTCAAACGTAAGGGCTTTACCGAGTAGGCGCATAAGCTAA
>JBJTNV010000112.1:0-9836 GCA_046074205.1 Hydrogenophaga sp.
TAACACTCATAAACGAAAAGCCCTTGAATCCGTTTGAATTCAAGGGCTTACATCATTTCTGGCGGAGAGGGCGGGATTCGAACCCGCGGTGGGGATTAGCCCACACACGCTTTCCAGGCGTGCGACTTAAACCGCTCATCCACCTCTCCGCGAAGCCTTGCATTGTAGCAGGCGGATGGGGCTGATCTGTCGGGGAAGCTGCAAAAAGCGGCGCTCCCGGCCGTGCCGGGACATAAAAAAAGGCCACCCGAGGGTGGCCTTTGTGTGCCCGATGGGCGCCGGTGATCAGCGGATCACGGCGATTTCGGAACGCTTGCCACCTTTGTAGGTGTACAGCGTCAGGGCGCCGTTCTTGATGTCGCCCTTCTCGTCGAAGGCGATCTGGCCGGTCACGCCTTTGTGGTTGGTTTCCTTGAGCTTGGGCAGGTACTTGGCCGGCTCGGAGGAGTCGGCAGCCTTCATGGCTTCGACCATGACCATCACGGAGTCGTACACGTACGGTGCATAGACCTGCACTTCGGCGTTGTACTTGGCCTTGAAGTCGGCACGGAATTTCTCCATGCTGGCCTTGCCTTCGCCTTCCACGCCACCGGCTTCAGCGCAGTAGACCTGGTCGTCGCTCAGGCCGTCGCCAGCCAGGTCCACCAGACCGGACGAGCAGATGCCGTCGCCGCCCATGAACTTGGCCTTGATGCCCAGGGCCTTCATTTGCTTGAGCATCGGGCCGGCCACGGCGTCCATGCCGCCGAAGAACACGACGTCGGGCTTCTTGGCCTTCAGGGTGGTCAGGATGGCGTTGAAGTCGGTGGCTTTGTCGTTGGTGAATTCGCGACCGACGACTTTGCCGCCAGCAGCGACGACGCCTTTTTCGAACTCGTCGGCAACGCCCTGGCCGTAGGCCGTGCGGTCGTCAATGACGGCGATGTTCTTGCCCTTGAGGCTTTCCACGGCGTACTTGCCGAGGGTGCCGCCCAGGTGCACGTCGTCAGCCACGACACGGAAAACACCGGCGTAGCCCTGGCGGGTGTACTTGGGGTTGGTGGCCGAGGGGGAGATCTGGGGGATGCCGGCGTCGTTGTAAATCTGCGAAGCCGGGATGGTGGTGCCGGAGTTCAGGTGACCGATCACGCCGTTGACTTTGGCGTCAACCAGTTTCTGGGCGGCAGCAGTGCCCTGCTTCGGATCGCCAGCGTCGTCTTCGGCCAGCAGTTCAAATTTGACGGGCTTGCCACCGATGGACAGGTTGGCGGCGTTGAGCTCGTCGATGGCCATGCGGGCACCGTTCTCGTTGTCTTTGCCGAGGTGGGCGATGGCGCCGCTGGTGGGACCAACGTGACCGATCTTGATGACGTCACCAGCAGGAGCCGGAGCAGCAGCCGGGGCCGCCTCTTCTTTTTTGCCGCAGGCGGCCAGAGCGACGGCCGCAGCGATGACGGCGAGTTTCAGGTTCAGTTGCATAGAAATCCTCAGAAAGGAGTGAATTTTTGAACTGCGGAGGGAACTTTCTCCACACTCGTAAAGATACCCGAAATTTCTGTGCTGCTTTGCACGGTAGGGGTTTGGCGGGGGAGTTATCAGGGTTTGCCCCGGTATGCATTCGGTGGACGAATGACCCATTCGCGACACTGTTGCAGGGGAGAGCCGGCGGGCGCTCAAGGCGCGGCGGGGGCTGGCTGGGCGATGTCCAGGTGTTGCGGCTCGACGCCGGCGGCCTTGTATTGGCGCCAGCGTTGGCGGGCCTGTTCGCGCACGGGCGCTTCGGGGGTGATGACCTCGATGACGCGGGCGAAGGCTTCAAAGCCGGCAGGCCAGGTGTCGCGCAGGTTGACGAGCACCTGGTGCTGGCCGGGGACCGGTTCGGGTGCGTCGCTGATGACGATGGGCGTGTGGGTCAGCAGCGCTGGCGCGGCCGAGGCCAGCGCATGGGGGACGAAGTCGGTGCCGCCGACGGTCCAGAGTTGCTGGTCCAGCGCCTGGGCCAGGGGTGCATCGGCCAGCACCAGCACCCGCGCGCCTTTGAGGTAGGCCTTGCGCAGCAGGCGGCAGGCGTACCCCAGGCGGTCGGGGGCGTTGAAGTGAAAGGCCACCTCGGTCATGGTGCGGGGCTTCGGCGGGTGCGGCGCGCTCAGGCCTTGGCGCGGGTGCGGGCGGCGGGGCTGGCCTGGCTGAGCAGGTAGTGCACCAGCAGTGGCACCGGTCGGCCGGTGGCGCCTTTGGCGGCACCGCTTTTCCAGGCGGTGCCGGCGATGTCGAGGTGGGCCCAGACGAGTTCGCCGGTGAATTTCTGGAGGAATTTGGCAGCGGTGACGGCACCGGCGGCGCGGCCGGCGACGTTGCCCATGTCGGCGAAGTTGGACTTCAGGCCTTCGGCGTATTCGTCGTCCAGGGGCATGCGCCAGCAGGGGTCGAGCGCTTCGTCACCGGCGCGCTGGAGGGCTTGCGCCAGGGCGTCGTCGGCCGAGAAGAGGCCCGAGCGCACGGCGCCCAGGGCGATGACGCAGGCGCCGGTCAGGGTGGCGATGTCGACCACTGCGCGCGGCTTGAAGCGGGCGGCGTAGGTGAGCGCGTCGCAGAGGATCAGGCGGCCTTCGGCGTCGGTGTTGAGGATTTCGATGGTCTGTCCGCTCATGCTGGTGACCACGTCACCGGGTTTGACGGCCAGGCCGTCGGGCATGTTTTCGCAGCTGGGAATGAGGCCGACGACGTTGATGGCCGGTTGCAGTTCGGCCAGGGCGGCGAAGGTGCCGAGCACGCTGGCGGCGCCGCCCATGTCGAACTTCATTTCGTCCATGTCAGGCGCGGGTTTGATGGAGATGCCGCCGGTGTCGAAGGTGATGCCTTTGCCGACCAGCACGACCGGGGCCTGCGTCTTGGGCGCGCCCTGGTAGCGCAGCACGATGAAGCGCAGGGGTTCGGCCGAACCCTGGGCCACGGCCATGAAGGCGCCCATCTTGAGGGCGGCCACTTCCCGGGGGCCGAGCACCTCGGTCTTGATGTTGGGCCGCCGGCCGAGCTTGCGCGCGGCGTCGGCCAGCAGGCTGGGTGTGGCCAGGTTGCCGGGGCGGTTGGCCCATTCCTTGGCCACCTCGATGCCGGCCACCAGGGCCTGGCCTTCGCGCAGGCCCTGGCGCACGGCGTCGGCACGGCCGACGCCCACGGTGACCTTGCTGAGCGCACGGGCCTTGGCTGATGGCTTGCTGTGGGTGTAGACGTAGCTGGCTTCGGCGCAGCCGGTGATGGCCGTGCGGACGGTGGCATCGCTGTCGGCCAGCAGGTTGAGGACCAGGCCGAGCTTGCGCACGGCCGAGCCCTTGAGGCTGGCCATGCCGGCGGTGACCGCCTTGCGCACGGCGGCGGGCGCACCATCGCCGGCCCGCACCAGGACCACGCGCGCGGCTTTCACGCCGGCGGGCTGGTAGCACGAGAGACTGGCGCCGGCGCCGGTTTCAAGATCGCCACGGCGGGTGGCGTTTTCGATGAGTTCGGTCAGCGGCGTGAGGGCCTTGCCCTGAGCCCGCGGAAGCTGGTCGGGCACCAGCACGAGCAGTGCATCGACCGCGAGTTGGGTGGCTTGTTCGGCCGAGAGGGATTTGAGTTCGAAGTCCATAATCGCGGTTTCCAAAACAGTGCGGTCGATGTTATTCCATTCCTCTTTTCGGCGAGAGCTGGCGCGCAGCTTCGGGGCGACCCTGGTGGTGCTGTTCACCATCGTGCTGACCATGCTGCTGATCCGCACGCTGGGCCTGGCTTCGCGCGGCAGCGTGAACCCCGAAGAGATCATGCTGGTGCTGGGTTACACGGTGCTGGGACGCATGCCCACGGTGCTGACGCTGGCGCTGTTCATTGCCATCGTGTTCACGCTCTCGCGCATGTACCGCGACAGCGAGATGATCATCTGGCTGGCCAGTGGCCGGTCGCTGGGGAGTTTTCTGGGGCCGGTGATGCGCTTTGCCTGGCCGGTGCTGCTGGTCATCACGCTGATGGTGATGTTTGTCTGGCCATGGGCCAACCGCCAGACCGAGGAATTGCGTGATCGCTTTGAGCGCCGGGGCGACCTTGAACGGGTGGCGCCAGGGCAGTTTCAGGAGTCTTCGAGCGGGCGCCGGGTGTTCTTCATCGACAAGGACACGGCCGATGGCACCGAGGGCCGCAATGTGTTCATTTCCAGCCGTGAGCGCGACGGCCGCGAGACCATCACCTCGGCACGCGCGGGGCGCATCGAATGGGTGGACGACCGGCAGATGCTGTTGCTGAGCAACGGCCAGCGGCTGGAGTCGTCGGCCGATGACGCCAGCCTGAAGGTGAGCGAGTTTGGCGAATACGTGACGGCGCTGGGGGTGGCTGCACGGCTGGGCAAGGACCAGCACGGCCTGAAGGCACGGCCGACGTGGCAACTGATCACCGAGCCTTCGCGCGCGCACAGCGGCGAGCTGGGCTGGCGGGTGGGCATGGCGCTGACGGCGCTGAACTTCGTGCTCATTGCCCTGGCCACCACCACCGGCAACCCGCGTGCGGGGCGTGGCGGCAACCTGTTCTTCACGCTGTTTGCCTTCGTCTTTTATTACAACCTGCTGAACCTGGGCCAGAGCTGGGTGGCCACTGGGCTGGTGGGTCTGTGGCCCTTCATGCTGGGGCTGCACGGCAGCGTGCTGGTGCTGTCGGCGCTGTGGCTGGCCAAGCGGCACCACAACCTGAGTCTGCGCGGGTGGGTGCGGGCCGTGCGCGAGCGGCACACATGGGCCCAGGGGGGTGCGGCATGAGGACCATTCGCCGGCTGATCTACGGTGAGGTGGCGGTGGCCGTGGGCTTTGTGCTGCTGGGCTTTCTGGCGCTGTTTTTCTTCTTCGACTTCGTGGACGAGCTGCCCGATCTGGGACGGCGTTCGCCACTGGACGCGCAGCGCGTGTACGGCATGGCGCAGGCACTGCTGTACGTGGGCCTGCTGATGCCCAGCCGGGTGTACGAGCTGCTGCCGATCGCGGTGCTGATCGGTTCGGTGTTTGTGCTGGCGCGCCTGGCGCAAAGTTCGGAATACACGATCTTGCGCACCAGTGGACTGGGGCCGTGGCGGGCGCTGCGCAGCCTGCTGGGTCTGGGCGCCCTGTTTGTAGGGCTGACCTTTGCGCTGGGCGACTACATCGCGCCGATGGCCGACCGCAGTGCGCAGCTGCTCAAGGCCAGCTACCAGGGGCATATCAGCCTGGGCCAGACCGGTGCCTGGCTCAAGGAGCGCCAGACCTACAGCAATTTCTCGGTCAACGTTGGCGCCCTGACGCCACAGGGCGGGCTGGACCAGGTGCGCATTTTCGAATTTGACAACCAGGGCTTTCTGGTGTCGATCACCCAGGCGGCGAGCGGGCAGATCGGGGACGACGATGCCTGGACCCTGCACCAGGTGCAGCGGCGGGAGTTTGACGCCGCTGGCCAGGGCGCGGCGCGCATCACCCGGACCGAAGAGGCTGTGGCGCGCTGGCCCAGCAGCATCAGCACGGAAATGGTCTCGGCCGCGCTGCTCAAACCCGAGCGGATGCGCACCACCGACCTGTACGCCTACATCCGCCACCTGCAGGCCAATGGCCAGACCGCGCAGGCCTACGAGATCGAGTTCTGGCGCAAGGTGTTCTACCCGCTGTCCTGCCTGGTGATGGTGGTGCTGGCCCTGCCCTTTGCGTACCTGCATTTCCGCTCGGGCAGCATCACGGGTTACGTGTTCGGCGGTGTGATGGCGGGCATCAGCTTCTTCCTGCTCAACAACGTGTTCGGCTACATCGGGAACCTGCACCAGTGGCAGCCCTGGCTGGCGGCGGCGGCGCCAGCGATGATTTATTCCTTTATTTCACTGGCGGCTTTTGGCTGGCTGGTTTTGCGCAGGTGACGCCATGCTGGGTGTGATTGTGTTTGCCCATGGGTCGCGTGACCCGCTCTGGCGCCTGCCGGTGCAGACGGTGGCGCAGGAAATTGCAAAAGCCGACGCGTCGGCCCGCGTGGAAAACGCGTACCTGGAGCTGTGCGAGCCCGACATGGCCACCGCCGCTGCCCGCCTGGTGCAGGCGGGTGTGCAGCGGGTGCGGGTACTGCCCCTGTTCTTTGGCATGGGCAAACACGCGCGCGAAGACCTGCCGCTGCTCATGGACGACCTGCGTGCGCGGCACCCCGGTGTGGCTTTTGAGCTGCTGCCCGCCGCCGGTGAAGACCCGCGCCTGACGGCGCTGTTGGCCCGCATGGCCCTGGAGGACCGCACATGAACCTGCACCAGTTCCGATTCGTGCAGGAGGCGGTGCGCCGCAACCTGAACCTGACCGAGGCGGCCAAGGCGCTGCACACCTCGCAGCCCGGTGTGTCCAAGGCCATCATCGAGCTGGAGGAGGAGCTGGGGATCGACATCTTTGCGCGCCATGGCAAGCGCATCAAACGGGTGACCGAACCGGGGTTGCAGGTGCTCAAGAGCATCGATGTGATCCTGCGCGAGGTGAACAACCTGCGCCGCATTGGCGACCAGTACGCGGCCCAGGACAGCGGCACGCTGTCGATCGCCACCACGCACACGCAGGCGCGCTACGTGCTGCCGGCGCCAGTGGCCCGCCTGCGCGAGCTCTACCCCAAGGTGGCCGTGAGCCTGCACCAGGGCTCGCCCGACCAGGTGGCACGCATGCTGCTGGAAGAGGTGGCGGAGATCGGTATGGCCACCGAGTCGCTGTCGGCCTACCCGGAGCTGATCACCCTGCCCTGCTACGAATGGCAGCACGTGCTGGTGCTGCCGTTTGACCACCCGCTGGTGCAGCGCGAGCGCATCACGCTGGAAGACCTGGCCCGGGTGCCGCTGATCACCTACCACCCCAGCTTCACCGGGCGCACCCGCATTGACCAGGCCTTTGCCTTGCGCGAGCTGCAGCCCAATGTGGTGCTGGAAGCCATCGACTCGGACGTGATCAAGACCTACGTCAAGCTGGGCATGGGGGTGGGCATCGTGGCGGAAATGGCCATGGCGGGCGAGAACGCGTCGCCCGATCTGGTGGCCCGCCCGGCCGCCCAGCTGTTCGGGCACAACCTGGCGCGGGTGGCCTTCAAGCGCGGCACGTATCTGCGCCAGTTCGTGCTGCGGTTTGCCGAACTGCTCAGCGACCGCCTCAGCCGCGACCTGATCCTGCGCACCATGGCCGGCGAAGGCCACCACTTTGACATTTGAACGCCCCATGAACGCTGCGCCCCGCACGCCCGCCCTGCAGTCCCGCCTGCCCGCCGTCGGCACCACCATCTTCACCGTCATGTCGGCGCTGGCGGCCGAGACCGGCGCCGTCAACCTGGGCCAGGGTTTCCCGGACTTCGGCTGCGATCCCGCGCTGGTCAACGCCGTGACCCACGCCATGCAGGCCGGCCACAACCAGTACCCGCCCATGCCCGGCGTGCCGGCGCTGCGCCAGGCCATGGCGGCCAAGATGCAGGCGCTGTACGGCCTGCGCTGCGACGCCAACAACGAGGTCACGGTCACGGCCGGCGCAACGCAGGCCATCCTGACCGCCATCCTGGCCGTGGTGCATCCGGGCGACGAGGTGATCGTGCTCGAACCCTGCTACGACAGCTACGTGCCCAACATCGAACTGGCCGGTGGCCAGGTGGTGCGCGTGCCGCTGGTGCCGGGAACCTTCCGGCCCGATTTCGACGCCATCGCCGCCGCCATCACGCCGCGCACGCGTGCGCTGATCATCAACAGCCCGCACAACCCCAGCGGGCAGGTGTGGACCGCCGAGGACATGCGCCGGCTGGAGGCGTTGCTGGCCCCGACCGACGTGCTGCTGATCAGCGACGAGGTCTACGAGCACATGGTCTTCGACGGCCAGGAGCACCAGAGCGCGGCACGTTTTCCGGGGCTGGCCGCGCGGGCCTTCATCATCAGCAGCTTCGGCAAGACCTACCACGTCACGGGCTGGAAGGTGGGCACCGTGGTCGCGCCTGCGCCGCTGACGGCCGAGTTCCGCAAGGTGCACCAGTTCAACGTGTTCACGGTCAACACACCCATGCAGCATGCGCTGGCCGCCTACATGGCCGACCCGGCGCCCTACCGGCAGCTGAGCGCCTTCTACCAGCGCAAGCGCGACCTGTTCCGCCAGGGGCTGGCGCAGACGCGCTTTCGCCTGCTGCCTGGCCAGGGCACCTACTTCCAGTGCGTGGGCATTGAGCACCTGGCCGTCGCTGAGCGCGACCTGCCCGAAGCCGAGTTCTGCCAATGGCTCACGCGCGAGATCGGCGTGGCGGCGATCCCGCTCTCGGCCTTCTACGGCAACGGCTTCGACCAGAAGGTGGTGCGCTTTTGCTTCGCCAAGCAGGACGAAACGCTGCGGGCGGCGCTGGAGCGGCTGGCCCGTCTGTGACCCCGGTCAGCCGTTGAGCTGGCTCCAGGCCTTGTCCAGCCGCTTGACGCTGACCGGCTGTGGCGTGCGCAGTTCCTGCGCGAAAAAGCTCACCCGCAATTCCTCCAGCAACCAGCGCAGTTCTTGCAGGCGCGCGTCCTGCACGCCCTTGCGTTCGGCCACCAGGCGCCAGAAGCGCTGGTCCTGCGGGCGCAGTTCGGCGAACCTGGCCGCGTCGCGTGCCGGATCGGACCGCAGTTTGTCCAGTCGCAGCTGCACCGCCTTGAGGTAGCGCGGGAAATGCTGCAGCTGCGCGTAGGGCGTTGAACTCAGAAAGGTTTTGGGCACCAGGCGCTGCAGTTGCTGCTGCACGTCGGCGGCCACGTCGGCCGGCGGCTTGCTGTCCTTGAGCTTGCGGGCCGCGGCCGCGTATTCGGTGAGAACGGTGCCGGCCTGGCGCGCGATCTCGTTGGCGATCAGGGTCAGGCGGCCCCGACCGTCGTCCACCCGGGCCTTGAAGGCCGCGGCGTCGGCCGGCAAGGGGTCGGTCAGGAAGGCGCGATCCAGCGCCAGGTCGAGGATCTGGTTCTTCAGTTCCTCCAGCGTGCCGCCGCCCGAGCCGCTGTCGGTCTTGCCGACGGTCATGTAGGCCACGCCCATGGCCTGCAGGCCGGGCAGGTTTTTTTCCAGGTATTTCAGCGCGTCCCGGATCTGCAGCGCGAACAGCCGGCGCAGGCCGGCGCGGTGGCGCAGTTGCGCGACCTCGGGTTCGTCGAACACCTCGATGCGCACCGCGTCGCCGTCATCGATCAGCGCCGGGAAGCCGATCAGGGTCTGGCCACCCTTTCGGATTTCCATCAGCTCGGGCAGTTCGCCGAAATCCCAGGCGGTGTGGCGCTGTTCGGCAACCGAGGGCTTTGCTGGCGGTGTCCTGGCGCCCTCTTCCTGGGGGTGGGGGCTTTGCGTCCGCGCTGTGACCGCACCCTGCCCTCTGCCGGAGGGAGAGGGTGAAGGGGGCGGAGCGACCGGAGCCGCCATATCCTTGAGCTTGAGCTTGAGCTGCGCCAGCGCCTGGAATGCGCCACGCGCCTGGCTGCCCAGCTCGGCCTTGAGCGCACCGAGATTGCGGCCCTGCCCCAGCTGGCGGCCGTGTTCGTCCACCACGCGCAGGTGCATGAAGTGGTGGGCCGCAAGCATGTCCATCTTGATGTCGTTGCGCACGATGTCCAGCTGCGTCGCTTCGCGCACGAGTTTGAGCAGCGCGTCCAGCAAGTTGCCTGCGCCAAAGAGGGCAGGCTCGCTCAGGGCGGCGGCGAACTTGTCCGCTGTGGCGGGCAGCGGCACCAGGCGCGATCGGGGGCGCTGGTGCAGGGTTTTGAGCAAGGCCAGCAGCTTGTCTTTGAGCATGCCGGGCACCAGCCAGTCGCAGCGGTCTTCGCTGACCTGGTTGAGCGCGAAGATGGGCACGGTCACGCTCACGCCGTCGCG
>JBJTNV010000113.1:0-19019 GCA_046074205.1 Hydrogenophaga sp.
GACACGCCGGGGTTCCAGACGCTGCATGGCAACGCGCTCAACCGTTCGCTGAACAAGACCGTGCTGGGCGCGGTGGCCGATGTGGACCTGATCCTGTTCGTGGTCGAGGCCGGGCGCTTCAACCTGGCCGACGCCAAGGTGCTGGATCTGTTGCCGACCAACATCCCGGTGATCCTGCTGGCCAACAAGTTTGATCTGGTGCATCGCCGCGGCGAACTCGCCCCCTGGCTGCGCAGCATGCAGGAGCGGCGCAACTTCGCCGAGTTCGTGCCCATGTCGGCCAAGGCGCCCAAGGACATCCAGCGCCTGTTCGCGATTTGCGCGAAGTACCTGCCGCAACAGCCCTGGATGCACGACCCCGAGGAACTGACCGACCGCAGCGAGCGCTTCATGGCCGCCGAGATGGTGCGCGAGAAGCTGTTCCGCCTGACCGGTGACGAACTGCCCTACACCTCCACGGTCATCATCGACAAGTTCGATCAGGAAGGGCAGCTCAAGCGCATCGCGGCCACCATCGTGGTCGAGCGCGAAGGCCACAAGGGCATGGTGATTGGCGAGAAGGGCGAAAAGCTCAAACGCATCGGCACCGAGGCGCGGCAGGAGCTGGAAAAGATCTGGGATTGCAAGGTGTTCCTGGAGCTGTGGGTGAAGGTCCGTTCGGGCTGGGCCGACGACGACGCCCGCGTGCGCTCCTTCGGATATGAATAAAGTCCCCTCGCTCTACCGCTGCGCGGGTCGCTGCCTCCCGAGGGGGCTGCGCTGCCTTGGGGTGGCCCGGCGGCAAGGCTGATCTGACGATGGCCACGCGCCGTACCTCTGAAGAACCCGCGTTCGTCCTGCATCGCTACGACTGGAGCGAGTCCAGCCTCATCCTTGAGGTCTTCACGCGCCACCACGGGCGTATCGCGCTGGTGGCCAAAGGGGTCAAAAAACCCACGTCCCAGTTCCGCCCGGTCCTGTTGCCGCTGCAACCGTTGCTGCTGAGCTGGGGGGGCGACGCCGAGGTGCGCACGCTCAAGGCCGCGCAGTGGCAGGGCGGCCACGTCATGCCCACGGGTGAGGCGCTCATTTCGGGTGGTTACCTCAACGAACTGCTGATGCGCCTGCTGGCACGGGACGATCCGCACGCCGGCCTGTTCGATCACTACGCGCTGGCGGTGCAGCTGCTGGCCGAACGGGGCGATGTGCAACAACTGATCCTGCGGGCGTTTGAGCTCTTGCTGCTGCAGGACGCAGGCCTGCTGCCCGACCTGGGCTGCGAGGGCAGCAGTCTGTCGCCGCTGGACGACGAACAGTCCTACGTGCTGTTGCCCGAGAGCGGGCTGCGTCTCGCCCACGATGACGACACCCACACCCTGAGCGGTGCGCAGTGGCGCTGCCTGCAGCGGGCGCTGGAAAACCACGACCCGCTGATCGCCGCCATGCGCGCCAGTGCCGGCTGTCAGCAGGCCTTGCAGCCGCAACTGCGCCAGCTGCTGCACTACCATAGCGGCGTGCGCGTATTCCGCACGCGCCAGCTGATGCTGGACATGCAGGCCCTGGGCCGGCCGCGCATATCCCCTGCTGCTTCTTCGCCTTGAGCGCACCATGATCCAGGCATCTCACCGAACCGCGTTGTCGGTCAACCTCAACAAAGTCGCGCTGGTGCGCAACACGCGCCACCTGGGCATTCCGTCGGTCACGCGCGCGGCGACCCTGTGCCTCCAGGCGGGAGCTCATGGCATCACGGTGCATCCTAGGCCGGACGAGCGTCACATCCGCCGCCCCGACGTGTTCGACCTGGCCGAGCTGATGCAGGCCTGGCCGGACCGCGAATACAACATCGAAGGCAACCCCTTTCACAACCTCATGGACATCGCGCGCGAGGTCAAGGCACGCGGCTGGCCACTGCACCAGCTGACCTTCGTGCCCGACAGCGAAGGTCAGTTCACCAGCGATCATGGCTGGGTCTTTCCCCAGGACGCCGAACGACTGCGGCCCCTGATCGCCGAGGCCCAGGCGCTGGGGGTTCGCGTGAGCCTCTTCATGGATGCCGAGCCCGACCAGATGGCCGGCGCCCGGGCCGTGGGTGCTGATCGCGTGGAGCTCTACACCGAACCCTATGCCGCCGCCTGGCACACGCCGCGGCGCGCGGAGCAGCTGGAGCGTTTTCGCGCCGCCGGCCAGGCCGCGCTGGACGCGGGCCTGGGCCTGAACGCCGGTCACGACCTCAATCGCGAAAATCTCACCGCCTTCCTGCGGGCCGTCTCTGGCGTGCAGGAGGTGTCGATCGGCCACGCCCTGATGGCCGACGCGCTGGAGCTGGGTTACGCCGCGACGGTGGCGGACTACATGCGCTGCATCGACGAAGCGGTCACGGCCTGAGCGGTCCGACCCCAGCCCGAGCGATCAACGACCATGATCTTCGGCATTGGCACTGATATCTGTGATGTGCGCCGTATCCGTGCGACCTATGGGCGTCAGGGCGAGCGCTTCGTCCGCAAGGTGCTGACGGACGCCGAGTTCGCCATCTGGCAGCAGCGGGCAGAGCGCTGGCCTGAGCGCGGTCTGCGTTATCTGGCCACCCGTTTTTCGGCCAAGGAAGCGTTCTCCAAGGCGGTTGGTCTGGGCATGCGCATGCCCATGACCTGGCGGCGCTGTGAAATCGCCCACATGCCGAGCGGTCAGCCGGTGATCGTGCTGCACGGTGACCTGAAAGTCTGGTTTGAGCGCAACAGCCTTCGCGCGCACGTGAGCGTGACCGATGAAACCGATTACGCCGCGAGTTTCGTCGTGGTCGAGAAAGACTGACATGCACACCCACGCCCCCCTGATCATCGATGTCGCCGGTCTGAGCCTGACCGCAGCAGACCGTGCGCGCCTGGCCCATCCGCTGGTGGGTGGGGTGATTCTGTTCGGTCGCAACTGGCAAGACCGCGAGCAACTCACTGCCCTGTGCCGGCAGATCAAGGCGGTGCGGCGCGACCTGCTGATTGCGGTGGACCACGAAGGCGGGCGCGTACAGCGTTTTCGCACCGGCGGTTTCACTCACCTGCCGCCCATGGCGGCGTTTGGCCAGCTGTGGCTGTCGGCACCGAACAAGGGCGAAGGCGAGGGGGGGCCGGCCCTGCGCGCCACCAACGCAGCGACCGCTGCCGGCTATGTACTGGGCGCCGAGTTGCGGGCCTGCGGCGTGGACCTGAGCTTCACGCCGGTGCTCGATCTGGACCACGGCGAAAGCTCGGTCATCGGCGACCGCTCATTCGGCCGCGACCCCCGCGTGGTCAGCCTGCTGGCGCAGGCGCTGATGCTGGGTCTTCGCAGCAGCGGCATGGGCAACTGCGGCAAACATTTTCCAGGTCATGGTTTCGTCAAGGCCGACTCACACCTGGCCGTGGCGGTGGACCGGCGTGGCCTCAAGGCCATCCTGGCTGACGACGCTGCGCCCTACGGCTGGCTCTCGGCCAGCCTGGACGCGGTGATGCCTGCGCACGTTATCTATCCGAAGGTGGACAGCCGGCCTGCAGGCTTCTCCTCCCGCTGGTTGCAGGAGGTGCTGCGCCACCGCCTGGGCTTCACCGGCGCCATCTTCAGCGATGACCTGAGCATGGCGGCGGCGCGCCACATTGATGGGCGCGAGGTGAGCTTCACCGAAGCTGCACTGGCCGCACTCACGGCCGGCGGTGACATGGTGCTGCTGTGCAACCAGAGCGTGGTGAACGGGGGTGCGCCCATTGACGAAGCGATCGAGGCGCTGTCCAGGGCCATGGTGCAGGGCGACTGGGCGCCCAACCCGGCCAGCGAAGAACGCCGCCAGGCCTTGCTGCCGCATGGCGCCGCCATGGACTGGGACCTGTTGATGGTCAGCGCGCGCTACATGCACGCACTGTCCTTGCTGCCCTGACCGATCAGCGATCCACGCCGAACTGGTCCAGCAGGTCCGATATGAGCTCCAGTCGCAGCAGCGGGCTGTCGAGCGTCATCAGCCGGTGCTTGAGTTCGGGCGGCAGGGGCAGCAGCTCGGCCCAGCGGTTGGCGATCCATCCACTGTCGTCCCACTGGTAGGGCTGCTGCAGCGGCAGGTCGTTCATGCCGTCCGGTTCGCGCTCCTGCAGGTGGGCCAGTACACGCTGCAGGGCGTCGCGTGTGGACGCCAGGTGCTCGGGCACCGGCACCACGGGTTCCGGGTCGTCCAGCGTCACGTCAGCCACCCACAGGCCGTGGGGCAGGCGGTGGCGGTGGGTGATGTGAAAGCGCTGCTGGCCCCGGCAGTGGATCAGCAGGAGTCCGGCCTGTGGCGACTCGAGTTGTTCGATGCGGGCGATCGTGCCCACGTCGAAGAGGGTTTCAGAGGCGAAGCCATCGGCCGACCCCGGATCGGCACGCCGAACTTCGCTGCCCTCGCTCAGGCAGACCACGCCGAAGGGCGCACCTGCGGCATGGCAACGCCTGATCATGTCGAGGTAGCGCACCTCGAAGATGCGCAAGGGCATCCAGCCTCCAGGGAAGAGGGCGGTCTGCAGCGGGAACAGGGGCAGTTGCTGCAGCGTCAGCTGGGCTGCAGGCGGGACGTCATTCAATCGCTGACCACCGCGTCGGCACTCTGGCGCTGCAGCATGGCCAGGGTATTGGCCACGGTGCTGCGCAGCTCGCGCCGGTCGCAGATGAAGTCCACCGCACCCTTGGTCTGCAGGAACTCGGCACGCTGGAAGCCTTCGGGCAGCTTCACGCGCACGGTGTTTTCGATCACGCGCGGGCCGGCAAAGCCGATCAGCGCCTTGGGCTCAGCGATCACCACGTCACCCACGAAGGCGAAGCCAGCGCTCACGCCACCCATGGTCGGGTCGGTCAGCACGCTGATGTAGGGCAGTCCCTTTTTGGCCAGACGGGTCAGCGATGCGTTGGTCTTGGCCATCTGCATCAGCGAGAGCAGGCCTTCCTGCATGCGCGCACCACCAGTGGCGGTGAAGCACACAAAGGGCACCTTCTGGGCGATGGCCTCTTCGACGCCGCGCACGAAGCGCTCGCCGACCACCGAGCCCATGGAGCCGCCCATGAAGTCGAACTCGAAGCAGGCGACCACCAGGCTGATGCCTTGCACCGCGCCACCCATGACGATCAGCGCGTCGGTCTCGCCCGTGGTTTCCAGGGCTTCCTTCAGCCGCTCAGGGTACTTGCGGCTGTCCTTGAACTTCAGCGCATCGACCGGCAACACCTCCTGCGCCAGCTCGTAACGCCCTTCGGCGTCGAGGAAAGCGTTCAGGCGTGCGCGCGCGCCGATACGGTGGTGGTGGCTGCATTGCGGACAGACGTTCTGGTTCTTCTCCAGGTCGGTCTTGTAGAGCACGGCCTCGCAGCTCGGACACTTGATCCACAGGCCTTCGGGCACGCTGCGGCGCTCGGCCGGGTCGGTGTGCGTGATCTTCGGTGGCAGCAGTTTTTCAAGCCAGGACATGGACTTCTCCTAAACGACGCGGGATTAAAGCATGGACGGTTCAGGCATCCAACGCCTGGCGGATACCCCGCAGGAAGTGGGTCGCCACCGGAACGACGTTGTCGAGCGGTTCGTTCTCGATCAGCTGGATGATCTTGCTGCCAATGACCACCGCATCGGCGCTCCGGCCGATGGCCTTGGCGGTTTCGGCATCGCGGATACCGAAACCCACGCCGACCGGAATGCTCACGTGAGCGCGGATGCGGGGCAGCATGGCCTCGACCTGGCCCACGTCCAGCGTGCCGGCGCCGGTCACGCCCTTGAGCGACACGTAGTAGACATAACCGCTGGCCACGCGCGCCACCTGCGCCATCCGCGCGTCGGTGGACGTGGGCGCCAGCAGAAAGATCAGGTCCATGTTCGCGGCCCGCAGGGCGGTGGCGAAGTCTTCGCACTCTTCGGGCGGGTAGTCCACTACCAACACACCGTCCACGCCAGCGGCCGATGCATCGCGCACGAAGCTGCCCGCACCGTGCTTCTGGTCGTAGCGCTCGATCGGGTTGGCATAGCCCATCAACACGACGGGTGTGGCGTCGTTCTCCTGGCGGAACTCGCGCACCATGGCGATCACCTGCGCCAGGCCAATGCCCAGCGCCAGCGCACGGTCGCCGGCCTTCTGGATCACCGGACCGTCGGCCGACGGGTCGGAGAACGGTACGCCCAGTTCGATGATGTCGGCACCGCCCTCGACCATGCCGTGCATCAGGCGGGGCGTGATGTCGGCACAGGGGAAGCCGGCGGTGACGAAGGGGATGAGCGCCTTGCGGTTCTGCACCTTCAGGTCAGCCAGGGTTTTTTCGATACGGCTCATGACTGGTTCACCCCCACGCTGACCATGGCATGTGCTGCGCTGCCCCCCGAGGCGGCTCGGCCAGCCTGGGGCGGCCCGGCGCTGGGCACCACCTTCACAACGGATTCGGCGCCGCCCTTGACGGACTGGCCGCGGCAGCTGGGGCGGCAGTAGAAGTCGGCCTGCGACAGGTCGGCCACGGTGCCGATGTCCTTGTCCCCGCGGCCGGAGAGGTTGACCAGCACCGACTGCGTCGGTTGGAGGCTCTTGGCCAGTTTCATGGCGTAAGCCACGGCGTGGCTCGATTCGAGCGCGGGGATGATGCCCTCGGTGCGGCAGAGGTAGTGAAAGGCCTGCAGCGCTTCCTGGTCGGTGACGCCGACGTATTCGGCGCGGCCGATGTCCTTGAGGAAGGCGTGTTCGGGGCCGACCCCGGGATAGTCCAGCCCGGCGCTGACGCTGTGCGTCTCGGTGACCTGGCCGTTGTCGTCCTGCAGCACGTAGGTGCGGTTGCCGTGCAGAACGCCGGGGCTGCCTTTTTGCAGGGAAGCCGAGTGCCTGCCGCTGTCCAGACCTTCACCCGCCGCCTCCACGCCGATCAGGCGCGTGCCGGCGTGGTTGATGTAGGGGTAGAAGATGCCCATGGCGTTGCTGCCACCACCCACGCAGGCCACCACGGCGTCGGGCTGTTCGCCCTCGCAACCGGCTTCTTTGAGCATCTGCGGCATCTGCACCAGGCATTCGTTGCCGATCACGCTCTGGAAGTCGCGCACCATCATCGGATACGGGTGCGGGCCTGCCACGGTGCCGATGATGTAGAAGGTGTTGTCCACGTTGGCGACCCAGTCGCGCATGGCTTCGTTGAGTGCGTCCTTGAGCGTCTTGCTGCCCGATTCCACTGGCACCACGGTGGCGCCCAGCAGCTTCATGCGGTAGACGTTGGGGCTCTGGCGCTTGACGTCTTCGCTGCCCATGTAGACCACGCACTCCAGGCCGTAGCGCGCGCAGATGGTGGCCGTGGCCACGCCGTGTTGTCCGGCGCCGGTCTCGGCGATCACGCGCGGTTTGCCCATGCGCTTGGCGAGCATGGCCTGGCCAATCACGTTGTTGATCTTGTGCGCGCCGGTGTGGTTGAGGTCCTCGCGCTTGAGGAAGATCTGTGCGCCGCCGACCTCCCGGCTCATGCGTTCGGCGTGGTAGACCGGGCTGGGGCGACCCACATAGTGGGCCAGCTCCTTGCGGAATTCGGCCAGAAATTCAGGGTCGTTCTGGTACTTCGCGTACGCGGCCTTGAGCTCGTTGATGGCGTGGGTGAGCGTCTCGCTCACGAAGCTGCCACCGTAGATGCCGAAGTGGCCGCGGGCGTCGGGTTGCTGGTAGGTGTCCATGGGTTTCTCGGTTCGAACCGGGTGCTGGAACCCGGGCGACCCTGCTGCGGGTTCAGCCCGGTCGGGATGACGGGGTGTCGGCCGCGCGCACGGCGGCGACGAAGGCGCGGATCTTGTTGGCGTCCTTGATGCCCTTGGACACCTCGACGCCTGAGCTCACGTCAACGGCCCAGGGCCGTACGAGGCGAATGCCATCGATCACGTTTGCAGGCGTGAGTCCACCAGACAAAACGAGGCGAGAGCTGGCGTTTAGTAGCGGATGTGACCAAGGGAAAGCGTTCCAGTCGAAGGATTGACCGCCGCCGCCATAACCCTCGACGTGGGCATCGAGCAGGAGGGCCTGGGCCGCAGCGAAGTCGGACGCGTATTTTAGGAGATCGAAGCCGGCGCCGGCTGGGCCGGGGGGAATGCGCGCAGCGCGGATGAACGGGCGTCCGGCAGCCCGGCAGTCGGCCGGGGTCTCATCACCATGGAACTGCAGCAGGGCGTTCGGCACCGCAGCCAGGCCCTGGGCAATGAACTCGGGGCTGGCGTTGACGAACAGCAGCACCGGCGTGACGAAGGGGGGCAGGCGACTGGCCAGCTCTGCGGCCCGCTCCGGACTCACGAAACGCGGGCTGTGCGGATAGAGCACGAAGCCGATCGCATCGGCGCCAGCGTGCACGGCAGCGTCCACGTCGCTTTCACGCGTGAGGCCACAGATCTTGATACGTGTTCGAGGGGCTTGCATCGGCAGAAATGTCTGTGTCATGGACACCGCGGAACCGGCTTTGCCGGGCCGCCAGTGTCGTCCCCTGAGGGGTGACGCTGCCGGCGGCGCGGGGGGCTAAGGAAGCCAGTCGAAGGCGGGCGTGCGTTCCGGGATGTTCCACGACGCATCGTAGACCGGTCCTAAGAAGTAAAGGCCATCGGGTGCAAACGTGGGGGCGGCGGCGTCACGGCTTTTCGCGGACAGCACTGTGGCCATCCAGGACGGCGGCCGGTTGCCGGTGCCCACGGCGATCAGGCAGCCCATGATGTTGCGGATCATGTGGTGCAGGAAGGCCGATGCTTCAAACTCGAAACGCCAGTAGGCGCCGCGGCGGGCAATGGTGATGCGCCGCATGTCCTTGACCGGGCTGTGTGCCTGGCAGGCAGATGCCCGAAAAGACGTGAAATCGTGCTCGCCCAGCAGGGCGTCGGCTGCCTGCTGCATGGCGCATATGTCCAGCGGCCGGAACACCCAGCCCACCTGCCCGCTGTCCACACTGGGGCGCACGGGCGATTCGAGCAATACATAGGCGTAGCGGCGGGCGGTGGCGCTGGCGCGGGCGTGGAAGCCGGGGGGGACTTCCCTGGCCCATTGCACGGCGATGTCCGGTGGCAGGAAGCTGTTGGTGCCGCGTACCCACGCGTTGTCGGCGCGAGGCACCGGACTGTCGAAATGCACCACCTGGTTCAGGCCATGCACCCCGGCGTCGGTGCGTCCTGCGCACAGGGTGTTCAGCGCCGGGACGGCCAGAAAGCGTGCAAGTGCCCGCTCCAGGTGGTCCTGCACGGTGCGGCCATTCGGCTGGCTTTGCCAGCCGTCATACCGTCCGCCGTTGTAACTCACGCCCAGGGCCATGCGCCAGCTGGCCGCCGCCGGGGGCGGTTGCGATGGCGTGGTGCCGCTGGGTGAAGGCTCAGGTGACAAGTGCAGCGCGGACCCGCAATCAGGCCAGCTGGTTCAGAAAGGCGCAAGCCTTGTCTTTCAGCGCACCGTCCGCCTGCGCCAGCACCTCTTCGGCCAGCGAGCGCGCCCCCGCCAGGTCACCGATGGCGCGAAACTCTTCGGCCAGCACCAGCTTGGTCTCCAGCGGGTGTTCCGCAGGCTGCCCCGAGGGGCCGAGGTTCAGATCGATGCTGCTCAGGTCGAAGGACAACATGTCGGAACCCGCGGCCGGTCCGCCGGGTACCGATGGCGCCTGGCCAGCCGCGGCGGCATACAGCGGGTGACCGGGGGAGAGGGTCCGTCCCAGCTCGCTGGCGTGTTCCCACGCCGGGCCCTGACCTTGTGTCAGGCCGTGGAGCACCGTGGCCAGTGCATCGAAGGCCTTGGTGTTGCCCCGCTGGGCATAGATGTCGAGCAGTTTGCTGTGGATGGCCTGGCGCGTGGGTGTGCGCTGCAGGGCGTCAACCAGGATGGCTTCTGCTTGCTGGTCCTGGCCATAGGCGAGGTGCACATCGGCCTCGGCCACGGGGTCGACGTCACCCGGTTCCCCGACGGAGGAGCCAAAAGGCCCTGCCGCTTCGCCCGCGGCCAGCGAGCCCTCGTCTTCGTCCGCCGGCAGACGGTCGTCCGCTGCCTGATCTCGGCGCTGGCGGGTGCGGTAGATGCCCATGGCGGCCAGCAGGGCGAGCAACACGCCTGCAGCCGGCAGGACCATCGGATGATCCATCAGCTGGGCGATGCGACCGCCAGCGGGTGGCGCCGTGCTGGCGGCATCCGTTGCGGGGGAAGTGGCGCTGTCGGTAGCGGGTGAAGCCACGGGGCCTGGGACGGCGATGCCTGTGCCCGGGCTATCGCCGCTCGCGGTGGTGGACGGGGCGGCACCTTTGTCCAGCTGGGAAAGCGCCTCGATGTTGCGCGACAGCGCAGCCTCACGTTCAGCCGTGTCCTGGCGCTGGCGTGCCGTGGCGATGGCGTCTTCCGTGCGCGCCTGTTCGGCGACGGCTCCTTTGGACAGGGTGAGGCGGTCTTGCGATGAGCCGGTCGCGGCCGGCTCGACAACGTCGGCCTGAACACGCCCCGTCGCTGTCCGGTCGGCGGTTTCCACAACGGCAGCGGGTGCGCGGGATGCCAGCTGACGGCGGAACGCCTGGAAATCGCGGCTTTGAGCGGCGATCACCTGACGGGCTTCTTCGGCGGGCACAGACGCCACGTCAGTGGCGCTGGGCAGTTGCAGGATGGCCCCCGCCTTGAGGCGGTTGACATTGCCGCGAATGAAGGCGTCGGGGTTGCTGCGCAGCAGCGCCAGCAACATCTGGTCCAGCGAGGTTTGGGCTGGCAGGTGCCGGGCCGCGATACGGCCAGCGGTGTCACCCGGCCGTACCGACACCACCTGGGCCTTTTCCGGGGTGCTGGCTGGCGCACCGGCAGGGGTTGCCAAGCTACCCTGTGGCGCGACCTGCACCGGTCTGGCGGGTGGGGCCGTTGGTGCCGAAACGGCCGGTGTCAGCGGGGCCGGCACGGGCGGCTGCAGGTTTGTCGGATCGAACAGCAGGGTGTAGTCACGCAGGATGCGCCCCGAGGCCCAGGACACTTCCAGCACCATGTCGATGAACGGCTCGTTCACCGGGCGGCTGCTGCTCAACCGCACGTACTGGCGGCCACCGGCCCGGCGCTGGAGGCTGACCTGCAGTTCGGCCAGCACCGGATTGAAGGTCATTCCGGCGGTCCGAAAGGCGTCGGCCGGCGCCACGCGCACACGCAGGCTGGCCGCCTCTTCCGCTGAAATTTCGGGGATATCGATTTCTGCCAGCAAGGGTTCACCCAGTGCCGATTGCACCGAAACCCGACCCATGGCCAGCGCTTGCGCCGGGGTCGGTTGCGTCAGGCTGCCGCACAACAGCAAGGCCGCTGCCACCGCATGCAGCCGCGCCATGCTGCGCGAACCGCCGCGGACAGACCCTTGCGGGGACAGGATGTGGGGAATGTTGTGGGGCACGTGAACCTCAAGGCGGAATATCGACGAATGACCATAGCAGCAACGCATGGGGGTGACAAGCCGATGAAGGGCTTGATGACCGGTGTGGTCCCACGGTCCCCTGCGGATGGCGATGTGCCCACCCGTCTCCAGTCCCCTTGGGACAGAGGCGGTCTTCGGGCAAGGCAGCCTCAGGCCTCCAGCAGGATGCGCAGCATGCGGCGCAGCGGCTCAGCAGCCCCCCACAGCAGCTGGTCGCCGATGGTAAAGGCGCCGACGTACTCGGGGCCCATGGCCAGTTTGCGGATGCGGCCGACCGGGATCGTCATGGTGCCGGTCACGGCCACGGGCGTCAGGTCCTTGATGGTGGCTTCACGGGTGTTCGGGATCACCTTGGCCCAGGGGTTGTCGGCGGCGATCATGGCCTCGATGTCGGCCACCGGCACATCCTTCTTCAGCTTGAAGGTCAGGGCCTGGCTGTGGCAGCGCATGGCGCCCACGCGCACGCAGAAACCGTCGACCGGGATGGCGGCCGAGCCGAAGCCTTCGCCCATGCCCAGGATCTTGTTGGTCTCGGCCATGCCCTTCCACTCTTCCTTGGACTGGCCGTTGCCCAGGTCCTTGTCGATCCAGGGGATCAGGCTGCCGCCCAGCGGCACGCCGAAGTTGGCCGTTTCGGCACCGGTCAGGGCGCGCTGCTTGGCGATGACCTTGCGGTCGATTTCCAGGATGGCGCTCTTGGGGTCATCCAGCAGAGCCTTTACTTCGGCGTTCAGCGTACCGTACTGCGTCAGCAGTTCGCGCATGTGCTGGGCACCGCCGCCCGAAGCGGCCTGGTAGGTCTGGGTGGACATCCACTCGACGAGGCCGGCCTTGTACAGCGCGCCCACGCCCATCAGCATGCAGCTGACGGTGCAGTTGCCGCCGATCCATTCCTTGCCGCCCTTGGCCAGGGCGTTCTTGATCACCGGCATGTTGACCGGGTCGAGCACGATGACGGCGTCCTTTTCCATGCGCAGGGCCGACGCCGCGTCGATCCAGTGGCCGTTCCAGCCGGCGGCGCGCAGCTTGGGGTAGACCTCGTTGGTGTAGTCACCGCCCTGGGCGGTGATGATGATCTCGCAGCGCTTGAGGGCGTCGATGTTGTTCGCGTCCTGCAGCGTGGTTTCGTTCTTCGCCATGGCGGGGGCTTTGCCGCCGGCGTTGGAGGTGGAGAAGAACAGCGGCTCGATCAGGTCGAAGTCTTTTTCCTCGACCATGCGATCCATCAACACCGAGCCGACCATGCCACGCCAGCCGACCAGACCAACCAACTTGCTCATTTGAAAACGCCCTTTCAAGTTAAGAAACAGTGCCAGACCGGCTGCTGAGTCCCGGCTCGTCTGGCCGGGGAGGGCGCACGACGAACCAGGCTGGATCAGCCCTTAATGGTCGTGGTTTTGACGGAGGTTGCGCGTGCAGCCACACCCGCCTGGGCGGCGAATGCGTGGTTCAGACAGAACGGGCTGGTGGCAAACATAGCCCGTGATTGTAGCCGAGCATGGCTTGACGCTAGCTGACGGGCCGTGCCTGAAAACACCCGGGCAACCGAAGCAGCCCTGTGGCGGGTGGCGCAAGGATCAGCTGGCGAGGGCCTTGACCACCGCGTCGCCCATTTGGGCGGTGCCCACCTGGGTCGTGCCCTCGCTCCAGATATCCGGCGTGCGCAGGCCCAGGGCCAGTACCTTTTGCACGGCGGCTTCGATGCGTTGTGCGGCAGCTTCCTGGTTCAGGGAGAAGCGCAGCATCATGGCCGCGCTCAGGATGGTGGCCAGCGGGTTGGCTATGCCTTTGCCGGCAATGTCCGGGGCGCTGCCGTGGCTGGGTTCGTACAGGCCTTGGTTCTGGCTGTTGAGCGAGGCCGAGGGCAGCATGCCGATGGAGCCGGTGAGCATGGACGCTTCGTCGGAGAGGATGTCGCCGAACATGTTGCCGGTGACCACCACGTCGAAAGCCTTGGGGGCCTTGACCAGCTGCATGGCGGCGTTGTCAACGTACATGTGCTGCAGCTCCACGTCGGGATACTGGGCGTGCACCTCGGTGACGACATCCTTCCAGAACTGGAAGGTTTCCAGCACATTCGCCTTGTCGACGCTGGTGACCTTTTTGTTGCGCTTGCGCGCGGCCTGGAAGGCGACGTGGGCAATGCGCTCGATCTCGGGCCTGCTGTAGCGCATGGTGTCGAAAGCTTCTTCCGCGCCGGGGAAGTGCCCGTCCACCGCCGTCCTGCGCCCGCGTGGCTGGCCGAAGTAGATGTCGCCGGTCAGCTCGCGGATGATCAGGATGTCCAGACCCGCGATCAGCTCGGGCTTGAGGCTGGAGGCGCCAACCAGCTGTTCGTAACAGATGGCCGGACGGAAGTTGGCGAACAGGCCCATGTTCTTGCGCAGGCCCAGGATGGCCTGCTCGGGGCGCAGCGGCCGGTCGAGCTTGTCGTACTTCCAGTCGCCGACGGCACCGAACAGCACGGCATCGGCTTGCATGGCCAGTTTGAGCGTGGACTCCGGCAGCGGATGACCGTGTGCCTCATAGGCTGCGCCGCCGACCAGGGCCGACTCCATCTCGAATGTCAGGTCAAGCGCCTGAAGGACCTTGACTGCTTCGGCCACGATCTCGGTGCCGATGCCGTCTCCGGGAAGAACTGCGATTTTCATGGTGTGTGGTCTGCGTGTGGGGCTGGCATCGTGTGGGCCAGCCAGGGCTTGGTGGCCAGGCGTTCTTTTTCAAACACCTCGATCTTGTTCTTGTGCCTGAGCGTCAGGCCGATGTCGTCGAAGCCGTTGAGCAGGCAGTACTTGCGAAACGCCTGGACATCGAACGCCACTTCCTCGCCCTGCGGTTTGACGATCACCTGGCGCTCGAGGTCGATGGTCAGTTCGTAACCCGCAAACGCCGCCACCTCGTTGAACAGCTGATCTACAACGGCCTCGGGCAACACGATGGGCAGCAAGCCATTTTTGAAGCAATTGTTGAAGAAGATGTCGGCGTAACTCGGTGCGATCAGGGCACGAAACCCGTATTGCTCGATGGCCCAGGGGGCGTGCTCGCGGCTGGAGCCGCAGCCGAAGTTCTTGCGCGCCAGCAGCACCGATGCGCCTTTGTAACGCGGCTGGTTGAGCACGAAGTCCGGGTTGGGCTTTCGCTGGCTTTCCGGCACGCCCGGCTGGCCTGGCTGGTCCAGATAACGCCACTCGTCGAACAGGTTCGGGCCGAAACCCGTCTTGCGGATCGATTTGAGGAACTGCTTGGGGATGATGGCGTCGGTGTCGACGTTCTCGCGGTCCATCAGGGCCACAAGACCCTTGTGCACGGTGAACTTGTTCATTTATTTTTTCTTTGCAGCGTCTTCAAGCACCTGGCCACCCTTCTGGATGTCCTGGCCCAGGCCTTGCACGGTGTTGCAACCCACCAGTGCCAGAACGGCAGCCAGCAGGAGAGCAGAAACGGGCTTTTTCATGGTGAGCTCCTTTCGGTTCAGGCGAATGGGCGGATGTCGACGAAATGACCGTTGATTGCCGCGGCGGCGGCCATGGCAGGCGACACCAGGTGGGTGCGGCCACCCGCGCCCTGGCGTCCCTCGAAATTGCGGTTGCTGGTGGAAGCGCAGCGCTCGCCGGGTTCCAGGCGGTCGGCGTTCATCGCCAGGCACATGGAGCATCCGGGCTCGCGCCATTCAAAGCCCGCAGCCCTGAAGATCTCGTGCAGACCCTCGCGCTCGGCCTGTTCCTTGACCAGGCCCGAGCCCGGTACGACCATGGCCAGCTTGATGTTTTTGGCCACCCGCTGGCCGAGCTTCCTGACCACGGCCGCGGCCTCCCGCATGTCTTCGATGCGGCTGTTGGTGCAGGAACCGATGAACACCTTGTCGACCACGATGTCGGTCAGCGGCTTGCCCGGTTGCAGTGCCATGTACTGGAGGGCGCGCTCCATGGCATTGCGCTTGTTCGGGTCCCTTTCCTTGTCGGGATCGGGTACGCAGGCGTCCACGCCCAGCACCATCTCGGGCGAGGTGCCCCAGGTGATCTGAGGAACGATCTGGCTGGCATCCAGTTCAACCACGGTATCGAACGTCGCATCGGCGTCCGAGTGCAGGGTGCGCCAGTAGGCGACAGCCTGATCCCATTCCGGGCCGGTGGGTGACAACGGTCGTCCCTTGACGTACTCGATGGTCTTGTCATCCACCGCTACCAGGCCGGCGCGTGCACCCGCTTCAATGGCCATGTTGCACACCGTCATGCGTCCTTCCATGGACAGCGAGCGAATGGCGCTGCCGCCGAACTCGATGGTGTAGCCGGTACCACCGGCGGTGCCGATCTTGCCGATGATGGCCAGGACAATGTCCTTGGCGGTCACGCCCGGTGTCAGCCGGCCCTCGACCCTGACCAACATGTTCCTGGCTTTCTTGGCCAGCAGCGTCTGGGTGGCCATCACGTGCTCGACCTCGCTGGTGCCGATGCCATGGGCGAGCGCGCCGAATGCGCCGTGGGTACTGGTATGGCTGTCACCGCAGACGACAGTCATGCCGGGCAGGGTGGCACCGTTTTCGGGACCGATCACATGCACGATCCCCTGACGCCGGGACATGAAGGGAAAGAAAGCGGCCGCACCGAACGCCCGTATGTTGCTGTCCAGCGTGACGATCTGCTCCTTGCTGATCGGGTCGGAGATACCGTCGTAGCCGAGCTCCCAGCCAGTGGTCGGCGTATTGTGGTCGGCCGTGGCCACAACCGAGCTCACGCGCCAGAGCGTGCGACCGGCCTGCCGCAGCCCTTCGAACGCTTGCGGGCTGGTCACTTCATGGACCAGGTGACGGTCGATGTAGAGAATGGATGTGCCGTCCTCTTCGGTGTGAACGACGTGTTCGTCCCAGATCTTGTCGTAGAGCGTGCGTCCCATGGGCATCCTGTCGGGTCTGTGGAACCCGCAATTTTATTCGGTCAAACAACAACGCCCGCAGCGTGAACGCGTGCGGGCGTCGGAACTGAAGCGGGGCACCAACGGGTACCCTGCAGCAGCGGTCAGCGCTTGAAGCTGGCGGGCACGTCCCGGCGGGGGGCGCCGGTGAACAGCTGGCGGGGACGACCGATCTTGTACTCGGGGTCGGCCAGCATTTCGTTGAGCTGGGCAATCCAGCCCACGGTGCGGGCCAGGGCAAAGATGCCGGTGAACAGGCTCACCGGGATGCCGATGGCGCGCTGCACGATGCCCGAGTAGAAGTCCACGTTCGGGTACAGCTTGCGGCTGACGAAGTACTCGTCTTCCAGGGCGATCTTTTCCAGTTCCTTGTCCAGCTTGAACAGCGGGTCGTTTTCCAGGCCGAGCTCGGCCAGCACCTCGTTGCAGGTCTCCTGCATCAGCTTGGCGCGCGGATCGTAGTTCTTGTACACGCGGTGACCGAAGCCCATCAGCTTGACGCCGGAATTCTTGTCCTTGACCTGGTTCATGAACTCGCCCACCTTGGCCACGCCACCGCTGGCCTGGATCTCTTCGAGCATGTTCAGGCAGGCCTCGTTGGCGCCCCCGTGCGAAGGGCCCCACAGACAGGCCACGCCGGCCGAGATGGCTGCGAACGGGTTGGTGCCCGAGGAGCCGCAGAGGCGGACCGTGGATGTGGAGGCGTTCTGTTCGTGGTCGGCGTGCAGGATGAAGATGCGATCCAGGGCCTTTTCCAGCACCGGGTTGACCTTGTATTCCTCGCAGGGTGTGCCGAACATCATGCGCAGGAAATTGCCCGAGTAGGACAGGTCGTTGCGCGGGTACATGTAGGGCTGGCCGACGCCGTACTTGTAGGCCATGGCCACCAGCGTCGGCATTTTGGCGATCAGGCGGATCGCGGCCACCTTGCGGTGCTCGGGGTTGTTGATGTCGGTGCTGTCATGATAGAAGGCCGACAGCGCGCCCACCAGGCCGGTCAGCACGGCCATGGGGTGTGCATCACGGCGGAAGCCGCGAAGGAAGAACTGCATCTGCTCGTTGACCATGGTGTGGTTGATCACGAGCTTGTGGAAGTCCGAGCGTTCCTTCTCGTTGGGCAGTTCGCCGTTGAGCAGCAGGAAGCAGGTGTCCAGGTAGTCAGCCTGGGTCGCCAGCTGTTCGATCGGGTAGCCACGGTAGAGCAGCTCGCCCTTGTCGCCGTCGATATAGGTGATGGCCGACTGGCAGGCTGCGGTGGAGAGAAAACCGGGGTCGTAGGTGAACATGCCGGTCTGTGCGTACAGCTTGCGGATGTCGATCACGTCCGGACCGATGCTGCCACCGTACACCGGCAGATCGACGCTGGGGCTGCCGTTGGAGAACGACAGGGTGGCTTTGTTGTCTACGAGTTTCATGCGGTTTCCTTGATGGAGGGCTTAAACGGATGACCGGGCAGCGCGCAGCATGCCCAGCACTTGCGTGACGTCGGGGCGGGCCAGAGGCCCTTCGGGGGTCTTGCGGCCCAGCAACAGATCGAGCAGATCGTTGTCGGACAGGTCCATGAGCGTCCCGAGGGCATCGGCCTGGCCGACAGTCAAGCCAGATTCGTGCCTGGCGAAGAACCGCTCGATGAACAGATCGTTCTCCAGCAGTCCGCGGCGGCAGCGCCAGCGCAGCTTGCTCAGGGCCGGGGCATCGAGCGGTGCGTCACTGGGGCTGGCATCCATGGTTGGGCAATCGTGGTGCTTGACGGGTGTGATCACACCGCGCGCTTGACCATCAGTTCCTTGATCTTCCCGATCGCCTTGGTGGGGTTCAGGCTCTTGGGGCAGACGTCCACACAGTTCATGATGGTGTGGCAGCGGAACAGGCGGTACGGGTCTTCCAGATTGTCCAGACGCTCGCTGGTGGCCTGGTCGCGGCTGTCGGCGATGAAACGGTAGGCCTGCAGCAGGCCGGCCGGGCCGACGAACTTGTCGGGGTTCCACCAGAAGCTGGGGCAGCTGGTCGAGCAGCTGGCGCACAGGATGCACTCGTACAGGCCGTTGAGCTCTTCGCGCTCCTCGGGGCTCTGCAGGCGCTCGCGCTCGGGCGGCGGCGTGTCGCTGATCAGGTAAGGCTTGATCGAGTGGTACTGCTTGAAGAACAGCGTCATGTCCACGATCAGGTCGCGCACCACCGGCAGGCCGGGCAGGGGCTTCAGAACGATGTCGCCCTTGAGCGTGTTCAGGTTGGTCAGGCAGGCCAGGCCATTCTTGCCGTTGATGTTCATGGCGTCCGAGCCACACACGCCTTCGCGGCAGGAGCGGCGGAAGGACAGCGTGGGGTCCACGGCCTTGAGTTTGACCAGTGCGTCCAGCAGCATGCGCTCGGTGCCGTCCAGTTCGACCTGGATGGTCTGCATGTAGGGCTTGGCGTCCTTGTCCGGGTCGTAGCGGTAGATCTTGAAAGTGCGTTGTGCCATTTTTCAGTTTCCTTGTGTTCGCTCTGGTCCGGTCAGAAGGTGCGGGGCTTGGGTGGCACCGTTTCAGCGGTCAGGGGCTTCATGCGCACCGGCTTGTAGTCCAGGCGGTTGCCGTCCATGTACCACAGGGTGTGTTTCATCCACTCGGCGTCGTTGCGGCCCAGCGGGCAGGTGGCGTGGTTGACGTCGTGTTCGTAATCGCGCACCAGGTGGGCGCCGCGGCATTCGGTGCGGGCGGCGGCCGACTCCATGGTGGCCTGTGCGGCTTCCATGAGGTTTTCCA
>JBJTNV010000114.1:0-5789 GCA_046074205.1 Hydrogenophaga sp.
CCGACGTGATGCCACTGGCCAAGGGCCTGGGTTCGGGTGTGCCCATCGGTGCCGTGGTCGCAGGCCCCACGGCAGCGACCATCTTCGGCCCCGGCAACCACGGCACCACCTTCGGCGGCAACCCGCTGTCCATGCGCGCCGGCGTCGAGACCATCCGCATCATGGAGGAAGACCGCCTGCTGGAGAACGCCGCCAGGATGGGCACCCTCATCCAGACCAAGCTGGTCACTGCCCTGATGGGCAAGAAGGGCGTGAAGGAAGTGCGCGGGCAGGGCCTGATGATCGGTGTCGAGCTGGACAAACCCTGCGGCGTGATCACCCAGCGCGCGGCCGACGCCGGCCTGCTGCTGTCGGTCACGGCCGACAACGTGATCCGTCTGGTGCCGCCGCTGATCATCAGCGGTGCCGAAGCCGACGAGATCGTGGCCCGCCTGCTGCCGATCATTGAACAGTTCCTGGCGGAAAACGCCTGAACGGAGCCCCGCATGAGCATCCGCCACTACCTGCAGTTCAAGGACTTCACCGCCGCCGAATACGGCTACCTGCTGCGCCGGGCCGCCTTCATCAAGGCCAAGTTCAAGGCGGTCGAAAAGTACCAGCCCTTCGCCGACCCGGACCGCACCCTGGCCATGATCTTCGAGAAGGCCAGCACGCGCACCCGCGTGAGCTTCGAGGCCGGCATGTACCAGATGGGCGGCTCGGTGGTGCACCTGACCACCGGTGACAGCCAGCTCGGCCGCGCCGAACCCATCGAGGACAGCGCACGCGTGATCAGCCGCATGGTCGACATCGTGATGATCCGCACCTTCGGCCAGGACAAGATCGAGAAGTTCGCGCAGTACTCGCGCGTGCCGGTCATCAACGGCCTGACCAACGAGTTCCACCCCTGCCAGATCCTGGCCGATCTGTTCACCCTCACCGAGTACCGCCCGGCCCCAGGGGGCGACCCGCTGGATGCCATCAAGGGCAAGGTGGTGGCCTGGGTGGGCGACGGCAACAACATGGCCAACACCTGGCTGCAGGCGGCCGAGCTGCTGGGCTTCACGGTCCATGTGAGCACGCCCAGCGGCTACGAGGTGGACGCGAAGCTGGCCGGCATCTCCAACCCGGCCTGCTACAAGGTCTTCAGCGACCCGAAGGAAGCCTGCCGCGGTGCGGATCTGGTCACCACCGACGTGTGGACCAGCATGGGCTACGAGGCCGAGAACGAAATCCGCCGCGCGGCCTTCAAGCAGTGGTGCGTGGACGAGGCCATGATGGCCATGGCCCAGCCCGACGCACTCTTCATGCACTGCCTGCCCGCCCACCGCGGCGAGGAAGTGACCGCCGAGGTCATCGACGGCCCGCAGAGCGTGGTCTGGGACGAGGCCGAGAACCGCATGCACGTGCAGAAGGCGCTGATGGAGTACCTGCTGCTGGGCCATCTGGCCTGAGCGCTCCGGTGAGTGCCTGCACCACCTGCGGTGCCTGCTGCGCCAGCTTCCGTGTGGACTTTTCGGTGTTCGAGACCCAGACCGAAGGCGGGTGTGTGCCCGACGGCCTGTGGGTGCCGGTGACCGACCACACCGCCCGCATGCGCGGCACCGACCACGGCCGCCCGCGTTGCGCCGCGTTGTGTGGCCCGGTGGGTGAAAAGTCCACCTGCGGCATTTACGAATGGCGGCCCAGCCCCTGTCGCGAGTTTGAGGAAGGCAGCGACGCCTGCGCCCAGGCCCGCCGCCGCCACGGCCTGCAGAATTGAAATCACCCCCTGCGCCGCTTCGCGGCTTCCCCCTCTCTCGCCTGCGGCGGGAGGGGGACGCACCCTGTGGCCGGGCAGAGCCCGTTCCACCGGTGCCCTGGTCGCATACGTTCTCACTCTTTGCGGCGTGACACGCACACGCCACCGTTCACCTGACATGCAAGCCCTGCTCGACGCCATTGCCCACGCCACACCGGGCCCGGAGGCCCGGCGCCTGTTCCACGGCCGCGGTGGCCTGCACCCGGGCTGCGAAGAGTGGGCCCTCGACTGGTACCCGCCCGTGTGGGTACTGACCAAGTTCGGTGAAACCACCGAGGCCGAAACGCAGGCCATCGGCGCCGCGCTGGCCGCACGACAGGCGCAGATCGCGCCCGACCACCCGCTCAACTGGGTGTTCCAGCGCCGCCAGCCCGACGGCCCGGTCAGCCGCCCCGCCACCGACGTGATGGCGGGCGGCGTACCGGAGCCGCACGTGGTCAGCGAGGACGGCGCGCACTACCGCGTGCAGGTGCAGCGGGGTCAGAACCACGGCCTGTTCCTCGACATGGCCGAAGGCCGGCGCTGGGTGCGCGCCCACGCCCAAGGCGCCAAGGTGCTCAACCTGTTCGCCTACACCTGCGCGTTTTCGGTGGCTGCGTTGCAGGGCGGCGCCAGGGAAGTCATCAACCTCGACATGGCGCAGGGCGCGCTGACCACCGGCCAGCAGAACCACCAGCTCAACGGCTTCCACAACGGCGCCAAGTTCCTGGCGCATGACCTGTTCAGCTCCTGGGGCAAGGTCACGCGCATGGGGCCGTACGACCTGGTGATCGCCGACCCGCCGAGCTACCAGAAGGGCAGCTTCGTCGCCAACAAGGACTGGCCACGCCTGCTGCGCCGCCTGCCCGACCTGCTCAAACCCGGCGGCCGTGCCCTGCTCTGCCTGAACGCACCCGAGATCCCCGAACAGTTCCTGCGGGATCAGCTGGCGGCCGAAGCGCCGGCGCTGGTGGTCGAACTGCGCCTGCCGAACCCGCCGGCCTTTGCCGATGTGTCGGCGGACCGCGCGCTGAAGGTGCTGGTGGCCCGCCTGCCGGCGCTGGCCTGACCGGGTTTTCACGGGTCGTTGGGAATAACCGACACCACGCCCTGTTGGCCGGTGCTACCTTCGCCGGCCATGAAAAACAAACCCCCACGCTCCGCCGCTGCGCGGGTCGCTGCCCCCGCCGGGGGCGCTTTTCATCTTGGGGAGGCCCGGCGATGAAAAAGCTCTGGGACATTTCTCCGCCCGTACACGCGGCGTCGCCGGTGTTTCCGGGTGACACGGGCTATTCGCAGCAGTGGGTGGCCAGCATCGGTCCGGGCTGCCCGGTCAATGTCAGCGCCATCACGCTCAGCCCGCACGTGGGTGCGCACGCCGACGCGCCGCTGCACTACGACACCGACGGCGCAGCCATTGGCGCGTTGGACCTGCAGGCCTTCATCGGCCCCTGCCGGGTGATCCACGCCATCGGCTGCGGGCCACTGGTGCGGCCGGAGCATCTGGCACACGCCATGGACGACCTCCCGCCGCGGGTGTTGGTCAGGGTCTATGAACGCATGCCGCAGGACCGCTTTGACAATGCCCTGCCCGCCTTCGCGCCCGAGACCCTCACGCTGCTGGCCGACCGTGGCGCGGTGCTGGTGGGCATCGACAGCGCCAGCGTGGACCCGGCCGAGAGCAAGACGCTGGAGAGCCATCAGGTGCTGCGCCAGCGCGGCCTGCGCGTGCTGGAGAACCTGCTGCTCGATGAAGTGCCCGAGGGCGACTACGAGCTGATCGCCCTGCCCCTGAAGCTGACCACCGCCGACGCCAGCCCGGTGCGTGCGGTGCTGCGCAGCTTGGAATAACCCCCCGCGCCGCCTGCGGTGTGCCTGGAATGGGAAGCACCGCACCGAAGCCTCACATTGTTTGACGGAGACACCCCACATGACCACCCAACAAGACTGCATCGCGCTCGACGCGAACGACCCGCTGCGCGACCTGCGCGACGCATTCAGCATCCCCGCCAACACCATCTACCTCGATGGCAATTCGCTGGGCGTGATGCCGCGCAGCGCGCCGGCCCGCGTGGCGCAGGTGGTGACGCAGGAATGGGGTACCGACCTCATTCAAAGCTGGAACAAGCACGGCTGGTTCCAGATGCCGCAGACGGTGGGCGACAAGATCGCGCGACTGATCGGCGCCGGCCCCGGCGAGGTGGTGGCCACTGACAGCACCTCGGTCAACCTGTTCAAGGTATTGAGCGCGGCCATGAACATCGCCGCCGCCGACGCGCCGCAGCGCAAACGCATCGTGAGCGAGCGCAGCAACTTCCCGACCGACCTCTACATCGCCGAGGCGCTGTGCCAGCAGCACGGCATGGAACTGGTGCTGGTCGAGCCCGAAGAAATCGCCGCCTCGCTGACCGCGGACGTGGCCATCCTCATGCTCACGCATGTGAACTACCGCACCGGGGCCATGCACGACATGGCGGCCGTGACCGCTGCGGCGCACGCCGAGGGCATCCTGACCGTGTGGGACCTGGCGCACAGCGCCGGCGCGGTGCCGGTAGAACTCAAAAAAGCCAAGGCTGATTTCGCCGTGGGCTGCGGCTACAAGTACCTCAACGGCGGCCCGGGCGCCCCGGCCTTCGTCTGGGTCAACCCGCTGCACGCCGACCGCTTCTGGCAGCCGCTGGCCGGCTGGTGGGGCCATGCCGCGCCGTTTGCCTTCACGCCCGACTACCAGCCCGCGCCGGGCATCACGCGCTACCAGTGCGGCACGCAACCCATGATCAGCCTGGCTGCGCTGGAATGTGGCGTGGACACCGTGCTGGGCGCCGAGCCCCTGGGCGGCATGGCCGCACTGCGCGCCAAATCGCTGGCGCTGACCGACCTCTTCATCCAGCTGGTGGAAGAGCGCTGCGCAGGCCATGGTCTGGGTCTGGCCACGCCGCGTGAACACGCGCAACGCGGGTCCCAGGTCTGCCTCACGCTGGAGCCCGGCCCCCACGCTCCGCCGCTGCGCGGGTCGCTGCCTCCCGAGGGAGCACCCACCGCCGTGGGGCGGCCCGGCGGCGGTGACTCCGGTGCCTACGCCATCGTGCAGGCGCTGATCGCACGCGGTGTGATCGGCGACTTCCGCGCCGGCGACGGAGCGCGCCACCAGGACATCCTGCGCTTCGGCTTCACGCCGCTGTACATCGGCTTCGCCGATGTGTGGAATGCGGTCGAGCACCTCCGGCAGGTGCTCGAATCGGGCGAGTGGCAACGTCCCGAATTCAACCGAAAACATGCGGTGACCTGAAGGAGCACGCCATGACCTGCCCCCACCACGACCAGCCCGCTGCTTCGGCCACCGAAGCCATCGTGCGCGACGAAAAAGCGCAGCTGGATTTCAGCCGCGACATGAGCTACGGCGACTACCTGCAGCTCGACGCCATCCTGAACGCGCAGAAGCCGCTCTCGCCCGCACACGACGAGCTGCTGTTCATCGTGCAGCACCAGACCAGTGAACTGTGGATGAAGCTGATGCTGCACGAGCTGACGGCGGCCGTGCGCAACATTGCCGGTGACGAACTCAACGCTGCGTTCAAGCAGATGGCGCGCGTCTCCAAGATCATGGAACAGCTGGTGCACGCCTGGGACGTGCTGCCACCATGACGCCGCCCGAGTACAGCGCGATCCGGCCCTACCTGGCGCAGTCCAGCGGTTTTCAAAGCTGGCAGTACCGCTGTATTGAATTTGCCATGGGCAACAAAAACGCCGCCATGCTGCGCCCGCATGCCCACCGTGCCGACCTGCACGCCCACGTGGAAGCCGCTTACGAAGCCCCCTCGCTGTACGACGAATGCCTGCGACTGCTCGCGCGCCGCGGCCTGCCCATGCCCGAGAGCCACACCCAGCGCGACTGGCGCGCGCCCTACAGCGCCAGCGAGGCGGTCGAGCAAGCCTGGCTGGTGGTTTACCGCCAGCCACGCGAACACTGGGACCTGTACCAACTCGGGGAAGAACTGACCGACCTGGAAGACGCGTTTCGCCTCTGGCG
>JBJTNV010000115.1:0-13278 GCA_046074205.1 Hydrogenophaga sp.
CAGACGCTGCATCGGACGCGCGCCCATGAGCGGGTCGAAACCCTTCTTGGCCAGGTGCTTGCGCAAATCGTCGGTGAAGGTGACTTCCACCTTCTTCTCGGCCAGCTGACCTTCGAGCTGCAGCAGGAACTTGTCCACCACACGCATGATGATCTGTTCATCCAGCGCACGGAAGCTGACGATGGCGTCCAGCCGGTTGCGGAACTCGGGCGTGAACAGGCGCTTGATATCGCCCATTTCGTCCCCGGCCACGCGCGGGTTGGTGAAGCCGATGGTGGCCTTGTTCATGGTTTCGGCGCCCGCGTTGGTCGTCATGATGATGATGACGTTGCGGAAGTCGGCCTTGCGCCCGTTGTTGTCGGTCAGCGTACCGTGGTCCATGACCTGAAGCAGCACGTTGAAGATGTCAGGATGCGCCTTCTCGATTTCGTCGAGCAGCAGCACGCAGTGCGGCTTCTTGGTGATGGCCTCGGTCAGCAGGCCACCCTGGTCGAAGCCCACGTAGCCCGGAGGCGCACCGATCAGGCGGCTGACGGCGTGGCGCTCCATGTACTCCGACATGTCGAAGCGGATGAGGTCGATGCCCATGATGTAGGCCAGCTGCTTGGCCGCTTCGGTCTTGCCGACGCCGGTGGGGCCGCTGAACAGGAAGGCTCCGATCGGCTTGTCCGCCTTGCCCAGGCCGGACCGCGCCATCTTGACACTGGCGGCCAGCACTTCCAGCGCCTTGTCCTGACCGAACACCACGCTCTTGAGATCGCGTTCGAGCGTCTGCAGCTTGCTGCGGTCGTCGTTGGACACGTTCGCGGGCGGAATGCGCGCGATCTTGGCCACGATCTCTTCGATTTCGGACTTGCCGATGGTCTTCTTGCGCTTGGACGGTGCCAGGATGCGCTGGGCCGCGCCCGCCTCGTCGATCACGTCGATGGCCTTGTCGGGCAGGTGTCGGTCATTGATGTACTTGGCCGACAGCTCGGCTGCGGCCTGTAGTGCAGCCAGGGCGTATTTGACGCTGTGGTGCTCCTCGAATCGGCTCTTGAGCCCCTTGAGGATGTCCACCGTCTGCTCGACGGTCGGCTCGACCACGTCCACCTTCTGGAAGCGGCGGGACAGCGCCGCGTCCTTCTCGAAGATGCCGCGGTACTCGGTGAAGGTGGTCGCGCCGATGCACTTGAGCTGACCGCTGGACAGCGCTGGCTTGAGCAGGTTGGACGCGTCCAGCGTCCCGCCAGAAGCCGCACCAGCCCCGATCAGGGTGTGGATCTCGTCAATGAACAGGATGCCATGCGGCTTGTCCTTGAGCGACTTGAGCACCGCCTTCAGGCGCTGTTCGAAATCACCGCGATATTTGGTCCCCGCGAGCAGCGCGCCCATGTCCAGCGAATACACCGTGGCCTCAGCCAGGATCTCGGGCACATCGCCCTGGGTGATGCGCCAGGCCAGCCCCTCCGCGATAGCGGTTTTGCCGACACCGGCCTCGCCCACCAGCAACGGGTTGTTCTTGCGCCGCCGGCACAGAATCTGGATGGTACGTTCGACCTCGTAGTCACGGCCGATCAGGGGATCGATCTTGCCGTCCTTGGCTGCCTGATTCAGGTTCAGCGTGAACTGCTCCAGGGGGGACTGCTTTTCACTGGTCTTGCTCTCGGCAGCGGCAGACTCCTCGCCGTCCGCGTTGCCATCGGGCTTGGGGGCCTCGGGCTGATCCGTTTTGCGGATACCGTGGGCAATGAAATTGACCACGTCCAGACGGGTCACTCCCTGCTGGTGAAGGTAGTAGACGGCGTGTGAGTCCTTCTCGCCGAAGATGGCCACCAGCACATTGGCACCGGTCACTTCCTTCTTTCCGTTACCAGTGGACTGCACGTGCATGATGGCACGCTGGATGACACGCTGGAAACCCAGCGTGGGCTGTGTGTCCACCTCGTCAGTGCCGGCCACCTGGGGCGTGTTGTCCTTGATGAAATGGGTCAGCGACTTGCGCAGATCGTCGATATTGGCCGAGCAGGCACGCAACACCTCGGCGGCACTGGGGTTGTCCAGCAAGGCCAGCAGCAAGTGTTCGACGGTGATGAATTCGTGCCGTTGCTGCCGGGCCTCGACAAAGGCCATATGCAAACTGACTTCAAGTTCCTGGGCAATCATGGACACGTCCTTGGGGCTGTGTGGATCGGAAGAGCGGTCAAACGGGGTGCGTTGTGTGTTGACGCCGGGTAGGTTGGTTCGATACGGCCTTATTCAACCGGTTCACTCAAACATTGCAGTGGGTGCCCCGCGTGGCGAGCGGCCTGAAGGACCTGATCGACTTTGGTGCCGGCCACATCCCGGGTGTAGATGCCGCACACACCCTTACCCTCCAGATGGATTTTGAGCATGATCTGGGTGGCAGTTTCCCGGTCTTTGCTGAAAAACTCCTGGATGACCTGTACCACGAACTCCATCGGTGTGAAGTCGTCGTTGAGCAGGACCACCCTGAACATCTGTGGCGGCGGGACTCGCTGGGTGCGTCGCTCGAGCACCACTGCGTCATCGTGGCCCACATCCGGAGGCACAGCAGAAAGCGGCTGTTTTTTGGGCGTCTTGGTGACCATGCGAATGATTCTAGCGGCGGGTATGCCACCCCGGCCCCGTCAGGGCATTGGGGAAAAACCGCGCGGACAGGGCGCGGCCGGCATGCGAGCATGGCGCGGGGGGACGGTTCGCGGCGGGCAATGCGTCCTCCGCCAGTAAAAGGCTCACAGGTGGTCGATGATCACCTGACCGAAGCCCGAGCAGCTGACCTGCGTCGCGCCTTCCATGAGACGGGCGAAGTCATAGGTCACCCTTTTGGACAGGATGGCCTTCTCCATGCCCGAAATGATCCGATCGGCAGCCTCGCGCCATCCGATATGGCGCAACATCATTTCAGCCGACAGGATTTCAGAGCCGGGATTCACATAATCCTTGCCGGCGTATTTGGGCGCTGTTCCGTGGGTCGCCTCAAAGCAGGCCACGGCATCGGAGAGGTTGGCACCAGGAGCGATGCCCATGCCGCCCACCTGCGCGGCCAGTGCATCAGAGATGTAGTCGCCATTGAGGTTGAGCGTCGCAACCACAGAATACTCGGCCGGGCGCAACAGAATCTGCTGCAGGAACGCGTCGGCAAGGCTGTCCTTGATGACGATGTTGCGACCGGTCCTGGGGTTTCTGAACTGGCACCAGGGGCCGCCGTCGATCTCGACCGCACCGAAGGCCTTGCGGGCCAGCGCATAACCCCAATCACGAAAGCCACCTTCGGTGTATTTCATGATGTTGCCCTTGTGTACCAGGGTGACGCTGGGCTTGTCGTTGTCGATGGCGTACTGGATCGCCTTGCGCATCAGCCGCTCGGTACCCTCGATCGACACCGGCTTCACACCGATACCGGAGGTTTGCGGAAAACGGATGGTGGTCACACCCATCTCGGTCTCCAGAAAGCGGATCAGCTTCTTCGCCTGCTCGCTCTGGGCGGGGTATTCGATTCCGGCGTAAATGTCTTCCGAGTTCTCACGGAAGATCACCATATTCGTCTTTTCGGGTTCCTTCAGGGGCGATGGCACCCCTTTGAAATACTGCACGGGCCTCAGGCAGACGTACAGGTCCAGTTCCTGGCGCAGGGCCACATTGAGCGAACGAATGCCGCCGCCCAACGGTGTGGTCAGCGGACCTTTGATCGACACCACGAAAGCCTTCAGCGCAGCCAGCGTTTCTTGCGGGAGCCACACGTCGGGCCCATACAGACGGGTGGCTTTTTCTCCCGCATAGACCTCCATCCAGCGAATCCTGCGCTGCCCACCGTAAGACTTGGCCACCGCTGCATCCACCACCCGCAGCATCACCGGGGTGATGTCGCGTCCGGTGCCATCACCTTCGATGTAGGGGATGATGGGTTCGTCCGGCACGTGCAGGGACAGGTCTGGATTGACGGTGATCTTCTGGCCCTCTTCGGGCACCTGGATGTGCTGGTACATGGGAATCGGTCTCCGGTGTTCGGTGGGTGAACCGGCCGTGGCAGCCTCCATGCCAGCAATCCCTTCGCCACCGGCGGCATTCTAGTTCGGGCCTCGGGCGGCGCATGTCGCACAATCCAGCGCCAGCCATCCCATTTTTTGCCTGTTCGCCCTTCTGCGCACACACATGATCCGCCGTCTTTTCATTGCCAGCCTGCTGCCACTCATGGTCTCCGCTTCCTGGGCGGCAGACGAGCCCCAGCACAACCTTCCCCGCGTGGCCCTGCAGGCGGGCATGCACCTGATCAACGCCCAGGTGGCCGCCACACCGGAGCAACGCGCCACCGGACTGATGTTCCGGTCCGAGATGCCGCCCAACGAAGGCATGCTGTTCGTTTTCGAACGGGCGGCAAACCAGTGTTTCTGGATGAAAAACACCCTGTTGCCACTCACCGCAGCCTTTGTCGCGGACGACGGCAGCATCGTCAACCTGGCCGACATGCAGCCGCAAACCCTGGACTCCCACTGCTCCGCCAGACCCGTTCGCTTCGTGCTGGAAATGCACCAGGGCTGGTTTGCCCGACGTGGCATCGGACCCGGCTTCCGCCTGTCGGGGCCTCCGTTCGACAACCGGCGCTGACCACGCCTGAGGCCTGAACATGCTGACCCCAGCAAAAAGCCCGCCAGTTGGCGGGCTTTTTGCTGCCGTGAACGCGAAGGTCCCGGACCGGCCAATCAGGCGATCGCCGACAGCGCTTCGTTGAACAGTTTGCTCGGGCGCATCACGGCGTCGAGCTTGGCGAAATCGGGGCGGTAATAGCCACCAATGTCCACCGGCTTGCCCTGCACCGCGTTGAGCTCGGCCACAATCCTGGCCTCGTTGTCGGCCAGCATCTTGGCCAGTGAAGCAAACCGCGCGGACAGATCGGCGTCTTCGGACTGGGCCGCCAGCTCCTGTGACCAGTACAGCGCCAGGTAAAACTGGCTGCCGCGGTTATCGAGCTGACCGGTTTTGGGCGAAGGGTTCTTGTTGTTGTCCAGCAGCTTGCCGGTGGCCGCGTCCAGTGTCCTGGCCAGGATCTTGGCCTTGTTGTTGCCAGTCTTGAGACCCAGGTCCTCCAGCGACACGGCCAGCGCCAGGAATTCACCCAGCGAATCCCAGCGCAGGTGGTTTTCTTCCACCAGCTGCTGCACGTGCTTGGGCGCCGAGCCACCTGCACCGGTCTCGTACATGCCGCCACCGGCCATCAGGGGCACGATGGAGAGCATCTTGGCCGAGGTGCCCAGTTCCATGATGGGGAACAGGTCGGTCAGGTAGTCGCGCAGGATGTTGCCGGTGGCGCTGATGGTGTCCAGTCCGCGGATCACGCGCTCCAGGGTGTAACGCATGGCACGCACCTGGCTCATGATCTGGATATCCAGGCCGGTGGTGTCGTGCTCATGCAGGTACATCTTGACCTTGCGGATCAGCTGCGCTTCGTGCGGGCGGTACTGGTCAAGCCAGAACACCACCGGCATGCCGGAATGGCGGGCGCGGTTGACGGCCAGCTTGACCCAGTCGCGAATCGCGGCGTCCTTGACCTGGCACATGCGCCAGATGTCGCCCTCCTCCACGTTCTGGGACAACAGAACTTCACCGGTTTCAAGGTCGGTGATGTTGGCCACACCGTCCTCGGGGATCTCGAAGGTCTTGTCGTGCGAGCCGTATTCCTCTGCCTGCTGGGCCATCAGGCCGACGTTCGGCACCGTGCCCATGGTCTTCGGATCGAAGGCACCGTGCCATTTGCAGAAGTTGATCATCTCCTGGTAGATGCGGGCGAAAGTCGATTCGGGCATCACGGCCTTGACGTCCTTCAGACGTCCGTTGGCATCCCACATCTTGCCGCCGTTGCGGATCATGGCGGGCATGGAAGCGTCGACGATCACGTCGTTGGGCGAATGGAAGTTGGTGATGCCCTTGGCCGAATCCACCATGGCCAGCTCGGGGCGGTGCTCGTGGCAGGCGTGCAGGTCGCGCTTGATTTCGTCCTGTTTGGACTGCGGCAGCGCAGCGATCTTGTTGTACAGATCGACCATGCCATTGTTGACGTTGACGCCCAGTTCCTTGAACAGTGCATCGTGCTTCTCGAAGGCTTCCTTGTAGAAGATCTTCACGCAGTGGCCGAACACGATGGGGTGCGACACCTTCATCATCGTGGCCTTCACGTGCAGAGAGAACATCACCCCGGTCTTGCGGGCGTCCTCGATTTCCTTCTCGTAGAAGGCCAGCAAGGCCTTCTTGCTCATGAACATGCTGTCGATCACCTCGCGGTCCAGCAGCGACACCTTGGGCTTGAGCACGATGGTCTTGCCGCTCTTGGTGAGCAGCTCCATCTTCACGTCGCGGGCCTTGTCCAGCGTCATCGACTTTTCGCCGTGATAGAAGTCGCCGGCGTGCATGTGGGAGACGTGAGAGCGCGAAGCCTGGCTCCACTCGGCCATGCTGTGCGGGTTCTTGCGGGCAAACTCCTTCACGGCACGGGGCGCACGGCGGTCGGAGTTGCCTTCGCGCAGCACCGGATTCACGGCCGAGCCAGTGCACCGGGTGTAGCGTGCCTTGATGGCTTTTTCTTCTTCGCTCTGGGGGTTTTCGGGATAGTCGGGAATGTTGTAACCCTTGGCCTGCAGCTCCTTGATGGCCGAGACCAGCTGGGCAACCGATGCGCTGATGTTGGGCAGCTTGATGATGTTGGCTTCGGGTCGAAGCGTGAGCTTGCCCAGTGCGGCCAGATCGTCCGTCACACGCTGTTCCTCGCTCAGGCGTTCAGGGAACTGGGCCAGGATGCGGGCCGCCACCGAAATGTCGCTGGTGACCACATCAACGCCGGCCGGCGCAGCGAAGGTTCGGATGATGGGCAGAAAAGACGCGGTCGCCAGCAGCGGGGCTTCGTCGGTGAGGGTGTAGACGATGGTCGGGGAGGTCTGTGTCATGTGGTGGCTCCTGAAATCGTTGTGGACGCTGGCCGTCCGGGGGACGGCCATCCGCGGTTCGATGCATCGTGGTCGATTTTGCTTGCAGCGCTCTGACCTCGACCCCGAATTTTGAACTCATATCCCGTATTACAAAAAACAACCACCCTGAAGCTGTGTTTTTTTGTAGCAGAACCCCGGGATAGCCGGTTCGGCTGCCACGGGCAGGATCTCCTGCGCAAAAAAAAGCCCGCAGGCGGGATGCCTGCGGGCTTTCGGGGTGAACCGGATCGGGCCGGTTCAGGCGAAGTTGGCTTCAGCGAAAGACCAGTTCACCAGCTTGTCGAGGAAAGTCTCCACAAATTTGGGTCGCAGGTTGCGGTAGTCGATGTAGTACGCGTGTTCCCAAACGTCCACGGTGAGCAGGGCCTTGTCAGCTGTGGTCAGCGGGGTGCCGGCGGCGCCCATGTTGACGATGTCCACCGAGCCATCAGCCTTCTTGACCAGCCAGGTCCAGCCAGAACCGAAATTGCCCACCGCGCTTTTGACGAAAGCCTCCTTGAAGGCAGCGTAGCTGCCCCACTTGGCGTTGATGGCCGCGGCCAGCGCACCGGACGGCTCACCGCCGCCGTTGGGCTTCATGCAGTTCCAGAAAAAGGTGTGGTTCCAGATCTGGGCGGCGTTGTTGTACACGCCACCGCTGGACTTCTTCACGATGGATTCCAGATCCATCGATTCGAACTCGGTGCCCTTTTGCAGATTGTTGAGGTTGACCACATAGGCGTTGTGGTGCTTGCCATGGTGGAACTCCAGGGTCTCCTGGGAGTAATGGGGGGCCAGCGCATCGATGGCGTACGGCAGGGGCGGCAGGGTGTGTTCCATGGGATTCCTCTTGCGTTGACGGGGTGTGGGGAAAAAGCAGCGAACGGACGGGGCGCAGCCAGCTTTGCCGGGAGCATTGTAGGCACCCTCCTTTTGCCGGCTCACCAGAGGGTTATGCGCCGCGATGCACCCGCTGCACCGACAGGTCAAGGGTGCCATCGGCCAATGTGGCCGTCAGCGCCTGACCAGGCTGCACCTGCCCCGCATGCGTGACCGCTTCGCCGCTCTCGCCGCCGAGCCAGGCATATCCACGGCGCAGAACCAGGCGCGGGTCCAGCAGCGACATCGCCGTCTCGCAACGCGCCAGCGCCTGCTCCCGTATCTGCACGGCACGGTGCAGGGCTGGCAGCAACATACCGTGCAGGTGATCGAGCGTGTGGCGTTCCAGGCTCATGTTCTGGCGCAGACAGGCACCGAGGCGGTGCTCCAGCGCGACCAAAGTCTGACGACTCTCATGGACACGGGTGGAGGGCCGGCCCAGCCGCAGGGCAACTCGATCCAAGCCTTGTGCCCGCCGGTCGATGCCAGACCACAAGCCATCCCGCAGTTGCGCAAACAGGTGAGCCAGTTCGTCCAGCCGTTGCTCCCGGGATGGCGCGCACAGTTCTGCGGCTGCGGTGGGCGTGGGCGCACGCAGGTCAGCGGCGAAATCAGCCAGTGTGAAGTCAGTTTCGTGTCCGACGCCACAGACGACCGGCATCGGCGCCTGCGCCACGCAACGGACCACCGATTCGTCATTGAATGACCACAGGTCCTCCAGTGAACCGCCGCCACGCACGAGCAGCAACACCTCGCCCTCGCCCGTCGAGTTGAAATGTCGATAGGCACTTTGCAACGCTGCACACAACTCGGTTGGCGCCTGTGTCCCTTGCACGGCGGCGGGGAACACGTTCACCCGCAGATGGGGAACACGGCGGCGCAAGGCGGTGACCACATCACGCAACGCGGCGGCCCCCAGTGAGGTCACCACCGCAAGGCTGGCAGGTTGCACAGGCAACGCACGCTTGCGTCCGGGATCAAACAGGCCTTCTGCCTGCAACCGTGCCTTCAGGCGCAAAAACTGCTCGTACAGGCTGCCCTGTCCGGCCGGCTTGAGCCCTTCGACGATCAGTTGCAGGTCGCCTCGCGGGCCGTAGACATCCAGTTTGCCAACCGCTTCCACCCGTAAGCCATCACGCGGCTGGAATGAGAGCTGCTCGGCCGCCCGCCGGAACAGGGCGCAGCGCAACTGACCCGCTTCGTCTTTGAGGTTGAAATAGCAATGTCCGCTGGCTGCCCGGGCAAAGCCGGACAGTTCACCGCTCACGGTGACCGGATTGAATCGGGAGGACAGGGCATCGGCAATCGCGCGCACCAAGGCGCCGACCGTCCAGACAGCAGACCCGGAAGGGGGGGGATTGGATACAAAAGACTCAGCCACAGACATCCCGGGTAGACAAGCACGCGCCGGTGGCACCCATGAACGCCCAACGCCTGCCAGCGGTTCAACGGACGCAGGCGGACCCTACGCCATAATCGGCCCCGTCCGAGCACGCTGCCTGCAGCGGCTTTTGTCTGGAGCACCCACTTGCTTTCCATCATACAAGCGGCCGGCTGGCCGATTTGGCCCCTGATTGCCTGCTCCATCCTGGGCCTGGCGCTGATCATTGAACGATTTCTGAGCCTCAGAAGCCGCCACATCCTCCCACCCCGACTGCTGGACGAAGCCATCCTGGTTTCACGTCACGGGGTACCGGCCACCGAAGTGGTCCGGCAACTGGAGCAAAGTTCGGCGCTGGGCGAGGTGCTGGCCGCCGGCTTTCGCACATTGATCAACCATCCGCAGGCCAGTGAGGACGATGTCCGGTCGGCACTGGAAGGTGCAGGCCGGCTGGCGGCGGCCCGGCTGCAACGCTATCTGGGCGCACTGGCCACCATTGCATCGGCGGCCCCCCTGCTGGGGCTCCTGGGCACCGTCATCGGGATGATCGACATTTTCGGATCACAGAGCGCAGACGGCGGCATGGGACTGGCGCCCGGTACAGGCAACCCGGCGCAACTGGCACAGGGCATTTCCGTGGCCCTCTACAACACGGCGTTCGGACTGATGGTTGCCATTCCAGCGCTGATTTTCTGGCGCTATTTCCGTGCCCGTGTCGACGATTACCTGCTCAACATGGAACTGGCCGCAGAGCGGTTCGCCCGTCATCTGCAGACCCTGCGTCGCTGAGACCACCATGAACTTTCATCCCGGTCAACGCGATGAGCCGGAGATCAACCTGATCCCGTTCATCGACATCCTGCTGGTGATCCTGATCTTCCTGATGCTCACCACCACCTACAGCCAATTCACCCAACTGCAGGTCAACCTGCCGGTGTCCCATGCCGAGCCGCAGCGGCCGGCGCCCCCGGAGATCGTGATCGCGGTCAGCAGTGAAGGACGCTACGCCATCAACCGGGAGGTGCTCGAAGGCGCCGGTGTGGACACGCTGACCAATGCCCTCGCCCGTGCCGCTCAAGGCAACGCAACGGCGATGCTGATCATCAGCGCCGATGCCGCCGCCACGCACCAGTCGGTGATCACGGTGATGGACGCCGCGCGCAGAGCCGGACTGGTGCAGGTGACCTTTGCCGCCAGGCAATTGGGCGAACAGCCCTGACCGGGCTCTGCATGGCGTCTGAGCGCTGGCAAGCGATCTGGACCCGGCGAGGCACGCTGGCCCGTCTGCTGTGGCCCGCCTCGCTGCTGTATGGCGCGATCGGGACATTCAGGCGCTGGCTCTACCGGCAGGGAATGAAGCCTCGCCACCGCCTTCCCGTACCGGTGATCGTGGTGGGTAACGTGGTGGTGGGTGGCGCGGGAAAAACCCCGACCGTGATCGCCCTGCTGTCGCACCTTCAGGCGTCCGGTTGGCGACCCGGTGTGATCTCGCGCGGCTACGGACGCCTGGGCCACCAGGTGCTGGAAGTGACCGACAAGACGCTGCCCGAGCACAGTGGGGATGAGCCTGCGCTGATCCACCGGCGAACCGGCGTGCCGGTGGTGGTGGCGCCCAGACGGGCAGATGCCGGTAGGGCGCTGCTGGCGGCTCACCCCGAAGTCAACCTGCTGCTGTGCGACGATGGCCTGCAGCACTTGGCGCTGGAACGTGACCTGGCCATCGCCGTGTTCGATGAGCGCGGCACCGGCAACGGGTGGCAACTGCCCGCCGGCCTTCTGCGCGAGCCCTGGCCACCGGTCGCCGGCTCGGCGTTCCAGCCGGATCTGCTGTTGCATCAGCACCGATCGGGCGCTGCCCGCACCTGCCCGGACGGGGACGCCAACATCCCCGACTTCCATGCTGAACGCCGCCTGGCCGACACGGCGTGGGGGCCCGGTGGTTCACGCATTGACCTGAAGGACCTGCGTGCACGACCACTGACCGCAGTCGCTGGCATTGCCCGGCCGGAGGCATTTTTCAGCATGCTGCGCGAACGGGGCTTGCACATCGTGCGCACCATCGCCCTGGCGGATCACGCATCGCCCCGGGAATACCGGGTACTGGAACCGGATCCGGGAAGCGTTCTGGTGTGCACGGAAAAAGATGCCGTCAAACTGTTTGCACAGCTGCCCCACGACCGTCAGGCGTGGGCCATACCCCTGGTGCTGGAGCCGGAAACCGCCTTCTGGAACGCATTCGATGCGCTGTTGCGGCGGCGAACGGCTCGCCGCTGAGCACTATGATCTCCCGCATGGACACCACACTGCTTGAACTCCTGGTTTGCCCGGTCACCAAAGGCCCCCTGGTCTACCAGCGGGAAACCCAGGAGCTGCTGTCGCGCAGCGCTCGTCTGGCCTACCCGATACGGGACGGCATTCCCGTGCTGCTCGAAGCCGAGGCCCGGCCGCTGACCGACGCCGAAGCGGCACGACCGCCCAGCCCACCCGCTGTTCCATGAGCCGGGACTTCATCGTCCTGATACCGGCACGACTGGCCTCCAGCCGCCTGCCCGACAAGCCGCTGGCCGACATCGGCGGTGTACCCATGGTGGTGCGTGTGGCGCAGCGCGCTGCGCAAAGCCAGGCACGCCGCTGTGTGGTCGCCGCTGATGACGAGCGTATCCGGGCAGCGTGCCAGGCGCATGGGATTGAAGCACTGATCACCCGCCGCGAGCACCCTTCCGGGAGTGACCGCCTGGCGCAGGCCTGTGCGCTGCTGGGACTGGCCGATGACACACTGGTGGTCAACGTGCAGGGCGATGAACCGCTGATCGAGCCCGACCTGATCGACGCCGTTGCCGGAGAACTGGCCCGCCGACCCGATTGCGTCATGAGCACCGCCGCGCATGCCATCGAGAACATGGACGACTTCCTCAACCCCAATGTGGTCAAAGTGGTCTTCGATCACCGGCAGACTGCCCTGTACTTCAGTCGCGCTCCGATTGCCTGGTGGCGTGACGGCATGGCCGACCCCGGCCAGCGCCAAACCCTTCCCTCGCCTGCGCCGTGGCGGCACATCGGCATCTACGCCTACCGTGCGGGCTTCCTGCGCCGCTTTCCACTGATGCCCGTAGCGCCTCTGGAAACCGTCGAATCGCTGGAGCAACTGCGCGTGCTTTGGCATGGCGAACGCATCGCGGTACACCTGACGGATCAGGCCCCCGGCCCGGGGGTGGACACCCCGGAAGACCTGTCCCGCGTACGGGCTCTGGTGGCCTCGGTCTGAACCATCGGCTGTAAGGCTGCTTGCGGGCGGCCCATGCTATCCTCGTTCGAGGTACTTTCGCTGTGTGCCGGTGCGGCTGCCGCCCAGACAAGCGGGCCTTCCATTGAAACTCTGAAGCAAGGACAACGATGCGACTGATCCTCCTGGGTGCTCCCGGTGCCGGCAAAGGCACGCAAGCCGCCTTCATCTGCCAGAAATACAGCATCCCGCAGATCTCCACTGGCGACATGCTGCGCGCTGCTGTCAAGGCAGGAACGCCGTTGGGCCTGCAAGCCAAATCGGTCATGGAGTCAGGCGGCCTGGTCAGCGACGATCTGATCATTAACCTGGTCAAGGAACGCATCGCTCAACCCGATTGCGCCAACGGTTTTCTGTTTGATGGTTTCCCGCGCACCATTCCACAGGCCGAGGCCATGAAGGCCGCTGGTGTCAAGCTGGATTACGTGCTCGAAATCGATGTGCCCTTCGACGCCATCATCGAGCGCATGAGCGGGCGCCGTTCCCATCCGGCCTCCGGACGCACCTACCACATCAAGTTCAATCCACCGAAAACGGAGGGTGTGGACGACGTTACCGGTGAAGCCCTGGTACAGCGCGAAGACGACAAGGAAGAGACTGTGAAGAAACGGCTGGAGGTTTACAGCGCCCAGACACGTCCCCTGGTCGATTACTACAGCCAATGGGCCAGGCTCGACCCTTCCGCAGCTCCCCAGTACCGCGCCATCAGCGGCATGGGGTCGGTCGAGGACATCACGTCACGGGCTCTGGAAGCGTTGTCCCAATAAACCGGTACA
>JBJTNV010000116.1:0-11677 GCA_046074205.1 Hydrogenophaga sp.
ACCGGATCGGTCGACTTGGCTTTGGCCATGGCTTCACCCAGGGCGCTGTAGATCGAGACCACCGAGCCGGTGTAGAAGTCATCGTTGAACTTCTGCTTGAATTCCGCCATCCACTTGCCCATGTCGCCACCCATGTTGTAGTGGTTGTACGAGATCTGGTAGACGCGGCCAGCACCGCCCTGTCCCAAGGCCGTGGGGGTGCCCGTCACACCCGTGTAGTAGGTGTAGAACTTGCCGTTGTAGCCGCCTTCGTTGGCCGCCTTGACCAGCAGCGCCAGGTCAGAGCCCCAGTTGCCGGTGATCACGGTGTCAGCGCCCGAGGCCTTGATCTTGGCGATGTAGGGCGAGAAGTCACGCACTTGCGCCAAGGGGTGCAGGTCTTCACCCACGATTTGCACGTCGGGGCGCTTGCGGGCCAGGTTTTCCTTGGCGAACTTGGCGACCTGGTGGCCGTGAGAGTAGTTCTGGTTGAACAGGTAGACCTTCTTGATGTCCTTGTCATCTTTCATGAAGGTGGTCATGGCCTCGATCTTCATCGAGGTGTCGGCGTCAAAGCGGAAGTGCCAGTAGCTGCACTTGCTGTTGGTGAAGTCGGGGTCCACGGCCGAGTGGTTCAGGAAGATGATTTCCTTGCCGGGGTTGCGCTCGTTGTGCTTGTTCACGGCTTCGATCAGGGCACCCGCCACCGACGAACCGTTGCCTTGGGTGATGTAGCGCACGCCCTGGTCCATCGCGGCTTTGAGCGCGTTCAGGCTTTCGGCGGGGCTCAACTTGTTGTCAATGCCAATCACCTCGAACTTGACACCCGCCGGGTTGGTCTTGCTGAACTTTTCAGCAAAGAACTGGAAGCTCTTGAGCTGGTTGCTGCCCACAGGGGCCATCAAACCGGACAAGGGATCGATCCAGGCAATTTTGACGGTTTCGCCCTTTTGCGCATAAGCGCCAAGGGAGCAAGCGGCCAAAGCGGCAGCGGCGATCAAACGGGTGGTGGTTTTCATTCAAGGTCTCCTGCGTTGTGAATCAGAACAAGTTCAGCGTAACCGCTGTGTGGCTGAAAAGGCTCGGGGTTTGCCCCTAAGGCATATCACCCGCGCGACTTGTACGCGCGCGGGCTTGATGCGCATCAAAGGCCGGGCAGCTTGTAGTCGGCCAGTTGCTCGCGCAAACGGGTCTTGAGCATCTTGCCAGTGCCGCCCAAAGGAATGGCATCGACAAAGACCACATCGTCCGGGATCTGCCACTTGGCGGTCTTGCCTTCATAGAAAGCAATCAACTCTTCGCGGCTGACTTCGGCGCCGGGCTTTTTGACCACGCACACAATCGGGCGCTCGTCCCACTTGGGGTGGCGCATGCCAATGCAGGCGGCCATGGCCACGGCCGGGTGCGCCATGGCGATGTTTTCCACATCGATCGAGCTGATCCATTCGCCACCAGACTTGATCACGTCCTTGCTGCGGTCGGTGATCTGCATGAAGCCGTCGGCGTCGATGGTGGCCACATCGCCCGTGGGGAACCAGCCGCGGCCGGCCGCGTCGTATTTCAGCGGGTCACCGCCCTCGCCCTTGAAGTAGCTGGCAATGATCCAGGGGCCGCGCACGAGCAGATCGCCATACGCCTTGCCATCCCAGGGCTGCTCTTCGCCGAGTTCGTTGACGATTTTCATGTCGACACCGAAAACGCTGCGCCCCTGCTTCAGGCGCACCTTCATCTTCTCGTCGGCGGGCAGCGCCACCTGCGCGTTCTTGAGCGTGCAGACGGTGCCCAGTGGCGACATCTCGGTCATGCCCCAGGCGTGCAGCACCTCCACGCCGTACTGGTCGTTGAAGGCCGCGATCATGGCCGGCGGACAGGCCGAACCGCCGATGACGGTGCGCGTGAGCGTGCTGAACTTGAGGTGGTTGGCCTGCATGTGGCCCAGCAGCATCTGCCAGACCGTGGGCACACCAGCAGCCATGGTGACCTTCTCGCCTTCGATCAGCTCATAGACCGATTTGCCGTCCAGCGCCGGCCCCGGGAATACCAGCTTGCAGCCGACGGCCGCGGCCGAATACGGCAGGCCCCAGGCATTGACGTGGAACATGGGTACCACCGGCAGGATGGCGTCGCGCGCCGAGCAGCCCAGTGCGTCGGGCAGCGCCGCGCCATACGCGTGCAGCAGCGTCGAGCGGTGCGAATAAACCGCCCCCTTGGGGTTGCCGGTGGTGCCGCTGGTGTAGCAGAGGCTGGAAGCACAGTTCTCGTCAAACTCGGGCCAGGTGTAGGTATCGGCAGCGCCGGCGATCCAGGCCTCATAGCTGTGCAGATGCGGGATGCCGGTGTCCGCTGGCAGCTTGTCGGCATCGCACAGGGCGATCCAGTGCTTGACGCCCGGGCATTTGGCGTGCACGGCCTGCACCAGCGGCAGGAAGCTCATGTCAAAGCAGAGCGCACGGTCGTCGGCGTGGTTGACGATCCACACCAGCTGTTCGGGGTGCAGGCGCGGGTTGAGCGTGTGCAGCACGCGGCCCGAGCCGCTGACGCCAAAGTACAGCTCCAGGTGGCGGTAGCCGTTCCAGGCCAGGGTGCCCACCCGTTCGCCAAAGCCCAGGTGCAGACCGTCCAGCGCGTTGGCCACGCGGCGGGCACGCGCCGCCACCTGGCCCCAGGTGGTGCGGTGGATGTCTCCTTCGACGCGCCGCGAAACGATCTCGGTACCGTGGTGATGGCGGTCCGCATGGACGATCAGGTTGGAAATCAGCAGCGGTTGGCTTTGCATCTGGCCCAGCATGACGGGAATCTCCTGTGGTGGATGACTGCGTTGGACGAAATAGAACGGTCGTTCTTTTTGCAGTCTGACATCATGCCCGAATCCGCCAGCCCCTCCCATCCGGGCTGTCCCGGTGACGCAAGACCGGGAGCGGCAAGTCCACAGCGCCGCCGGGCCCATGCTCCCGTCGCGACAATGACCACCCCTGATGTGACCGAGCATGGACCGATGAAACCCTTTCCCATCCGCAAAAGCGACGACCAATGGCGTGCGTTGCTGACCGACAAAGGCGCCGAGCCGGGCGCGTTTGAAGTCACCCGCCAGGCCTGGACCGAACGGCCTTTCACGGGCAAATATGAACAGGTCTGGAGCGATGGCAGCTACCACTGCATCTGCTGCGGTCAACACCTGTTTGACGCCGGCACCAAGTTCGATGCCGGCTGCGGCTGGCCCAGCTTCTGGAAAGCCATCCCTGGCGCCATCACGGAAATCAGCGACCGCAGCCACGGCATGGTGCGCACCGAAACCGTGTGCAGCCAGTGTGGCGCCCACCTCGGACACGTCTTCGAGGACGGCCCGGCACCCACCGGCCTGCGCTACTGCATGAACTCCGCAGCCATCGACCTCAAGCCCCGGCAGGGATAATCCGTGCCATGCGCTTTCTGATCGACTTCTTCCCCATCGGCCTGTTCGTGGCGGCCTACAAGCTGCACGACATCTACCTGGCCACTGCGGTGCTGATGGCCGCCACACTGGTGCAGACCGGCATCATTTACGCCATCGACCGCCGGCTGCAGACCCTGCAGAAGGTCACGCTGGCGCTGGTGCTGGTCTTTGGCGTGCTGACGCTCGTCCTGCATGACGAACGTTTCATCAAATGGAAGCCTACCGTTCTGTACGCCAGCATGGCCATCGTGCTCGGTGCCGCGCTGTGGGGTTGGAAAAAGAATGTCCTGCAGATGCTGCTGGGCAGCCAGCTGAGCCTGCCGGGGGCCGTCTGGGGCCGGCTGACCGTGGTCTGGATCGCCTATTTCCTGTTCATGGCCGGCATCAACGCCTATGTGGCGGCCCTTTACTCCACAGAGGACTGGGTCAATTTCAAACTCTGGGGATATGTGTTCCCGGTGGTGTTCATCATCGGCCAGGGCCTGTACATCGCGCGCCACCTCCAGGAGCCAGACACCCGCGGCCGAGGACAGTCATGAGTGCACACCAGGACATCACCGCAGAGGCCATTGCCGCCCAATTGCGCGCTGCGCTGGCGCCGACCTTGCTGGAGGTGGTGGACGACAGCGCGGCCCACGCGGGGCATGCGGGTGCCAATGGCAGGGGACGAGGCACCCATTTCCGGGTGCGCATCGGCGGCCCGGCGTTCGCTGGCCTGTCCCGCGTGGCGCAACACCGGCTTGTGTATGATGCGCTGCGCCAATTTACCGATGCCGGCCTGCACGCCCTGGCGATCGATATCCGGGTCTGAACGGCGCCCCGCGAGACGCTGCGGCGCCCACCCTGTCCCCTCCCCTTGAAGGTTCTGTCATGAAAGCCTCCCTGAAAACGCTGACTGTGGCCGCCCTGCTGGTCGCGGCTCCCTGGGCCCTGGCCCAGAACGTGGCCATCGTCAATGGCAAAGCGGTTCCCCTCTCGCGTGTGGACGCGCTGGTCCAGCAGCTGGCATCGGCCGGCCGCCCGGTGGACGACAGCATGCGCGAGCAGCTGCGCGAAGAAGTGATCCTGCGCGAAATTTTTGTCCAGGAAGCGCAAAAGCGCGGCATCGCTGCCAGCAACGAATTCAAGCAGCAAATGGAGCTGGCCCGCCAGACCATCCTGATCCGTGGGCTCTTTGCCGACTGGCAGAAGAAGAACCCGGTCAGTGATGCCGACATCAAGGCCGAATACGCCAAGTTCACCGCGGCCAATGCCGGCAAGGAATACCGTGCCCGCCACATCCTGGTGGAAAAGGAAGACGAGGCCAAAGCCCTGATCGCGGCCATCAAGGGTGGCGCCCGGTTTGAGGATCTGGCGAAGCAGAAGTCCCAGGACCCCGGGTCTGGCGCCAACGGCGGTGACCTGGACTGGGCCGGCGCCAGCAGCTATGTGCCCGAGTTCTCCGAGGCCATGGTCAAGCTGGACAAAGGCCAGCTGACCGATGCACCCGTCAAGAGCCAGTTCGGCTGGCACATCATCCGCGTGGACGACGTGCGCCAGGCCAAGTTGCCGACGCTTGACGAGGTCCGTCCCCAGATGACCCAGCAGCTGCAACAGCAGAAAATGGCCGAGTTCCAGCAACAGCTGCGCGAAAAAGCCAAGATTCAGTAAACCTTGGCGGGTCACCGCCCCCGGTCGGGCCCTGAAAGCCTCGCCTGATACCACGCGCCCGCCGGGCGCGTGGTCGTTTGTGGGCCCCGCAATGGTATGGACGCCGGCCACGCAGCTGGCTCCGCCGCCGGGCCTCGGCGTGTCTACAGTGCTGCCATCCCAGAACAGATGGAACCTGTGCCATGCCCCATCCCGCTGCCTCCACCGACACGCACACCGCCGCCCACCGCCGCCAGGGACTGGACTGGCCCAAAGCGCTGGACTTCCAGCACGCCGAACAGGAGGCTTTCCGGCGTCGCCACCCGGTCTCGGCCGCACAGGCCTGCCGGGCCGACGAACACCTGCTGTTTGGTGTGCCGTTGCACTGGATGCGTGACTGGGGAACCCCTTTTGCCCTGCACGTGGAGCAGGCCAGCGGCGCCGAGCTGACCACGGTGGACGGCCATGTGCTGGCCGACTTTTGCCTGGGTGATACCGGTGCGATGTTCGGCCATGCGCCGGCGCCGGTGGCGGCCGCCCTGGAGCGGCAGGCCCGCCGGGGCTACACCGCCATGCTCGCCTCGCCCGATGCAGGTGCGGTCGGAGAACTGTTGGCGCAACGCTTTGGCCTTCCGTTCTGGCAGTTCGCCCTGAGCGCAACGGATGCCAACCGGTACACCGTGCGCTGGATCCGCGCCGCAACGGGGCGCTCCAAAATCCTGGTCTTCAACGGCTGCTACCACGGCACCATCGAGGACGTCTTCGTCGACCTGGTGGATGGCCAGCCCGTGCAGCGCCACAGTCTGCTCGGCCAGGTGCACCCGCTGCTGGAACACACGGTGGTGGTCGAATTCAATGATCTGCCGGCCCTCGAAGCAGCGCTGGCGGGCGGTGACATCGCATGCGTGCTGGCCGAGCCGGTGATGACCAACATCGGCATGGTGCTGCCCGAACCCGGCTTCTGGGATAGGGCGCAGGCCATCATCCGGCACCATGGCACGCTGCTGGTCATGGACGAGACCCACACCATCAGCACCGGGCCCGGCGGCTACTCGCGCGAACATGGCATCGCAGCCGACGCCCTGGTGCTGGGCAAGCCCGTGGGCGGTGGTGTGCCCTGCGCGGTGTACGGCATGAGCGCCGATCTGGCCGCCCGGGCCGTGCAGGCCAAGCATGACGCACCACCGGGCCACAGTGGCATCGGCACCACGTTGTCCGGGAGCATGCTGGCCATGGCAGCCATGCGCGCCACGCTCGCCGAGGTGATGACCCCCTCCGCCTACGCCCACATGCTGGCATTGGCCCGCCAGCTGGCCGAGGGCTTGCGCAGCCTCATTGGCCGTCGCGACCTGCCCTGGTGCGTGACCCAGGTCGGCGCGCGTGTGGAATTTCAGTTCTGCCCGGTCCCGCCACGCAACGGCACGGAGGCCGCCCGCATCCTCGACGCCGAACTCGAACAGCTGATCCACCTCGGGCTGCTCAACCGCGGCGTGCTGATCACGCCCTTTCACAACATGCTGCTGGTCAGCCCGGACACCACCGCCGGGCACGTCACACGGCTGCTCGGCGCGCTCGATGACGTGCTGGGCGCGATCACCCTGCGCCGCTGACCTGACAGCACCCCTCAACTCTGCGGGCAGCGCACTGCCGCCAGCAGGCCGATCAGCACCGGCTGGCCCTGTGGTGGATGGCCAGCAGCAGCTGGGCCAGCTCGCGCGGCGCGCTGACCATGGGGTCGTGCCCGGTGGCCAGTTCGTGCACGGTCCAGCCCGGCTCGCTGCGCACCCGCTGGCGGGACGCGTCGATGGTGGCCAGCGGCGGCTTCGTGCAGTCGATGAAGCTGTGCGGAATCGACCACACCAGCGCCGGATCGAACTGCAGCGGCTCCTGGTAGAGCCGGAAGGGCTGGGGTGTCTGCCGGCGATTGACCCAGTCGCGGTCGGCGCCGCTCAGGCCAAACACGCTGGCATCGGGGGGCGGGAAGCTCAACCCGCCGCTGGCCTGCGCTTCGGCCACGCGTTTGGCCACCGTTTCCGGGCTGTGGTGGGTGCTCCAGCTGTCACCCGGGTTGGGAATGCCGGCGTCCAGATACACCAGATGGCGCAGCAAGCCCGGGCGCGAGCGCTGCAGCCGGTCGGCCACACAGGTGATCAGATGCCCGGCATAGCTGTGCCCCACCAGCACCACGCGCTGCAGTTCCTCAGCCGTGATCAGGCCGATCACGTCCTGGACGTGGGTGTCGATGCCAACGGACGGGCTCAGCAGGTGGGCCCGCTCGCCCACGCCGGTCAGGGTGACGGCGTGGCTGTCCACGCCGGCCTGGCGCAACAGGGGCAGCACGCGGTGCCAGCACCAGGCGCCGTGCCAGGACCCGTGGACGAGCACGATGGCGGTGTGGGTGCGGGGATGGGGCGCGGGCATGGTAGTTCTCCGGGACAATATCGGGTTCGGCTATTGCCTCCGATTCTGCCCCCTGCTGCCCCACGCCTTGCCATATGTTGCCTCACCAGCTTGAACTGCTTGCCCCTGCCCGCGACGCCGACATCGGCATCGAGGCCGTGAACCACGGGGCCGACGCGGTCTACATCGGCGGTCCGTCCTTCGGCGCCCGCACCAGCGCCGACAACCCGGTGCAGGACATTGCCCGGCTGGCAACGTACGCGCACCGCTACAACAGCCGCATCTTCGTGACGATGAACACCATCCTGCGCGACGACGAGCTGGAGCCGGCCCGAAAGCTGGCCTGGCAGCTGTACGACGCGGGGGTGGACGCGCTGATCGTGCAGGACATGGGCCTGCTGGAGATCGACCTGCCGCCGATCCAGCTGCACGCCAGCACCCAGACCGACATCCGCACGCCCGAGAAGGCGCGCTTCCTGCAGGACGCGGGCCTGAGCCAGATCGTGCTGGCCCGCGAGCTGACGCTGCAGCAGATCGCCGCCATCGACGCCGCGCTCGGCCCCAAGGACGCGCCCGGCCGCGCCATCCTGGAGTTCTTCGTGCACGGCGCGCTCTGCGTGGCCTACAGCGGCCAGTGCTACATCAGCCACGCCCACACTGGCCGCAGCGCCAACCGCGGCGACTGCTCACAGGCCTGCCGCCTGCCCTATGAAGTCAAGGACAGCGAGGGGCGCATCGTCGCGCACGACAAACACGTGCTGTCGATGAAGGACAACAACCAGAGCGACAACCTGCGACAGATCATCGACGCCGGCGTGCGCAGCTTCAAGATCGAAGGCCGCTACAAGGACATGGCCTACGTCAAGAACATCACCGCGCATTACCGCGTGTTGCTCGACGAGATCCTGGAAGAGCGCCCCGAACTGGCGCGTGCCAGCAGCGGCGAATGCACCTTCCACTTCCAGCCCGACCCCGGCCAGAACTTCAACCGCGAGTTCACCGACTACTTCGTGCAGGGCCGCCAGGAAGACATCGGCGCCTTCGACACGCCCAAGAACCCGGGGCGCCCCATCGGCCACGTCACCACCACCGGCCCCAACTTCGTCGAACTGCAGACCGACGATGCGAGCACGGAGATCCACAACGGCGACGGCCTGTGTTACCTGGACCTGCAAAAGGAACTGGTGGGCCTGCAAATCAACCGCGCCGAGCCGGTCAACAAGAAAGGTCTCTGGCGCGTCTTCCCCAAAGACCCCATGGAGGGGTTCAAGGACCTGCGCAAGGGCGTGCAGGTCAACCGCAACCGCGACATGGACTGGGTGCGTGGGCTGGAGAAGAAATCGGCCGAGCGGCGCATCGGCGCCTGGCTCACGCTGGACGAATCGGCCGATGGTTTGCGGCTCACCGTCACCGACGAAGACGGCCACAGCGGCAGCGCCACCTACTCCAGCCAGGTTCACGGCCCGCTGCAGGACGCCAAGGACCCTGGCCAGGCCGAGGCCAAGCTGCGCGAGAACCTCTCACGCCTGGGCGACACGCTGTTCCAGCCGCTGGACGTGACACTGAACCTGCACGGCCCGCGCTTCGTGCCCGCCTCGCAACTCAACGCCCTGCGCCGCGACGCGATCGCCCAGCTGGAAACCGCCCGCGCCGCCGCCTGGCACCGGCTGCCGCGTGCGAAGCCGGTCGAGCCTGCGGTGGCCTATCCGGAAGACACGCTGACTTACCTCGCCAATGTGTTCAACCACAAGGCGCGCGACTTTTATGCGAAGCATGGCGTGAAAGTCATCGCCGCCGCCTACGAAAGCCACGAGGAAGAAGGCGAAGTCAGCCTGATGATCACCAAGCACTGCGTGCGCTTCAGCCTGAGCCTGTGCCCCAAGCAGGCCAAGGGCGTGACCGGCGTGCAGGGCACGGTCAAGGCAGAGCCCCTTCAGCTGATCAACGGGAAGGAGAAACTGACCCTGCGCTTCGACTGCAAACCCTGCGAGATGCACGTGGTTGGCAAGATCAAGCGCAGCGTGCTGAACGCGGCCCCGGCAAGCCCGGTCACCTTCTACCGCACTCGGCCGGCCGCGCGAGCCTGACCCTAACCTTGCATCAGATGTAAGCGGCCACGGGTTTGGCGTGGCGCATGTGCAGGCTCATTCCCAGCGCTGCCATGTGGTTGCTGTTGCGGCCCAGGATGGTCTCGCTCAAGGGCAGGAAATGCTCTTCCTCATAGCGGGCATGGGCGGTGTACTCGGCCACCAGGCGGTGCACCTCACCCACATCCATCTCAGTGCTCTGCCCCTTGGCCACCGGCTTGAGGCCCTTTTCCAGACGCTTCCACAAGGCTTCGACCATGCGGTGTTCTTCGGTCAGCCGCCTGATCATGGCCTTCACGTGGTCAGCCTCTTCGCCCGGCTGGGCACTGGCCAGCACGGCGGGGAACAATTCGCGCTCCTCTTCCAGGTGGTGCTCGAAGATGGCTTCGCGGAAAAATTCCAGCGACTGCTCGGCAATCGCACGCGCCCGCGCGGCAGGGGCCAGCAAGGCCGGCAACTCGTCCAGCGCATGAAGCCGCTTGAGAATGCCCTCATGACAGTGGGCAAAGTTGGTCAGCGGTGCATCGGTGTTGACGGCAGCGTTCATGGCGGCTCCTGGACGGTGAGATGGGTCGAGGGCTGATCATTGGTCAGCACATCCACGACCCGTGTCCGTCAGTGTGATGGCTGCGCACGCCGTGCCCTTTGACGCACATCAACGGCTGGGGCCGGGGCTCTCCGCCGGCGCATCAGGCCCTGATCAGCCGACGAACGTTCTGGCGTTGCGCCAAATCCGCATCCACGGGCTGAATTCGCTGGCGCTACCACTGGTCCAGCTCATCTGGATGTTGCGGAACACGCGCTCGGGGTGCGGCATCATGGCCGTGAAGCGGCCGTCGGCCGTGGTCACCGCCGTCAGGCCGCCCGGGCTGCCGTTGGGGTTGAACGGGTACTGCTCGGTGGCGGCGCCGCGGTTGTCCACGAAGCGCATGGCGGCAATCGCCTGCGCAGGGTTGCCACGGTGCCTGAAGTTGGCAAAACCTTCGCCATGCGCCACCGCAATCGGCAGACGGCTGCCGGCCATGCCCTGCAGGAACAGGCTGGGCGATTGCAGCACCTCGACCATCGACAGGCGGGCTTCGAAACGTTCGCTCTGGTTGGTGGTGAAGCGCGGCCAGGCCTCGGCACCGGGGATGATGTCGGCCAGCTCGGCGAACATCTGGCAGCCGTTGCACACACCCAGGCCAAAGGTGTCCTGTCGGGCAAAGAAGCCCTGGAACTGCTCGGACAGCGCCGGGTTGAAGGTGATGCTGCGCGCCCAGCCGATGCCCGCCCCCAGCGTGTCGCCGTAGCTGAAGCCGCCGCAGGCGACCACACCCTTGAAATCGGCCAGCTTGGCACGGCCCGACTGCAAGTCGGTCATGTGCACGTCGTAGGCCTCGAAGCCGGCCTGCGTGAAGGCATACGCCATTTCCACGTGCGAGTTCACACCCTGCTCGCGCAGGATCGCGACCTTCGGGCGGCTCAGGTTCAGGAATGGCGCGGCCACGTTGTCTTGCGGGTCGAAGGTCAGGGCCACGTGCATGCCAGGGTCGGCCGGCTGGCCAGCGGCCGCATGTTCGCTGTCGGCGCAGGCCGGGTTGTCGCGCTGCTGGTTGATCTTCCAGCTCACGCTGTCCCAGACCTGCTGCAGGTCGAACAGGCTGGCGCTGAACACGGCCTTGGTGTCACGCCAGATCTGCAGCTGGCCCTTGCCGACGTCGATGGAAGATGACGGTGGACGGGTCTTGCCAACGAAGTGGCTGTGCCTGGACAGACCGTGCTCGCGCAGGGTCTGCATCACGGCGTTGCGGTCTTCGGTCTTCACCTGCAGGACAACACCCAACTCTTCGCTGAACAGGGCCTTGAGCGTGAGCTCCTCGCGGCGGGCGCTGACCTGTTGCGCCCAGTTCTTGGCGTCGCCGCTGTCCATGCGGCTGTCGGCAATGCCGTCGCCTTCGGTGACCAGCATGTCCACATTCAGCGACACGCCGACCTGGCCCGCAAAGGCCATTTCGGCCGCCGCCGCCAGCAGGCCTCCGTCCGAACGGTCGTGGTAGGCCAGGATCTGGCCTTTCGCGCGCAGCGCGTTGACGGCGTTCACCAGGTTGATCAGGTCCTGCGGGCTGTCCAGGTCGGGCACTTCATCACCCGGCTGGCCCAGCGTCAG
>JBJTNV010000117.1:0-13517 GCA_046074205.1 Hydrogenophaga sp.
CACCGTCAACCGTTTCTGCGCCTCCGGCCTGTCGGCCGTGGCCATGGCGGCCGACCGCATCCGCGTCGGCGAAGCCGACGTGATGATCGCTGCTGGCGTGGAAAGCATGAGCATGGTGCCCATGATGGGCAACGCGCCCAGCCTCTCGCCCGCCATCTTCCGCAACACGGACGACATCGAGAGCTACGGCATCGCCTACGGCATGGGCCTGACGGCCGAGAAGGTGGCGCAGCAGTGGAAGGTGTCGCGCGACGCGCAGGACGCGTTCGCCGTGCAGTCGCACCAGCGCGCCGTGATTGCCATGAAGAACGGCGAGTTCACGGACGAGATCACGCCGGTGACGGTGCAGGAGCGCAGCGTCGATCTGGCATCGGCCGAGGTCTCGATCAGCGAGCGGATCGTGAGCCTGGATGAAGGTGCGCGCCCCGACACCACGCTCGAAGGTCTGGCCAAGTTGCGCACCGTGTTCGCCGCACGCGGCTCGGTCACGGCCGGCAACAGCTCGCAGACCAGCGATGGCGCGGGCGCGCTGATCCTGGTGAGCGAGGCGGCGCTCAAGCGCTACAACCTCACGCCGCTGGCGCGCTTCTTGAGCTACGCCAGCCGTGGCGTGCCGCCGCACATCATGGGCATTGGCCCGGTCGAGGCGATTCCGGCCGCGCTGAAAAACGCCGGCCTGAGGCAGGACCAGATCGACTGGTTCGAGCTCAACGAGGCGTTTGCCGCGCAATCGCTGGCGGTGATGAAGACCCTGGGCCTGGACCCGGCGAAGGTCAATCCCATGGGCGGCGCCATCGCACTTGGCCACCCGCTGGGCGCGACCGGCGCCATCCGCTCGGCTACGGTGGTACACGCCCTCAAGCGGTACAACAAGCAATACGGCATGGTCACGATGTGCGTGGGCATGGGGCAGGGTGCCGCCGGCATTTTTGAGCGCGTCTGAATCAGGGGCGCCCCTAGGGCTGGTCTCCTCGCGCGTGCAGGCTGGCCCGCGGCGGTTCATGGTAAGTTGTCTGCTCTCGCAGAGCCATCCGGCTGGCTGACTTTTTGTGTCGATACCTCCAACCCATTCGCACCTGACATGAGCGACATCCTCGTCCATTTCGAAGACGGCATCACCACGCTGACCTTCAACCGCCCCGACAAGAAGAACTCCATCACCACTGCGATGTATGCCTCGCTGGCCGATGCGGTGGTCTCCGCTGCCGAAGACCCCGCCGTGCGCTGCGTGGTGTTCCAGGGCCACGAGACGGTGTTCAGCGCCGGCAACGACATTGCTGATTTCCTGAACAACCCGCCCGCCACCGAGGACGCTCCGGTGTTCCGGTTCCTGCGTGCCATCGCCACCTTTCCCAAACCGTTGCTGGCGGCAGTTTGCGGGCCGGCGGTGGGCATCGGTACCACCCTGCTGTTTCACTGCGACCTGGTGTATGCCGGTGACAACGCGGCGTTTTCCATGCCCTTTGTAAACCTGGGACTGTGCCCGGAGGCTGCCTCAAGTCTCCTGGTGCCGAACATGCTGGGTTACCACCGCGCTGCTGAAGCCTTGTTGCTGGGAGAGCCTTTCCTGGCTGAAGCCGCGCTGGAGGTCGGACTGGTCAACCGTGTGCTGGCACCCAGCGAAGCGGCCGCCTACGCGCAAGGCATGGCGCGCAAGCTGGCCGCCAAGCCATTGAGTTCCCTGGTGACCACCAAGGCGCTCATGAAACGGTCTCAGCAATCCCAGGTGTTGCAGGTGATGGCCGACGAGGCGCAGCACTTCGGACGCATGCTGCGGGAACCGGCCGCGCGCGAGGCATTCGGGGCCTTCATGGAGCGGCGAAAGCCTGATTTTTCCAAGCTCTGATGCCGTAGGCGGGGGGCGGCCGTCGGTCCACGCCTCAACCGGGTGACCGCGTGGTCAGGCGCTCATAAGCTGCACGTGTGACCGGCGACACGGCGGCCAGCACCTGCTCATGGGTGGTGCGGTGGCGTGCGAGCAAGCGTGTCGAGGCCACGTTCTTCGAACGGCAGAACCAGTGGCAGCTGTGCTGGAACAGCAGCAGCTCCGCGGTCGCGCGAAACGCCCGGTCACGGCGGCTCAGTCCGTCGTCGTTCTGCAGGACGCTGGCCAAGCCTTGGGCGTGAAGGCTCACCAGCGCGCGAAAGTCGAAGCTGGATTGCGGAAAGAACCGGGTGGCGTGTGGCACACCGACCGGCCAGCGGCACACGCGCATGCGTTCGCCCCAAACCGATTCCAGCGAGGTGGCCAGCTGTGCCAAGTCGTCCCGCAGCGCATGCTCCGTGGCCGCCAGGTTTTGCCAAACCACCTCTGCGCGTGACGGGTCTGTCTCGCCGACGGCACGCAGGTACGCATCGGTCAACTGCGACATGCGTTGCTCGATGCGCAGGGGCTGCAGGTGGCTGCCCAGCAGCGCCACGCGCTGCCGTTCCTCAGAGCGTCGCAAGGTCACCCAGGCCAGCGCCAGGGGAAGAAATACCAGAATCAGGTCCATGTGCCGATTGTCGTCTTGCCACGGCGACGATGCCCCCCTGCATTCCGTGGCCAGGGGTGAGCAAAAAAAGCCCCGGCCGAAGCCGGGGCAATGAGGAGCCCGGATGGGCGAGGAACGTGGTCCGCCGAGATCAGGTCGACTGCTGGATGCCCGCCAACACCCAGCCGCCGCTGCCGGAGACGGGCTTGCTCAGGTGCCAGATCTCGTGGATCGGTTCGGGGGCGCCACCGTCTTCCTGCACGCGGCCGGTGAAGCACACGCTGACGATGTATTGGGATCCTTCCTCCTGCACCGCCAGCACATCGGCCTCCAGTTCCAGCACCCGGGTCTGCTGTGCGACGCCTTGGCGGTCACGGATGTCCATCTGCAGTTCGGCAAACATTTCCGGTGTGGTGAACGCGCGAAGGTCGTCGAGGTTGCCTGCGTCATGGGAAGCCTGCAGCCGGATGAACTGAACCTTGGCGTTGCGCACGAAGCCGGTCGCGTCGAAATCCGCCGGCATGCGGGCGGGCATGGCCGACTGGCCGCCGAGTGCGCTGCCGATCATGGATCCCCCTTGGCCGAACGCAGCCGGGGGCACCTCAGCCCGTTCGTGGGACGTGCGCAGGCTGTGAGGGGGCTGACCCGCACCCGCGTATGCCAGCCGCCCATCCGGTGTGGCGGCCCTTTTGCGCATCACGAAGGCGATCACGGCGAGCACCGCCATGACCAGCAGGGCGATCATGAGCATGTTGGCCAGCGCTTCGCCAAAACCCAGGTGGGAGGCCAGTGCGGCCAGCCCGAGGCCGGCGGCCAGACCGGCGACCGGACCCATCCAGTTGCGCTTGGGCGCTGCTGCCGCGGCACCAGCTGCGCCGGCAGCGGGTGTGGCAGCGGGTGTGGCTTCCGGCGTGCGTGCGGGCGGTGTGGCCTGCCGTTGCATGCCCAGTGACTTGCCTCCGCCGATGCGTTTGGCCTCGGCGCCCGGATGAACGCTGACCAGGCCCAGCGTCATGACCATGGCCAAAACAGAAAGCAGTGTTTTCATGGATGTCTCCTTGGAAAATCTCGAGTGGCACAGGCTAGCGCCATATGAGTTCACAAAAAATAAGAATTAAACAGATTAAATATCTATAAAAACAGGACAATTTACAGGTGCTGCACGCCGTTGGCACGACCGTCACCCAATTTTGCCAAGCATTTGATTGCTAAAAATCACGGTGTCTGTTAGGGTACCGCCGCATGACACTTGCCACGCCGGGCCCCGCTGTTCTCGCCGATGCGCCGCGTCGCTCGCGTGGCCGTCCGCGCAAGGCGGCCGATGCCCTGGACGAGGGCAACCGGCGGCAGGAACTTTTGCGCGCGGCGGCCCGTCTTTTCCGTCAGCAGGGCTACGCCGCCACGGCCACGCGCGATATTGCCAGCGCCGCAGGCATGCGTTCCGGCTCACCGTTTTATCATTTCGAGAGCAAGCAGGCCTTGCTGGCCGCGGTCATGCTGGAAGGCATGCAGCGTGCGCTGCGGCATCAGATGTCGCTGGAGGTGGTGCCTGATGCCACCGCTGCCGAGCGCCTGCGCGGTCTGGTGCGTGCGCACTTTGATGTGTTGCTCGGTCCCGACAGCGACTTCATCCCGGTGATGCTCTACGAGTGGCGCTCGCTCACCCCTGCGCAGCGGGCCGAAGTCAATGCCTTGCGACAGCGCTACGAGGCCGCTTGGGTGCCAGTGCTGCAGGCGCTGCAGGCCAGCGGGGTGCTGCGTGGAGACCCATCGCTGGCACGGCTGATGATCTTTGGCGCACTGAACTGGTCGGTCCAGTGGTACGACGCCCGCGGCGGCGGCGCGTCGCTGGACGATCTCACCCGTACTGCCCTTCAACTTTTCCTGCACGATCCTGTGGTCAGCCCATGAGCAAAACACCTTCCCAGTCCGTCCGTTTCGAGGCCGAATTCATCGCCGGACTCAAGACCATCTTTGAAGAACGCATTGTTTTCAACCAGTTGCTGGGGTTGAAGATCACCCATGTGGAGCCTGAGCGGGTGGTGGCCCGTATCGACATGCGGCCCGAACTGGTGGGGCACTTCGCCTACAACCGTGTGCATGGCGGCGTCATCAGTGCCGGGCTGGATGCGATGGGCGGGCTCGCCTGCATGGCCGCGATCGGCGCGCGTCACATGGACGAACCACCCGAGCAGCGCCTGCACCGTTTTGCCAAGCTGGGCACCATCGACCTGCGCATTGACTACCTGCGCCCCGGCATCGGGGATCACTTCGAGCTCAGCGCAGAGGTGTTGCGCCTGGGATCGCGCGTGGCGTCCACCCGCATGGCGTTTTGCGGTCCGGACGGCAAACTGCTGTCCTGTGGCTCGGGCGCCTACATCGTGTCCTGACCCGTTGACGGACCGGCAGCCGCCAGTCAGGTCGGCAGGTCCTGCCCCTCGCGCGGAATCGGGCGTGGATGGCCCTGGTCGTCAATGGCCACATAGGTCAGTGTCGCCTCGGTCACCTTGACGTATTGGCCTTGAGCGCCAAAACGTTCGGCAAACACCTCCACCTGCACCGTGATGGACGTGTTGCCAATGCGGGTGACGTGGGCAAAAAAGCTCAGGATGTCGCCGACGCGAACCGGTTGCTTGAAGATGAACTGGTTGACCGCAACGGTGGCCATTCGGCCCTTGACATGGCGCGCGGGGAGTACGGCGCCGGCCAGGTCCACCTGGGCCATTACCCAGCCGCCGAAGATATCGCCGTTGCCGTTGGTGTCGGCGGGCATGGGAATGACCTTGAGCACGAGTTCACGGCCCTCGGGGAGGTCGCTGTGGGGACGGGGGCTGGCTTCTGGGGTCATGGGCACAATGGTGGACAGTACGTACCCGATTGTCCCGCATGCGCTCTTCTTCCGTCTCACCCGCCGGCTCGCCAGCTGTTTCAGAACGCGTTTCCGCCGTCCCCCGTTCCGACTGGGTAACGCTGAGCCGCCTGTTTCCCTACCTCTGGCAGTACAAGTGGCGCGTGATCGCGGCGCTGGTGTTCATGGTGGGTGCCAAGCTGGCCAATGTGGGGGTTCCGGTGTTGCTCAAGGAGCTGGTCGATGCGATGACACTCCCGCCTGGCAGCCCCCAGGCCCTGCTGGTGGTGCCGACGGGCCTGCTGCTCGCCTACGGACTGCTGCGCCTGTCGACCAGCCTGTTCACCGAGCTGCGCGAACTGGTGTTCGCCAAGGCCACTGAAGGAGCGGCGCGGGCGATCGCCCTGCAGGTGTTCGGCCATCTGCACGCGCTGTCCCTGCGCTTTCACCTGGAGCGCCAGACGGGCGGCATGACGCGTGACATCGAACGTGGCACGCGCGGCGTGCAGTCGCTGATCTCGTACTCGCTCTACAGCATTTTCCCGACGATCATTGAGGTCGTGCTGGTGCTCACGCTGCTGGGGACACAGTTCGACATGGGCTATGTCTGGATCACGCTGGTGGCGTTGGTGCTGTACGTGGCCTTCACGGTGTCGGTGACCGAATGGCGCACCCAGTTCCGCCGCGAGATGAACGATCTGGAGTCGCGCAGCCAGACCCGTGCGGTGGACTCGCTGCTCAACTACGAGACCGTCAAGTACTTCAACAACGAGGCCTTTGAGGCGCGCCGCTACGACCAGGCGCTTGAGCGGCTGCGCAAGGCCCGCATCAAGAGCCAGACCACGCTCTCGCTGCTCAACGCCGGGCAGCAACTGCTCATCGCGGTGGCACTGGTGCTCATGCTGTGGCGCGCCACCCATGGGGTGGCCGAGGGGCGCATGACCCTGGGGGACCTGGTCATGGTCAACGCTTTCATGATCCAGCTGTACATCCCGTTGAACTTCCTGGGTGTGCTCTACCGCGAAATCAAACAGAGCCTGACCGACCTGGACAAGATGTTCACCCTGCTGGAGAAAGAGCGCGAGATCGCCGACGCACCGGATGCGCAAGCGCTGCGGCTGGACGGACCGCCAGCCGTGCGATTCGAGAACGTGCGGTTTGCGTACGAGCCGGCGCGGGAGATTCTGCATGGCATCAGTTTCGAGGTGCCGGCCGGTCAGACCGTGGCGGTGGTGGGACCCTCGGGCTCCGGCAAGTCCACCCTCGCCCGGCTGCTCTACCGCTTCTACGACGTCGGTTCCGGACGCATCACGGTCCACGGCCAGGACATCCGGCAGGTGACGCAGGCCAGCCTGCGCCAGGCGATTGGCATCGTGCCGCAGGACACCGTGCTGTTTAACGACACCATCGAATACAACATCCTCTACGGACGGACGGACGCCGGGCGCGAGGCGGCAATGCAAGCCGCGAAGGCGGCGCACATCCATGCGTTCATCGAGAAACTGCCTGCAGGGTATGAGACGGTCGTTGGCGAGCGCGGACTCAAGCTCTCGGGTGGCGAGAAGCAGCGGGTGGCCATCGCCCGTACGCTGCTCAAGAATCCGCCCATCGTGATCTTTGACGAGGCCACATCGGCCCTCGATTCAGCCAACGAGCGGGCCATCCAGGCGGAGCTGCGGAGCGCGGCGCGCAACAAGACCACCCTGGTGATCGCCCACCGCCTGTCCACGGTGGTCGATGCGCACGAGATTCTGGTGCTGCGACAGGGCGAGATCGTCGAGCGCGGCACCCATGCGGACCTGGTCAGTCGACCCGGCGGCGTCTATGCTGAAATGTGGTCCCTGCAACAGGCAAACCAGGAACAGAACGGAGCAACAAGCCCTGCGGGCGCTGCTTGAGGCCAGGGCGCGGTGGAACCGGTTTCGCCGGGCCACACGCACCGCCCCCTTGAGGGGGTGATGCGCGCAGCGCGGCGCAGGGGTGGGTCAATATGGAAACGAAGTGGCTGGAAGATTTTGTGAGCCTGGCCGAGACGCGCAGCTTCAGTCGCTCCGCGCAGCTGCGGCACGTCACGCAGCCGGCGTTTTCGCGCCGCATCCAGTCGCTGGAAGCCTGGGCCGGGACCGACCTCGTGGACCGCTCGTCCTACCCCACGCGGCTGACGGCCGCCGGGCAGGTGCTGTATGAACAGTCACTGGACATGCTGCACGCCTTGCAGAGCACCCGAGCCATGCTGCGCGCCCACACCGCCGCGGCGCAGGACGTGATCGAGTTTGCTGTTCCGCATACCCTGGCCTTCACTTTTTTCCCGGCCTGGCTGTCGGGCTTGCGGGAGAGTTGTGGGCCCATCAAGAGCCGGCTGATCGCCCTGAACGTGCACGATGCCGTCATGCGCCTGGTCGAAGGCAGTTGCGATCTCCTGATTGCCTACCACCACGCATCCCAGCCTATCCAGCTGGACGCCGCGCGCTACGAGATGTTGCCGCTGGGCCGGGAGACACTGTCACCCTACGTCAAGCCCAACGAAGCGGGTGAGCCACTGCTGAGGCTGCCCGGTACGGCGGCCCATCCCCTGCCGTATTTGGCCTATGCCCCTGGCGCCTACATGGGGCGTGCGGTGGAGCAGGTGCTCAAGAACAGCATCACACCGGTGCACCTGGACCGCATTTACGAGACCGACATGTCCGAAGGTCTGAAGGCCATGGCGCTCGAAGGCCACGGCATTGCCTTCTTGCCGGCCAGTGCGGTGCGCCGCGCCCTGCGCAGCAAGCGGCTGGTGCCGGCCGGTGAGGGGTTTGACACCACGCTGGACATCCGCATCTACCGCGAGCGCCCCGGTTCCCGGAAAGCCAAAGGTTCGGTGGATGCCTTCTGGGGTGATCTGCAGACCTACCTGGCGCGCCGCCCGCCGTCGTGCCCACGGGTGGGAAAATCAGCGGCATGAACGCCACCACCACCCTCACCCTCACCCGCCCCGACGACTGGCACCTGCACGTGCGCGACGGCGCCGCGCTGAACACCGTGGTGCCGCACACGGCAGCCCAGTTCGGCCGCGCGATCATCATGCCCAACCTCAAGCCGCCGGTGACCACCGCGGCCCAGGCCCTGGCCTACGCCGAGCGCATCCGCGCTGCCGTGCCGGCGGGCGTGAGCTTTGAGCCGCTGATGACCCTGTACCTGACCGACAACCTGCCCGCCGACGAGATCGCAAGGGCCAGGGACGCCGGCGTGGTGGCCTGCAAGCTCTACCCGGCTGGCGCCACCACCAACAGCGACGCGGGCGTGACCGACCTCCGCAAGACCTACAAAACCCTGGAGGCCATGCAGAAGGCCGGCGTGCTGCTGCTGGTGCACGGTGAAGTGACCAGCCCGGACATCGACCTGTTCGACCGCGAAGCGGTGTTCATCGAGCAGCAGCTCGAACCCCTGCGCAAGGATTTCCCGGGCCTGAAGATCGTGATGGAGCACATCACGACGAAGGAAGCGGCGCAGTACGTGGCCGATGCAGACGCCAACCTCGGCGCGACCATCACCGCCCACCACCTCCTCTACAACCGCAACGCCATCTTCACCGGCGGCATTCGCCCCCACTATTACTGCCTGCCGGTCTTGAAGCGCGAAACCCACCGCAGGCCCTGGTGGCCGCGGCCACCGGTGGCAACGCCAAGTTCTTCCTGGGTACCGACAGTGCGCCGCACCCGGCCCACCTGAAGGAACACGCCACCGGTTGTGCTGGCTGCTACACCGCCCACGCCGCCATCGAGATGTACGCCGAGGCCTTCGAAGCCGCGGGCGCGCTCGATCAGCTTGAAGCCTTCGCCAGCTTCAACGGACCGGCCTTCTACGGCCTGCCGCGCAACACCGGCACCATCAGCTTGCGCAAGGAAAGCTGGACCCCGCCCGAGCACTTTGCTTTCGGCGAGGCCGAACTCAAGCCGCTGCGCGCGGGGGAAGCCCTGCCCTGGAAGTTGGTGGGCTGACCGGCGATGTGCGTTCCCGGCACCGCCGTGGCCGGCTGGCCCGCGCCCGACTGGACGCAGCCCTGGAATGCGCCGTTTGCAAGCGTCGGCCGCGCGGTGAGGTCAGCCTGCGAGCAGGGTGTGCCGCTGCCGCAGGCGCTCACAGAGCAGGTTGGTGTCGCCAGCCCGCGTTTCGTGCCACAGGCTGATTTGCCCGAAGGCATGGCCTATGAGCAATTCATTTTCGACAACGGTGCCGTGCCCACGCGCGAAGGCCTGCACGACTTTTTCAACGGCCTGGTCTGGGCGCGCTTCCCGGCCACCAAGCGCCTGCTCAACCGGCTGCAGGCGGACGAGATCGCCCAGGCCGGTGTGGGCCAGGTGCGCGGACCGGTGCGTGACGCGATCACCCTGTTCGACGAGAACGCGGTGCTGCTGCAGGGTCCAGACGCACTCTGGCGCGCACTGACCGCCCGCGATTGGAAGCGGCTCTTCCTTGACCTGCGGCCCTTGTGGGCACAGGCCCGGCTGGTGCTGTTCGGCCATGCCCTGACCGAGAAGCTGGTGCACCCCTACAAGTCCATCACCGGGCACGTCTACCGCGCACCGGTGCCGCTGGAGCTGGGGGCTGATCTGGTCGCCTGGGACGATTGGCTGGCCCGGCGTCTGTCGGCGAACGAACTGTCGGGCAAGCCATTCACCCCGTTGCCGGTGCTGGGTGTTCCCGGCTGGTGGCCCGCCAACCAGGCCCCGGCCTTCTACGCCGACACCCACGTCTTCCGTCCGCCGCGCCCGGCAGCCTGAAGCGGGGACGGCGGGTGCACAAACCCTCTTGTTTTTCCGAAACACAAGACCATCTTGTTCCCGTTACCATGACGTCGTTCGCGTGTCCCGACGGAACCGCCGTGGCGCATTCGGGTCCGAGTGTGCAAGGCCCGCCGGGCACCCCCCTTCTCACAGGAGTTCACCCACATGAAACGCATTTTTCTTTTTGTGCTGACCAACCTCGCCGTCATGGCGGTGTTGCTGATCACCACGCGCATCCTGGGCGTGGACCGTTTTCTCACCGCCAACGGGCTGAACATGACTGCACTGGCCGGCTTCTCGCTGGTCATCGGTTTTGGCGGCGCCATCATCTCGCTGCTGATGAGCAAGCCCATGGCCAAGTTCAGCACTGGCGCGCGCGTCATCAACCAGCCGCAGAGCGCCGACGAGGCCTGGATCGTTCAGACGGTGCAGAAGTTTGCTGACAAGGCCGGCATTGGCATGCCCGAGGTTGCCATCTACGACGGCGCCCCTAACGCGTTTGCCACCGGAGCCTTCAAAAACAGCGCCCTGGTGGCGGTGTCCACCGGCCTGCTGCAGAGCATGACCCGTGAAGAGGTCGAGGCCGTGATCGGCCACGAAGTGGCCCACGTGGCCAATGGCGACATGGTCACCATGACGCTGATCCAGGGTGTGATGAACACCTTCGTGGTATTCCTCAGCCGCGTCATCGGCTACGCCGTCGACAGTTTCCTGCGCAAGGGCGACAGTGAAAACAGTGGCCCGGGCATGGGCTATATGGTCACGACCATCGTCATGGACATCGTGCTGGGCTTCCTCGCCGCCATCATCGTGGCCTGGTTCAGCCGCCAGCGCGAGTTCCGTGCCGACGCCGGCGCCGCCCAGCTCATGGGCCGCAAGCAGCCCATGATCAATGCCCTGGCGCGTCTGGGTGGTCTGGTCCCGGGCGAACTGCCCAAGACCATGCAGGCCATGGGCATCACGGGTGGTCTGGGCAAGCTGTTCTCCACCCACCCGCCGATGGAAGACCGCATCGCAGCCCTCCAGAAGCTCTGACGGCCCCGGCGGCCGGCATCTGACAAAAGCGCCCCGTCGGGGCGCTTTTGTCGTTGGGTGCGGCTGCTGCGTCAGTGACGGATCCAGCGTTCGCCGTCGCGCTCATCCCGCCGGTCGTGGCGGTGGCGGTTGTCACGAACCCAGCGCGGGTGGCCTGGGTGGGAGCCGATGTAGACCACCGGCGGCGCCGGTATCCAGGCAGTGCCGACCTGGATGCGGGTCACCACGGGAGGCGCTGGCAGGTATTCGACACGCGGCTGTACGGGCACGTACTGCACGGGCGGTACAGCGATGTTGGCCGGCGTGACGCTCAGGCGAAGGAAGGGCCCAGGGTCCTGGGGCAGTTGCGTACGGTACTGGCGGCCGGCATATTCGTAGGTCACGTCATAGGCGACGGTGCGGCTTTCGTAGAAATTCTGTGTGCTGCATTGCTGCACGCTGCGTGTTTCGGGCAGCCCGCCACCCTCGATGCGGTCGCCCACGATGGCGCCTCCCACCAGGCCGATGGCGGTGGCCAATGCGCGCCCGCTGCCATTGCCGACCGCGTTGCCCATGGCGCCGCCGGCGATGCCGCCAATGAGCGCGCCAGCGCCGGACTTCTGGCCGGGCACAGTGACCGTCTGTTCGGTACAGACCTGGCGAGGTACAACGACTTGTTGCACCACCGGAATGGCGCTGATGACGCGGCCCTGCTCGTCCTGCGCCAGGGCGACACCGGCGCCGGTCAGGGCCATCAGGCCGGCCATGGAGGGCAGAAGGGCGAATCGCTGCGGGATGTTCATGGGGAACTCCTGTGTGGGAAAGGCTGCAAGCATGGCGGTGTCGTGTCAAGCAACCATGCCGGGTTTGTAAACAATCGTGCCGCTCGGCCCGGTTCGCGTGATCGCCGCCGGCTCAGTCCGGGGCCGTGGCAAGCCCGGCAGCCGGTGTGTCGATGCCCAGCACGTCCCTGGCCACCGCTTCAGCCACCTTGATGCCGTCCACCCCGGCCGAGAGGATGCCGCCGGCATAGCCCGCGCCTTCGCCGGCGGGGAACAGGCCGCGCGTGTTCAGGCTCTGGAAGTCCGCGCCGCGCGTGATGCGCAGCGGTGAGCTGGTGCGGGTCTCGACGCCGGTGAGCACGGCATCGGCCATGTCGTAGCCCTTGAGCTTGCGGCCAAACACCGGCAGGGCTTCTCGCATCGCTTCAATGGCGTAGGCCGGCAGGGCCGGGGCCAGATCGCCCAGCTTCACACCCGGTTTGTAGGAAGGCGTGACCTCGCCCAGCGCGGTGGACGGCTGGCCGGCCAGGAAGTCGCCGACCTTCTGGCCCGGCGCTTCGTAGGTGCCGCCGCCCAGCGTGTAGGCGCGGGCTTCGAGCTGGCGCTGCAACACGATGCCGGCCAGCGGGTGGGTCCGTCCCTGCGCGGCCATGGCCTGGGCCTGGGCGGCGTAGCGCGGGCCGTCGGTCTCGCCGAAGGCGGCGGTCCACAGCGGGGCGTCTTGCGGAAAGGTCTGCGGGAAGTCGGCCACGTCGATGCCGACCACCATGCCGGCGTTGGCGTTGCGTTCGGCACGCGAATACTGGCTCATGCCGTTGGTGACCACGCGGCCGGGCTCGCTGGTGGCCGCCACCACGGTGCCGCCCGGGCACATGCAGAAGCTGTAGACCGCACGGCCGTTCTTCGCGTGGTGCACCAGCTTGTAGTCGGCCGCGCCCAGCAGCGGGTGGCCGGCGTGGCGGCCCCAGCGGGCGCGGTCGATCACACCCTGGGGGTGCTCAATGCGAAAGCCCACCGAAAAGGGCTTTGCTTCCATATAAACGCCTGCAGCATGCAATGTTTCAAAGGTATCACGAGCGCTATGTCCAAGAGCTAGCACTACATGATTGGCAGGTAAATCTGGGTGCCCCTCAATTTTGACGCCCGCAATTTGATCATTATGAATATCAAACCCAATTACCTTTTGTGAAAAGCGAATCTCTCCACCGAGCTCGATAATTTCTTGACGCATTCTTTCGACAACACCAACCAATCGGAAGGTTCCAATATGCGGCTTTGCCACATATCGAATTTCTTCTGGGGCGCCCGCTTTGATAAATTCAGCAATAACCTTGCGACCGTAAAACTTTGGATCTTTAATTTGACTATAGAGTTTGCCATCGGAGAACGTACCCGCACCGCCCTCACCAAACTGGACATTCGATTCTGGATTAAGAATATTCTTGCGCCATAAACCCCAAGTATCTTGAGTGCGCTCACGCACCGGTTTACCACGCTCCAATACGATTGGTTTAAAGCCCATCTGCGCCAACACCAAAGCGGCAAAAATTCCACAAGGACCAAATCCAATGACGACTGGCCGCTCAAAGCCCTCGCCTTTCAATTGTGAAGCATTGGCAACGAAGTGGTAACT
>JBJTNV010000118.1:0-8426 GCA_046074205.1 Hydrogenophaga sp.
CGAAGGCGATACCCAGTTGGGCGCCGCGCGTGCCGAAGTGGCGGCCGCCGAAGCCACGGACGACTACGACCGCATGGCCCACGCCTACACCGCGCTGCACGATGCCGGCGAATACGACGCCGCGGCCCGCGCGCAAGCGCTGATTTTGGGCCTGGGCTTCAAAACCACCGAACTGGACAAGCCCGTGAACAGCTTCTCCGGCGGCTGGCGCATGCGCCTGCAGCTCGCGCGCGCGCTGATGTGTCCGAGCGACCTGCTGATGCTCGACGAGCCCACCACCCACCTGGACTTGGACGCCCTGGTCTGGCTGGAAGCCTGGCTCAAGCGCTACGACGGCACCTTGCTGGTCATCAGCCACGACCGCGAATTCCTCGACGCCATCACCAACGTCACGCTGCACATCGAACGCGCCCAGCTCACCCGCTACGGCGGCAACTACAGCCGCTTCGAGGACATGCGCGCCGAGCAGATGGCGCTGCAGGCCACGGCCTACGCGCGTCAGCAGGAGAAGGTTGCGCACCTGCAGAAGTTCATCGACCGCTTCAAGGCCAAGGCCAGCAAGGCCAAACAGGCGCAGAGCCGGGTCAAGGCGCTTGAACGCATGGAAAAGATCGGTCCGGTGCTGGCCGAGGCCGAATTCACTTTCGAGTTCGCCGAGCCGCAGAACCTGCCCAACCCCATGCTGGCACTGCACGAGGTGAGCTTCGGCTATCCGCAGGCCGCCGAAGGCGGCGAACCGATCACCATCGTGCGCGGTGTCAGCAAGTCGGTGCAGGCAGGCCAGCGCATTGGCATCCTGGGTGCCAACGGCCAGGGCAAGTCCACGGTGGTCAAGACCATCGCCCGCGACCTGGCCGCCATCAGTGGCGAGATCATCGAAGGCAAGGGTCTGAACATCGGCTACTTCGCCCAGCAGGAACTGGACGTGCTGCGCCCGGCCGACACGCCGCTGGAGCACATGATCCGGCTGGTCAAGGACTGCACCGCGCGCGGCAGCCTGAGCGGTCAGGCTACGCGCGAACAGGACCTTCGCAGCTTTCTGGGCAGCTTCAACTTCACCGGCGACCAGGTGAAACAGGCCGTCGGCACCATGAGTGGCGGCGAAAAAGCGCGCCTGGTGCTGTGCATGATCGTCTGGCAGCGCCCCAACCTGCTGCTGCTTGACGAACCGACCAACCACCTGGATCTGGCCACCCGCGAGGCGCTGTCGGTAGCGCTCAACGAATTCGAAGGCACGGTGATGCTGGTCAGCCACGACCGCGCCCTGCTGCGTGCGGTGTGCGACGAGTTCTGGCTGGTCTCGCGCGGCGGCATTGCGCCGTTCGACGGCGACCTGGACGACTACCAGCGTTATCTGCTGGACGTGGCCAAACAGGCCCGAGAAGCGCAGAAGCAGGCTGCCAGGACGTCGCCGGGATGGCTGGCCGAACCAGCGGTCGCTGCGGTGGAGCTGCCCACCAGTCGAAGTCCGGAACAACGCAAGCTCGACGCACAGAAGCGCCAGCAAAAGAACGAGCAGCTGCGGCCGCTGCGCAAGGAGCTGGAACAGAGCGAGCGACAAATGGCACAGCTCAATCAGGAAAAACAGCTCATTGAGGAGCAACTGGCGCTGCCCATGGAGCCGGCCGCGCTGGCCGATGCGGGTCGGCGTCTCAAGCAACTCCATGAAGCACTGGACACTCTGGAGAGCCGGTGGCTCGAGCTGAGCGAGATCATGGAAGCCGCCGCCAGCACAGAAGGGAACGGACCCGTCTGAACCGCCCGGGCGCCCACAAAAACAAGAAAGCCCTGATCTTGCGATCAGGGCTTTATGTGAGTGGTAGGACGTGGCAGGCTCGAACTGCCGACCAACGGATTAAAAGTCCGCTGCTCTACCAACTGAGCTAACGTCCCACTCGTTTCGCGAAATGTCTGTTTAACACCCTGCGAAGCCTCAAATTATAGCGTGTTTTTTGAGCTTTTGAACAGCCTTGAGCGCACGCTGTCATTTTTCTTGTGCCAACCGGTTCAGGATCTCGCCGGCCGCGCAAAAACCAAAGGTCGCCGTCACACTCACGCTGGATCCGTAACCGTGGCAGTTGAGCGAACCATCGGCCCCCTCCGTGGCGCAAGCACCGTCAGGCTGGCGCACCGCTTCCCGGCTGAACACGCAAGTCCAACCCATACGCCCTTCACGGCGCGCGCCGTGATGCTTGCGCAGGCGATAGCGCAGTTGCGCAAGCAAGGGGTCGTGCGTCACCTCGGACAGATCGCCCAATGCCACCGCATGTGCCTGGCGCTTGCCTCCCGCCGCTCCAACCGCCACAAACAGCTTCTTTGCGCGCCCAGCCCAGGCAGCCATCGCGGTTTTGGCTCGGACCTGATCACACGCATCGATCACGGCATCGGGCTCATGCCCGATGTTGTGCAACAGCCCAGTCCAGTTGTCCGGATCAACAAAGGCATCCACGACATCCACGGCACAGTCCGGGTGATAGGAGAGGATGCGTTCGCGCATCGCCACTGCCTTGGCCATGCCCAAAGTCGCATCATTCGCATGGATCTGGCGATTGATGTTCGATTCGGCCACATGGTCCATATCCACCAGGCTGATGCGCGAGACGCCGCTGCGGGCCAGGGCCTCGGCAGCCCAGGAGCCAACGCCACCGATGCCCACCACCACGACATGCGCGTCGAAGATGCGCTGCGCACCCACATGACCATACAGGCGCCGCAGGCCGCCAAAGCGGCGTTCAAAGTCAGTGCTCATGCGACGCGTCGGACGGAACCCAGGCCGGGTTCACGGGCGCTCGAGCAACCACAACTGAAAACGCAATCCTGCGACAGCACCGGCCATGATGGCAGCCACGGCGATGAAGCTCGTCACGCTCAGCGTGGACAGACCCGACAGGCCCTGTCCAACCGTACAGCCCAGAGCGGTGACACCGCCCACACCCATACACGCAGCACCAACCAGGTGCAACGCGGTGTCCTGCGTTCCGTGAAAACCTTCCCAGCGCAGACTTTTGTCCAGCCACGACTGCACCGCTGAACCCAGGATCACACCCGCTACAGCCACCACGCCAGTGGTGAGCACATTGGAGCGGTCGCTGAAGAGAATGATCCAGTCGAGCGTATAGGCCATGGGCGCCGTGAACGACAGGGATTCCATACGGCCGGTGTCGGTTGCCAGGTACACCGCTTCCAGCGTTTCAGGGTGCTCGGGCACAAAGCCCAGATGACCCGTGATCCACCACACCAGGGCAATGCACACCCCCAGGCCAAGACCGCCGAGCAGATTACCCGGCGTCCGGAAGGCTTCGCTGCGCAAGGCCCAGCCCAGCAGCAGCAAGCCGGCGGACCAGCCCATCCACAAGCCCACCGAACCTGCATCGCGGCCCAGCACATGACTCATCCACACAGGCAACGCAGCACCGCCAGGCATTGAAAAGGCCACTGCATCAACCGTGTTGACGCGCAGCACCGCCAGCACGCCGCTGAGGGTGGCATAGGCGGCAAAACCCATGACAAAGAAAACCGTCAACGACTTGAGACTGCCGCTGCCGATGCGAACCAGCGTCTTGCTGCCACAGCCGGACGCCAGCACCATGCCAAAACCGAACAGCAAGCCCCCGACCACAGCCGACAACCACATCACACGCCCCGACGCATAAATGGTCTGCATCGGGTCGATCCAGCCGAGCCAGGCCATGGTGTGAAAGCCGATCATGGCCACTGCCACCGCAGCAGCCCACATGCGCATGCGCGTCCACGAGCCCATGTTGACGATGTCGCTGACCGCCCCCATGGTGCAGAAATGCGTCCGCTGCGCAATAAAGCCAAAGGCGCTGGCTACCGCAAAGACGGCGGCCAGCACCCACGATTGTTGAAGTTCAAGCGCTGCAATATTCATGCGCCCGATTGTAGGAGGCGCGCAAAGACCGCAACTGCGGGCCACCAGAAGCCCGTCAGCTCAACGCAGCTGTTTCAGCCGTTCGCGCGCTGCCGCCGCTGCTTCAGATTGAGGATGGGCTTTGATCAGGTCCTCCAGGGTCCGCCGGGCGGCCTTGCCGTCCTTGAGCTCGATCTGGCTGTTGGCCATGCCCAGCAGGGCCTCAGGCACCCGCTGGTGATCGGGAAATTCACGCACCAGACGCTGATGGGCCTCGATCGCGCTCTTGTAGTTGCGCCGCGCATAGTCGGCACTGCCGAGCCAATACAGACCGGTCGGGGTGTAGCCGCTGTCGGGATAGCGGCGCAGGAAACCGGCAAACGCTTGTGCTGCCGAATCGAACTCGCCACGGCGCAAGGTGCCGACCGCCGCCTCGAACGACTGCTTCTCGGCAGGCATCGCGTCAAAGGTCTGCCCGTCAACCGTCACCGCCGCCGGCTCCACTTTGCGCATGCGATCGTCCCAGCCCGACTGCAGATCCTTCTGCTGACGCTGCCATTCGGTCAGTTCACGCGACAACTGCTCGTTTTGCCCCCTCAGCCGTGCGAGCTCAGCGCGCAGCAACTCAATCTGGCTGGCCAGCTCCAGCAAACTGCGACGCACCGCCTGCGCCTCTTCAGCCGTGCGTTCATGGGTGGACTCGGCGGTTTGGCGATTAAGCTCCACCCGTTGACGCAGTTCGATGATCGCCTTGCGCGCCTCGTCATCGGCAAAGAGGGCCCAGGCCGGTCGTGGCCACACGGCACACAAGGCACAGGCCACCGCCAGGGCGCTCCATGCCGGGTACAGGCTGACGCTGCGCCCCATGGGCTCAGCGGTAGGTGAACTCGACACGGCGGTTCTTGGCGTAAGCCGATTCATCGAAACCGCTGATGGCCGGCTTCTCCTCGCCGAAGCTGACCGGCTCCATCTGCTGCTCGTTCACACCCAGCAGTCCCATGGCGCGACGCACCGCCTCAGCGCGCTTCTGTCCCAGGGCCAGGTTGTACTCCCGGCCGCCACGCTCATCAGTGTGCCCTTCGAGGGCGACACGCCGCTTCGGGTCGGCCTTGAGGTAGCGTGCGTTGGCCTCCAGGAGCGCTGTGAACTCGGGCTTGACCACGAAGCTGTCGAAGTCGAAATAGACCACGCGCGCCAGCTGTTCGGGCTGGGCGTCCCGGATGCTGCCCACCTGCACGGCGGACACGCTCCCAGCACCACCCTGCGTCGTGTCGGCGCTGCCTTGCCCCAGCGCGCTGACCGCCGTGCCGGAACGGTCACTGACGGGCACCTCGTCGAGGGATACACCGGAGGCGCAGGCCGACAGAACCCCGGCGACAAGCACCGACAGCAGCAGGGATCCCCCGCGCGGCAGCGCGCGTCGGGGGGCAGACGGATGAAGGAGTGACGATGTCATGTGGATAGCCTTTCTGTTCTGTCAAATGTCAAAAGGGTTGCAAACGGGGGCTTGGCCGGCATCGGACAGATGCCCCGCGTATATCAGCGGGTGAACGGACCCCATTCGGGTTCGCGGATGTCACCTTGCGCACCCGCCAGACGGGACTTGATGCGTCCGTCCAGTGAGGTGGTCATCAGGGCTTCCTGTCCCTTGTCGCGGGTCGCGTAAATGATCATGCGGCCATTCGGCGCAAAACTGGGGCTCTCATCGGCCGAGGTGTCCGTCAAGGCGGTGACCGTTCCACTGCCCAGCTCCATCAGGTGCAGGCGGAAAGCGCCGTTGACACGGGAGATAAAGGCCAGGTAACGGCCGTCCGGGCTGGGGGCTGGCGATATGTTGTACCCGCCCTGGAAAGTGATGCGCTGCGCCTCGCCACCCGAGGCAGACATCCGGTAAACCTGAGGAGAACCGCCGCGATCGCTGACGAAATAGATTGAGCGGCCGTCCGCGCTGAAGACCGGCTCGGTGTCAATGCTCTCCGTGCGGGTCAGACGCCTGGGTTCGCCGCCCTCGGTGGAGACCATGTAGACCTGCGCATTGCCCGACAGGGACAGTGTCGCCACCAGCTGGCGGCCGTCCGGTGACCATGCCGGGGCGCTGTTAGAGCCCCGGAAGTTGGCCAGCAGCCGTCGCTTGCCGGTGGCCACATCGTGGGTGTAAATCACCGGTTTTCGCGCCTCGAAAGACACGTACGCCAGTTGGCCACCGCCAGGCGCCCAGCTGGGCGAAATGATCGGTTCCGGACTGCTCAGCGCGGCACGAGCATTCTCGCCGTCGGCGTCGGCCACCCACAGCTGGTAGCGCTGGGCGTTCTTGCTCACATAGGCGATGCGGGTGGAAAAAACGCCCTTGTCCCCGGTGACCTTCTCATACACATGATCGGCGATACGGTGCGCAGCCAGTCGCAGGTCACTGTCAGGGACCGGGTAGCTCAGACCGCCCAGATCCTGCCCCCGCACCAGATCCCACAGTCGAAAGCGCACATCGAAACGCCCGTCGGCCAGACGGGAAACGCTGCCGACCACCAGGTGGTCTATGCCTTTGTTGCGCCAGACACTCAGGTCGGGACGGGTGCCTTCATCCAGTCCGCCTGCCAACGGTTCGGCGTGACGGAACTGGCCGCTGCGCTCGAGGTCTGCCCGCACGATGCCCGCGATGTTCTGGCTGACCGCATCGTTGCCACGGAAAGCGGCGACCGAGAACGGAAACTGCGTCAGGCCGACACCGGCCACTTCCACCCGGAACTGGGCATGGGCCGACACCAGAGGCCAGGCCATGCAGGACGCGACGCCGGCGGCACGCAACAGGCTTGCACGGCGGGTCAGGGGCTTGCTATCCAGTCGGATCAAGTCGGGAATCCTCTTGAAAAATGGCCGATTTCTCGGGCGGAACATCGGGTAAACGGAGTGGTTGATGATACCGGAGGCTGCGCCGGTGTTCGTGACACGACGTTCCCCGACAGCCGCCGACAAGCCGGATGATCCATGACGAAACGGACAGTTCCCGCCTTGGGTGCGGGGTTCAGATGAGCACGATGTCGTACTGCTCCTGTGTCATGGAGCCTTCGGCCTGCAGCGAGATCGGTTTGCCAATGAAATCCGACAACCCCGCCAGGTGCTGGTTTTCTTCATCCAGAAACAGTTCCACCACCCGCGCGGACGCCACCACCCGGAACTCCTTCGGATTGAAGGCCCGTGCTTCGCGCAAGATTTCACGCAGGATGTCGTAACAGACGCTGCGCGCCGTCTTGACAACGCCCTTGCCATCGCACGCGGGGCAGGGTTCGCTGAGCATGCGGGCCAGCGATTCGCGTGTGCGCTTGCGCGTCATCTCGACCAGGCCCAGCTGGGAGAACCCGCCCGTCATGGTCTTCACGCGGTCACGCAGCAACTGTTTGCGAAACTCGGTCAGCACCGCATCACGGTGATCTTCACGTGTCATGTCGATGAAGTCGACAATCACAATGCCCCCGAGGTTGCGCAGGCGCAGTTGCCGCGCAATGGCCTGAGCCGCCTCCAGATTGGTGCGAAACACCGTGTCATCGAAATTGCGGGCCCCCACAAAACCGCCGGTGTTGACATCGACGGTGGTCAGTGCTTCGGTCTGATCGATCACCAGATAGCCACCAGACTTCAGATCGACTCGGCGACTCAGCGCACGGGCGATTTCTTCATCGACGTTGAACAGGTCGAACACGGGACGCTCGCCGGTGTAGAGCTGCAGCTTCGGTTCGGTGTCGGGCATGAACTCGGCGGCAAAGGCCTTGAGCAGGCCGAATTGCTCGCGCGAGTCAATGCGGATGCTCTGCGTCTGCACGCCTACCAGATCGCGCAACACCCGCTGCATGAGCTTGAGATCCTCATACAACAAGGTCGCCGGGGGCTGACGCATCGACGCCCCGCGGATGCGCTGCCATGTCTTGCGCAAATAGGCAATGTCGTCGGCCAGCTCCTGGTCATTCGCATCTTCCGCATTCGTGCGCAAGATGAATCCTCCGCCGCCCTCGCCTGCTGCAGCGGCCAGACCGCTGACGCGCTGGCGCAGAGCTTCGCGCTGGGCGGGCGGGATTTTTTGCGACACGCCGATGTGCTGGTCCTGCGGCAAAAAAACCAGTAAACGTCCGGCAATGCTGATCTGAGCCGTCAGCCGGGCACCCTTGGTTCCGATCGGGTCCTTGAGCACCTGCACCATCAGGGCCTGGCCCTCGAAGATCTGGCGCTCGATCGGCAGCACCGGGTCGGCGGCCAGCACGCGGTTGTTGCCGACGGCCGAATCGGCCGGCGCTTCGCCCGACGTGGCGGCCGCACGCTCGCGCGGCGCGGCGTGTTTGGCCACGATGTTGGGCATCAGATCCGCCACGTGCAGAAATGCCGCGCGGTCCAGGCCGATGTCGATGAAGGCCGACTGCATGCCGGGAAGCACCCGCGAGACCTTGCCCAGGTAGATGTTCCCGACCAGCCCTCGCTCCAGTGTGCGTTCGAGGTGGACCTCCTGCACGGCGCCCTGCTCCACCACCGCCACTCGGGTCTCCTGTGGCGCCCAGTTGATCAGGATGTC
>JBJTNV010000119.1:0-12088 GCA_046074205.1 Hydrogenophaga sp.
GCCGGCACCCAGTCGGGCTTGAGGATGGCGACGCCGGCGATGAACAGCAGGTACAAACCGACCAGCATCAGGCCGGGCAACAAGCCTCCGGCGTACATGTCGCCCACCGAGCGGCCGAGCTGGTCAGCCAGCACGATCAGCACCAGCGAGGGCGGGATGGCCTGCGCCAGCGTGCCCGACGCGGTGATGGTCCCGGTGGCAATCGCCCGGTTGTAGCCATAGCGCAGCATGATGGGCAGCGAAATCAGGCCCATGGAGATGACGGCGGCAGCGACCACGCCGGTGGTGGCGGCCAGCAAGGCACCCACCAGGACCACAGCCACGGCCAGGCCGCCGCGCACGGGGCCGAACACCTGGGCCACGGTCTCCAGCAGGTCCTCGGCCATGCGACTGCGTTCCAGGATGATGCCCATGAACGTGAAGAACGGAATGGCCAGCAAGGTGTCGTTCTGCATGATGCCGAACACCCGCAGCGGCAGCGCCTGGAACAGGTTGGAGGGGAAGAGTCCGACCTCCATACCGATGAAACCGAAAAACAGGCCGGTGGCGGCCAGCGAGAAGGCCACCGGGAAGCCGATCAGCAAAAAGACCAGCAGACCGATGAACATCACCGGCACAAAATTGTTGGCGATGAATTCCATGATCAGTTCGCTCCCTTCAGACGCTGCTGTTCTTCTTCCAGCAGTTGCTGGGCCAGGAGCTCTTCGTCACTCGGGCCCTCATGGGCCAGCACGTCGGGGCCGTTTCCGGTCAGGAAGGCAAGACGCTTGATCAGCTCACTCACACTCTGCAGGGCCAGCAGGGAAAAGCCCGCCGGAATCAGGGCGTAAACCGGCCAGCGGATCAGACCGCCGGCATTGGAGGACATCTCGCCCGAGGCCAGCGCGTTGGCAAACAGCGGCCAGGCCAGCGTGCCCATCAGGTAGCACAGCGGGAAGACAAAAGCGACGATGCCCAGTACGTCAACCCAGTTGCGGCCACGGGCACCAAACCGGGAGGAAATGAAGTCGATGCGCACATGCGCGTTGCGCAAAAAGGCGTAACCGCTGCCCAGCATGAACACCGCGGCAAACAGGTACCACTGCACCTCCAGCAGCGCGTTCGAACTGGTGTCGAAGAGCTTGCGCACGATGGCATTGCCGGCGCTGATGAGGGTCGTGGCCAGGATCAGCCACATGGCGAGCTTGCCGATCAGGGCCGTGAAGGCGTCGATCAGACGGGAGAATTTGAGCAGCAATGACATGGAATACCCCTTGGATGAGGGTGCAGACGGACCGGCCGGGAGTCTAGGGCACTGAGCCGCCCGGTCCCTGAAGCAGCGCTGACGGACGGGTGGGCCCTGTCAGCGTGCGTGCAAAAAGCCCCGCGGTTGCGGGGCTTTTTCAGCTGGGCGGGAATCCCGCTTACAGCTTGGCCGCTTGCATGTAGCGGTCGAAGGTCGCCTCTGTGAAGCGGGCCCACAGGTTCTGGTCGCGTCGGAACGCGGCGTAATCACCGTAGATCTTCTTCCAGGCGGGGTTGGTTTCGCTCAGCTCGTCGTACAGCGACATCGACTGCTTGAAGGCCTCGTCCATGACCGCCTTGGGGAAGGGCAGCACCTTGGCACCGTTGGCCACCAGGCGCTTGAGCGCGGCCGGGTTGCGGGCGTCATAACGCGCCTGCATCTCGGTGTGGGCGTAAGACGCAGCGGTCTCGACGATCACCTGGTTTTCCTTGGACAGGGCGTTGAAGGCTGCCTTGTTGATGAAGAAGTCCAGCTGGGCGCCGCCTTCCCACCAGCCGGGGTAGTAGTAGTGCTTGGCGACCTTGTAGAAGCCCAGCTTTTCGTCGTCGTACGGTCCCACCCATTCGGTGGCATCGATGGTGCCCTTCTCCAGCGCCTGGTAGATCTCGCCGCCGGGAATGTTCTGCGGCACACCGCCCATGCGGGTCAGTACCTTGCCGGCGAAGCCGCCAATACGCATCTTCATGCCCTTGATGTCGGCCAGGGTCTTGATTTCCTTGCGGTACCAGCCACCCATCTGGGCGCCCGTGTTGCCGCCCGGGAAGTTCACGATGTTGTAACGGTCGTAGAACTCGCGCATGAGTTTCATACCGTTGCCGTCGTAGAACCAGGCGGTCAGCTGGCGGCTGTTGAGGCCGAAGGGAATGGCCGTGCCGATGGCAAACACATCGTCCTTGCCAAAGAAGTAGTACGGCGCGGTGTGGGCGGCCTCGACGGTGCCCTGCTGCACGCCGTCAACGACGCCGAAAGCCGGCATGAGCTCACCGCCGGGGTGAACCGACACGGTGAACTTGCCGCCCGACATGGCGTTGACCTTCTCGGCGAACACGTCTGCAGCACCAAAGATGGTGTCCAGCGCCTTGGGGAAGCTGGAAGCCAGGCGCCAGCGGATGGCGGCCTGGGCGTGCACGGCAGGTGCAGCGCCAGCGGCGAGCACGCCAGCGATGCCGGCGTGCTTGATGAGGGAACGACGATCCATGTTGTGTAACTCCGTGGTTGGTATGTCTCACATCCGCCCGTTGCCGGGCGAAGACTGCATGCAGTCGGGCGCATTGTAGAAAGGCGACCGCCCCGGCCCTTGCGGGTTTACCCTTGCGATCAGTGTGGTCAGGCCAGGCATTCAGCCTGCCGACAGCTTGAAGGCGCGCCGGGAGACTGCTCCTGCAAGCAGAGCGGACGGCCCTCAGGGAGCGGACGGCGCGTCGGCCGCAGCGTTCAGAAAGTCCCCCAGCCGCTGGCGCACTGCGCGCTCGATGCCGGCGGCATCCAGCCCCTGCGCAGCCAGCAGGGCCGCCGGATCTCCGTGCTCGATGAACCCATCGTGCAGACCCAGGGTGAGCACCGGCATCACCCGCCCGGCCGCCTGCAACGCTTCGAGCACAGCCGACCCGGCACCACCCGTCACACAGCCCTCCTCCACCGTCACCAGGGCCTGGTGCCCGGCGGCCACTGTATCGAGCAAGGCCAGGTCCAGCGGCTTGGCCCAGCGCATGTTGACCACCGTGGCGTCCAGTGCCTCGGCGGCCGTCAGCGCCGGGTACAGCAGCGTGCCGAATGCCAGGATGGCGATCTTGCGTCCATGACGCCGCAGCTCGCCCTTTGCATAGGGGAGCGCGTCCAGGCTGCCGGACACCGACGCCCCGACGCCTGCGCCGCGCGGGTAACGCACCGCCACCGGGTGCGGCTGCTCATAGGCGGTGGACAGCAATTGCCGCGTCTCGGCCTCGTCGGCCGGGCAGGCAATGGCCATGTTCGGAATGCAGCGCAGGTAGGCGATGTCGTAGGCGCCGGCGTGCGTGGCGCCATCGGCACCGACCAGGCCCGCTCGGTCCAGCGCGAAGACCACCGGCAGGTTCTGCAGCGCCACATCGTGGATGAGCTGGTCGTAGGCGCGCTGCAGGAAGGTCGAATAAATCGCCACCACAGGCTTGAGGCCCTCGCAGGCCAGCCCCGCCGCAAACGTGACCGCGTGCTGTTCGGCAATGCCGACGTCAAAGTAGCGACCGGGGAAGCGCTTGTGGAACTCCACCATGCCGGAGCCTTCGCGCATGGCGGGGGTGATGCCCACAAGCCTGCTGTCCTGCTCGGCCATGTCGCACAGCCACTGCCCGAAGACCTGGGTGAAGGTAGGCCGGGGCGGTACCGCCGGTTTGACGATGCCCACCGTCGGGTCGAACTTGCCCGGTCCGTGGTAGGCCACCGGGTCAGCCTCCGCCAGCTTGTAACCCTGCCCCTTGCGGGTGACCACGTGCAGAAACTGGGGCCCTTCGCCGTTGTCGAGCAGCTGGCGCACGTTCTCCAGCGTGGGGATCAGCGAATCGAGGTCGTGACCGTCGATGGGACCGACGTAGTTGAAGCCGAATTTTTCGAACAGTGTTGCGGGCACCACCATGCCCTTGGCCTGCTCCTCCAGCCGCTTGGCCAGCTCGAACAGCGGCGGAGCACCCTTGAGCACAGTCTTGCCGACGTTTTTGGCGGCGGCGTAGAACTGGCCGCTCATCAGCTGGGCCAGGTAGCGGTTGAGCGCGCCCACCGGCGGCGAGATCGACATGTCGTTGTCGTTGAGGATCACCAGCAGGCGACCGTGCTCGACACCGGCATTGTTGAGCGCCTCGAACGCCATGCCGGCGGTCATGGCGCCGTCGCCGATGATGGCCACCGCATGCCGGCTCTCGCCCTTCATTCTGGCGGCCAGCGCCATGCCCAGCGCGGCCGAGATCGAGGTGCTGGAGTGGCCCACGCCGAAGGTGTCGTATTCGCTCTCGTCACGACGCGGGAAACCGCTGACGCCGTCTTGCTGGCGCAGGGTGTGCATGCGGTCGCGCCGGCCGGTCAGGATTTTGTGCGGGTAGGTCTGGTGACCCACGTCCCACACCAGCCGATCCTCCGGCGTGTTGAACACGTAGTGCAGCGCAATGGTCAGCTCCACCGTGCCCAGGTTGGAGCTGAGGTGCCCGCCGGTCCTGGACACGCTGTCGAGCACGAAGGCGCGCAGTTCGTCGGCCAGCGGACGCAGCTGTGCGCGGCCCAGACGGCGCAGGTCGGCCGGGGATTCAATGGTGGACAGCAGGGAACTCATGGCGTGATGGCTTGTGGCGGCGGGAGACCGTGTTCAGTTGGCCCGGCGGCCGACCCAGTCCGCCAGGGCATGCAGGGTGCCGGTGTGCAGCAGGCCGCTGCGGTGCAGGGCTTCATGCGCCTGGTCGAGCACACGGTCGGCATAGGCCTGGGCGGCAGTCAGCCCCATGAGGGAAACGAAAGTGGGCTTGTCCGCCTGGGCATCCTTGCCGGCGGTCTTGCCCAGCGTGGCCGAGTCGGCGGTGACGTCCAGCACATCGTCCACCACCTGGAAGGCCAGACCCAGACTGGCGCCGTACACCCGCAGTTGCGCCAGGGCCTCGGCCGGGGCCTCACCGGTGCTGGCCCCCATCAGCACGCTGGCCTGCAACAGCGCGCCGGTCTTGCGGCGGTGCATGGCCTCCAGGGCCGGCAGGTCCAACGTGAGGCCCACGCTCGCCAGATCGACCGCCTGACCACCGGCCATGCCATCGGCCCCGGCCGCCCGGGCCAGTTGCCGGCACAGCGACGCGGCCAGCGCGTCGGGCACGCAGCCGTCGGCGGGCAGCAACAGTTCGAAGGCCAGCGCCTGCAGGGCATCGCCCACCAGCAGCGCCCGAGCCTGGCCAAACTGGACGTGGACTGTGGGTTTGCCACGGCGCAGCACGTCGTTGTCCATGCAGGGCATGTCGTCGTGCACCAGCGAGTACGCATGGATCAGCTCCACCGCGCAGCCGGCACGCAGCGCGGCGGTTTCCTGGCCCTGCACCGCTTCACAGGCCGCGAGCACCAGCAGCGGACGCAGCCGCTTGCCCCCATCGAGCACGGCATACCGCATGGCCTCACCCAGGCCGGCGGGCGCATCAGCGGGCACCCATTGCGCCAGGGCGTGTTCGACCTGCTGCTGGCGCTCACGGCGCCAGCGGGCAAACGACGCCGAATCCCTGCCGGCGGCGGACAGCGCTGAGGCGGGCGTCATGCTTCGCTCCAGGGTTTTGCTTGCCCGGCCTCCATCACCTTGACCTGATCCTCCACCGCCTGCAGTCGGGCACGGCAGAACGCCAGCAACTCGGCCCCCCGCTGGTATTGCGTGAGCAGCTGGTCCAGCGGCAGCTGACCGCTGTCGAGCCGGGAGACCAGCTGTTCCAGCTCCTGCAGGGCCGCTTCGTAGTTCGCAGCAACGGCCTGGACCGTGTCGGTTTTGGCGCGGGACGACGCTTTGGCAGGGGAGGAAGAAGTCATGCGGCGCTGGAGGGATCTGTGAGGGAATACGTCCCCCGAAAGTAGAGGCGGATTCTAGCCACCGGTCCGGTGGACCACCACGGCGAAGGGGTTCTGGGCACCGTGCTGCCCGAGCCCCCCGGGTACAATCGCGCCTCTTTTTTTCTTGTTCAACTGACGGGCCTCACACGCCCGGAGGGACGCAGCACTTCCACCCTTCCCGCGCAGATCGTTCACTCGTTCAAGCGCTTGTACCCTGCCCCTTCATAGGGGGAGTCTTGAGGTCAGGACCACCATGTCTGATTTGAGTCTTCAACTCCAGCAGGCCGAAAGCCAACTTCCGGTTTCCAGCTACTTCGACGAGGCACTGTTCCGCAGGGAACTTGAAACGATCTTTCAGTGCGGTCCCCGCTACGTGGGGCACGCCAACGCGGTGCCGGAGCTGGGCGACTATTTCGCCCTGCCGCAGGAAGGGGAAGGCCGGGCGCTGGTGCGCACCGCCAACGGTGTGGAACTCGTGTCCAACATCTGCCGCCACCGCCAGGCCGTGATGCTCAAGGGCCGCGGCAACCTGGGCCAGAACGCCAAGGGTCACAGCGGCGGCCACATCGTCTGCCCGCTGCACCGCTGGACCTACAGTGGTGGCCAGTCTGCCAACAGCCAGCTTGGCACCCTGCTGGGCGCCCCGCACTTTGCGCACGACCCCTGCGCGGACCTCCGGCGCTACCCGCTGCGCGAATGGAACGGCCTGCTGTTCGAGGACAACGGCCGCGACATCGCGGCCGATCTGGCCGGCATGGGCCCGGCGTCCACACTGAGCTTCGAGGGCATGGTGCTGGGTCACGTGGAACTGCACACCTGCCACTACAACTGGAAGACCTTCATCGAGGTCTACCTGGAGGACTACCACGTCGAGCCCTTCCACCCCGGCCTGGGCAACTTCGTCACCTGCGACGACCTGCGGTGGGAGTTCAAGCCCGAGTACTCGGTCCAGACCGTGGGCATCCAGAACCTGCTCAAGTCTGGCAGCGAGACCTACCAGAAGTGGCACGAGGTGCTGATGCGCTACCGCAACGGCGAATTGCCGGCGCAGGGTGCGGTGTGGCTGACCTACTACCCGCACATCATGGTCGAGTGGTACCCGCACGTGCTGACGGTTTCGACGCTGCATCCGATCAGCGTCGACAAGACGCTGAACATGGTGGAGTTCTACTACCCCGAAGAGATCGCCGCCTTCGAGCCGGAGTTCATGGCAGCGCAGCGCGCGGCCTACATGGAAACCTGCCTGGAGGACGACGAGATCGCCGAACGCATGGACGCTGGCCGCAAGGCCCTGTTCCAGCGCGGCGACAACGAAGTCGGCCCCTACCAGAGCCCGATGGAAGACGGCATGCAGCACTTCCACGAGTGGTATGGAAACAAGCTCCCCCCTGCGCCGCCTTCGGCGTCACCCCCCCAGGGGGGCGCCACGGGCGGCCCGGCGGAGCCGGTTCTGCGGTGACTCTGGAACGAGACACCGCTCTCGCACCGACGCCCCCGCCGGAGCCGCCGTCGGCGAGGGGGGGTGGCCCTCTCTGGATGCTGCTGGCCTCGCTCTTCTTCGCGACCATGGGGGTGTGCATCAAGTTTGCATCCGCCCACTTCAACAGCTTCGAGATAGTGGCCTACCGGGGCCTGGTGGGCGCGGTGTTCCTCTACGGATTCACGCGCTTCAGCGGTGTCTCGCTGCGCACCGCAGTGCCCATGATGCATGTGTGGCGCAGCATCGTCGGCACGGTTTCACTGACCGCGTGGTTCTACGCCATCGCCCTGCTGCCACTGGCCACGGCCATGACGCTCAATTACATGAGCGGCGTCTGGATTGCGACCTTCCTCCTGGGGGGCGCCCTGCTGACACAGGGGCGCGACGCCCCGGCCCGGGCGCAGGGGCCGCTGTTTCTGACCGTGCTGGCCGGTTTTGCCGGGGTGACCATGATGTTGCGGCCCACGCTGGGTCCCGACCAGTTTGTGGGCGCCTTCGTCGGCCTGCTGTCGGGCCTGTTTGCCGCGCTGGCCTACCTGCAGGTGGCTGCCCTGGCACGGGCCGGTGAACCGGAAAGCCGCACCGTGTTCTATTTCTCTGTCGGCGCCGTGCTGGCCGGCCTGCTGGGCATGGTGTTCGTCGGCGCCACACCGCTGACCTGGCCCGGTGCCCTGTGGCTGCTGCCCATCGGCCTGCTGGCACTGGGTGGCCAGCTGTGCATGACACGCGCCTATGCCAGCGGTGCCACCATGCTGGTGGCGAACCTGCAGTACTCGGGCATCGTGTTCGCCGGCCTGCTGGGACTCCTGATCTTTGGCGACCGGCTGCCACTGACAGGCTGGCTCGGCATGGCACTCATCATTGCCAGCGGCATCACCGCTACCGTGCTGCGCACGCGGACCGTTCCACAGGCGCCGGCCGAAGAGCACTGATGAGCGCCAGCCGTGGCAACCGCCGCTCCGGCCGCCCCCTTGCCGCACAATCAGACACATGTACACCACCCTGATTTCTGCCCAGGCCTTGCAGACCCTCCTGGCGGGCGATGCGCCGCCGCTGGTCTTTGACTGCAGCTTCGATCTGCTCAACCCCTTGGCCGGCGGGCAGCAATATCGGGAAGCCCACCTTCCGGGCGCGCGCCACGTTGACCTCGACCAGGTCCTCAGCGCCCACGCCGGACAAGCCCGTGCCAGCGGTGGTCGTCATCCCCTGCCCAGCCGGGAAGCCTTCGCGCAGTGGCTCGCGGCCGCCGGCCTGAACCACGGACAGCAAGTGGTCGTCTACGACCGCCAGGGCGCCAACTATTGCGGCCGTCTGTGGTGGATGCTCAAGTGGTGCGGGCACGAAGCCGTCGCCGTGCTCGACGGTGGGCTGCAGGCCTGGCAAGCCAGCGGCGGCACCCTGGTCACCGGGGCAGACGTGCCGCCGTCGCAGCAGGGCGGGTTTGCCCTGCGGGACGCCAGCACACCCGTGTGCACCACGGCCGAACTGGCCGACCGGCTGGGTCGCCCGCAGTTGACGGTGATCGACGCCCGTGCTGCTGCGCGTTTTCGGGGCGAAACCGAGCCACTGGACCCGGTGGCCGGCCACATTCCCGGCGCACTCAACCGGCCATTTGCCGACAACATCGGGCCCGACGGACGCTTCAAACCCGCCGCGCAGCTGCGCGCCGAATTCGTTCAGCTGCTGGCTGGCCGCGATCCGGCCACCGTGGTGCACCACTGCGGCAGTGGCGTGAGCGCCATACCCAACCTGCTGGCCATGGAAGTGGCGGGGCTGGGCCGTACCGCGCTGTATCCCGGCAGCTGGAGCGAGTGGTGCAACACGCCAGGCCTGCCCTGTGCACGCTCGGCGCCCGCCTGACCGCACGCCGGGTAGCGCCCCGGGCGCGCGTCAGTGACCGTGCGCCAGACCGCTGACCACTGACACCAGCGCAATGCCCGCCACCAGCCACAGCACCTGGGCCAGCGTCTCGCGCAGGCCCAGCCGTTTCTGCAACTGCGGAATCAGGTCGGCCAGCGCAACGTAGACAAAACTGCTGGACGCCGCCACCAGAAAATATGGCACGGCATCGGCCAGACGGGCGAGCAGGAAATACCCCACCGTGCCCCCCAGTGCCGTGACGGTGCCCGCCAGGCTGACCTTGATCAACGCCGCCCGCCGGGTACCCGATGTGTGCTGCAGCACCACCAGATCGCCAATGTGGTGCGGCACCTCGTGTGCCAGCACCGCCAGCGACGCCACCACGCCCAGCCGCAGATCGGCCATGAAGGCCGAGGCGATCAGGATGCCGTCACCGAACGCGTGCACGCTGTCACCGGCCAGCACCGCCCACCCGCCGGACCGCGGTCCGTGGTGGGTGTGGTCATGCGCGTCGCCCTGTCGGGACGCAGGTCCGTGGGCATGGCCACCGGTGTGCGCCGGCACCTCATGCCCGTGATGGTGCTCGTGCCCGTGGTGCCACAGCTCGGCCTTGTCGAGCAGAAAGAAAAACACCAGGCCGGCCAGCAGCAGGGCGAACAGCTCGTGCGCACTGGCATCGCTCTCAAAGGCTTCGGGCAGCAGGTGCAAGAACGCGGTCGACATCAGGGCACCTGCCGCCAGGCTGAGCATGTGCTGCGTGTAGCGGGCGAGCATGGCGAAACCGAGCAAGGCAGCCAGCCACACGCTGCCAATGCCGGCAGCCACCGTACCAATGAGAATGGCGATCAGGGTCATAAGGATTCGGTCAACAAAAGAAAAGGGCCGCTTATGCGGCCCTGCGCACCACACAGGTGTCTGCCCTCAGGCCACGCCGTGCTGCCGGAACCAGGCCAGCGCCCGCTGCCAGCCATCTTCGGCCGCTGCCTGACGGAAGCTGGGCCGGTAATCGGCGTGAAAAGCGTGCGGCGCATCCGGGTACACCACCAAGGTCGATGTCTTGGCCGCCGGGCCGCCAGCGGCCAAAGCCGACTTCATCTTATCAACCGTGTCAAGCGGTATGCCGGTGTCGGCGCCGCCATACAGGCCCAGCACCGGTGCGTGCAGTGCAGCGGCCACATCGATCGGGTTGCGCGGGGTCAGCTCGTTCTGGCTGCCCACCAACCGGCCATACCAGGCCACGGCCGCTTTCACCTGCGGGTTGTGGGCCGCGTACAGCCAGGTCTGGCGCCCTCCCCAGCAGAAACCGGTCACCCCCAGCTTCGCGGTATCGCCGCCGTTGGCCGCGGCCCACTTCACGGTGGCGTCCAGGTCACCCAAGACCTGCGCATCGGGCACCTTGGAGATGACCTCAGCGATCAGCTTCGCCATCTCGCCATAACCCTGCGCGTCACCCTGGCGCACGAACAGCTCGGGCGCGATGGCCAGGTAGCCGGCCCGGGCAAAACGCCGCGCCGTGTCGGCGATGTACTCGTGCACACCAAAAATCTCGGACAGCACCAGCACCACCGGCAGCCCCGTCTTGCCCGCAGGCGCGGCGCGGTAGGCCGGCATGCCGAAGCCGTTGACGTCGATGGTCACATCCCCCGCCACCAGCCCGTCGGCCGGCGTCTTGATGGCCGTCTGCGCCAGCGTGGGCAGCACCGACGCGGCATACCCCACGCCAATGGCGGCCTTGAGCGCGGTGCGGCGCGTGGCGCCCGCTTCGGTCGATTGGCCCGGCAGCAGGGCAGACAGGTCCTGGGTCTGGGATTCGTTGAGCATGGTGGGTGTCTCCTGTTTAAGCAAGGGGTGGGTGGATGCCAAGTGCTGGGCATGAGAGATCGTATTCACTGTCAAACGTTCCATGCGACGTCTTCACCAGCACGCTGTGTTTCACCTATTCAATCTCGTCAATCCGCGCCCGTCATCGCTGACGGGCGAGCCGTGTCCCCCACACCCAAGTCCAAGTTGTCAACCGACTGACTCGGCAATCAGTACCTCAGCCGGAATGCCAAGACTGCTGTGCAGCCTCCGGATCATGGCCAGCGTCAACGGGCGCTTTCGGTTGAGCACTTCGTACACGCGGTTGCTCTTGCCGATGAGGGGCTCCAGGTCTTTGACCGAAAGGCCACTCTGCTCCATGCGGAACTTGATGGCTTCCACCGGGTCGGGTGCGCCAATAGGGAAGTGATTGGCTTCATAGGCCCGCACCAGCGTGACCAGGATGTCCAGGCGGTCACCGTCCGGCGTGCCGGGAGCCGGGTCGCTTTCCATCAGGGACGAGATCTCCTTGAGGGTGGCCTTGTGGTCGGCTTCGGTGTGGATAGGGCGGATGTCCATGGTCTTCTCCTGGCTTCATGTCATGTCATGTCTACGGTCTCGGCGTCGATGGCGTCGTATTCCTTGTGGGTGCCGACGAACTTGACGTACACCACCTGCAATCGGTAGGCAATGGCGACGATCAGGCGGTAATCGTTGCCCTTGATGTTGAACACGACCCGCCGGTTCTTCAACACGCTGGCACTGCGGTACTGGGCTTTGATGTCGGCCGGTTGCATCCAACTGGCTTTCGTGGCTTCTTCGTACCAAGCCTTCAGCGGCTGCTCGGCATCCGGGTAGCGCTCCCAGAAAGCCTTCAAAGTGGAAACGGCTATGACGCGCATGGCGGGGAGTTTAGTCCCAAATTGGGACCAATGCACTCAGTCACGCGGGTATGGCGAACTGCAGCGTTCAGTGCGCCTGTTCCCAATTCGGCCCCACGCCCACCTCGGCCAGCAGCGGCACCTTCAGCTGCGCCACGCCCGCCATCAGGCGCGGAATCTCGGTGCGCAGCCAGTCGACTTCCGATTCGGGCACCTCGAACACCAGTTCGTCGTGCACCTGCA
>JBJTNV010000120.1:0-6930 GCA_046074205.1 Hydrogenophaga sp.
CAGGCAAACCGGGCGTTGGTCCCGCCGATGTCGGCCAGCAGACGGGGGTACAAGACGGAGGACGGTGTTGACATGAGCGCTCTCTCGGGCCGCGCGCCAGCGTCCGCCGGCTCGCCCGCGACCCGGGCCGGATTATGCCGCTCCGGTAATCCGGTTACATGCCTTCAGGATTATTTGGTAACGCGGCAGCGCCGCTTCAGCCACCGTTCGAACGCACCCAGCGCACGATGTCGGCGGCGCCCATAGCCCCCGGCTGGCGCGCCACTTCACGCCCATTCACGAACAGCGCCATCGTTGGAATGCTGCGGATGTTGTAGCGCTGCGCGAGGCGCTGGGCGGCTTCGGTGTTCACTTTGGCCAAGCGCACCTGCGGTTCCAGCTGCCGGGCTGCGGCTTCGAACTGGGGCGCCATCGCGCGGCAGGGGCCGCACCAGGGCGCCCAGAAGTCCACCAGCACCGGCAGCTGCGAGCGGCCGATGTGCTTGTCGAACGCGGCCTCGTCGTCCAGCGCCACCGGGTGGCCGGCAAACAGCGGCTGGTGGCATTTGCCGCAGTCGGGCGCGTTCGCCAGGTCGGCACTCGCGACGCGGTTGGTGGTATGGCAGTGGGGGCAGACGACGTGCAGGGCTTCGGTGGACATGAAACGGCTCCTTGATGGCGCCCACATGGGGCCGGACACCCGCCCTTCAAGACACCCCAAGGGGTATCAGATCAGCTGGCCGATCAGGCTCGCCACCAGACTCAGCAGGATAGTGGTGGTGAACGGCAGAAAGAACTCGCGCCCGAACAGGCGAAAGCGCAGATCGCCCGGCAAACGGCCAAAGCCCAGTTTGGTGAGCAGCGGCGAGAACCAGCTGATCAGCAGCAGCGCCAGGAAGATGACGATCATCCAGCGGATCACGCGCGCTCCTACAGGCGATGCGTTCTGTCACCGGCAGCAAAACCGACGGGGTCCCAGCCGGTTTCGCTGCCGGCGGGTGCGAAGCCGATCACCTTGAACAGCTCGCCCATCTCGTGCTCGTTCACCAGCTTGCCGAGCATGGCGTTCTCTTTCGGCCCCGCGCCCTTCGCCACGTCCAGCAGGCCGCAGTTGATGAGGAAACGCCCCTGAGAGGTGTAGCCCAGCACCGCCATGCCCGCGTCCTGCGCGGCCAGCGCGATGCCGGTGAAATTGACGTGTGCGGTGATGTCTTTGAGGCCCACGTCGGCCAGCGGGTTGTCGTCGCTCTGGTGCGCGCGGTGGCAGATCAGCGTGCCCATGTGGCGCTGCGGGTGGTAGTACTCGGCCTCGGGGAAACCGTAGTCGATGAAGAAGGCGGCGCCCCGCTGCAGCCGCTCGGCCAGCGTACGGACGAAGGCCTCGCCTTGCAGATGGATCTCGGTCAGGTAGTTCTGCGGGCCGTCGATGTTCACCGGCGGGCGCAGCCCGGTCGGCCGCTCGGCCCAGCCCAAGGCACCCGCATCGTCCACCATCACACCGCGCTCGTACCAGCGGCCGTCCTGCCCGCCACCGACGCGCACCAGTAGCTGCACCGGCATGGCGTCCAGCACCTCGTTGCCCACCACCACGCCGTCGAAGCGCTCGGGCAGCTGGTCGGCCCAGTGCACACGGCCGGCGTGCCGGGCCAGCGTGGCCTGCTGGCGCGCGCGCAGCGTGCCCGACAGGTCGACGATGGTGTAACGGCGTGGCGCCTGGCCCAGGGCGTCGAGCGCGTCCAGCAGCTGCAGGGCGAGCGCCCCCGTGCCGGCGCCGAACTCCCACACCTCGTTGGTGCCGGTGGCGGCCAGCGCCTGCGCCACCTGCCGCGCCAGGGTGGCGCCGAACAGCGGACTCAGCTCGGGCGCGGTCACGAAATCGCTGCCCTGCCCGGCCGCGCCTTCGGGCATCTGGCCGAACTTCGGGCTGCTGTTGGCGTAATAGCCCAGGCCCGGCTCGTACAGGGCCATGGCCATGAAGCGGTCGAACGGCAGCCAGCCGCCGGCTGCGCGGATGGCCTCCTGCAGGCGGGCCAGCAGGGCGCTCGTTAAACTGGCGGGCTCGTTCACGGTCTCGGTGTTCACCCGAGGATTGTCTGCCATGTCTTCCCCGTCTTCCCTGCATCCCACCGCCCTGGTCACCGGCGCGGGCAAGCGACTGGGCCGCGAAATCGCACTGACCCTCGCCCGCGCGGGCTGGAACGTGGCGGTGCACCACCGCCTCTCGGCCGCCGAGGCACAGCAGACCGCGGCCGACTGCGACGCCCTCACCGGCCGCCCCGGCAGCGCCCACGCCGTGTTCGCCGACCTGACGCAGGAAACCTGCGCCCGCGCCCTGGTGCCCGAGGTGGCGGCGCATTTCGGGCGGCTGGACGCGGTGGTCAACAGCGCCTCGCTGTTCGAACACGACGATGCGGCCAGCTTTGGCTTCGAATCCATGGAAACGCACCTGCGCAGCAACACCGGCGCGCCCATCCTGCTGGCCCAGGGCCTGCACGCCCACCTGATGGCAGCCGGCGACGGGCGCGACGGAGCGGTGGTCAACCTGCTGGACCAGAAGCTGTGGAACCAGAACCCGGACTTCTTCAGCTACACCCTGTCCAAGGCCGCGCTGGAAGCGGCCAACACCATGCTGGCACTGGCGCTGGCGCCGCGCGTACGCGTGGTCGGTGTGGCGCCGGGCCTGACACTGACCAGCCACCTGCTGAGCGACGACAAGTTCCAGGCCCTGCACAAGCAGTCGCCGCTGGGCCGTTCGTCCACCCCCGACGACGTGGCCGCCACCGTGGCCTTTGCGCTGGCCAACCGCTCCATCACCGGCACCACACTGCTGGTGGACGGCGGCCAGCACCTGATGCGCTTTGAGCGCGACTTTTCCCTGATGTAACCGCCCGCATGGACCCCAACACCCCCACCCATTCGGGCCACCAGATCCTCACCCTGACCGGTCTGCGCTTCGACGCCAACCTGGGCATCCTGGAGCACGAGAAGACGGCGCCGCAACCCATCCAGGTGGACGCCGAGCTCAACCAAGGCCCGCAGCCCCTGCTGCCGCACGACGACGACATCAGCCACGTGCTGGACTACCGCAAGGTGCGCCAGATCATCATTGACGAGTGCACCGCCGAACACGTGAACCTGCTGGAGAGCCTGATCGGCAAGCTCACGCGGCGGCTGATGCAACTACCCGGCGTGATCGGCGTGCGCGTGAAGATCGCCAAGCTGGAGATTTTTGACGACTGCGAAGTGGCGATTCGCATGGAAAGTGGCACTTGGTGAAATGACATGACCCCTGAAAAACGCGCCTTCGAAAACAAGAAGCTGGAAAAGCGCCTGTGCCGCGAGGTCGGCCGCGCCATCGTGGACTACCACATGATCGAGGAAGGCGACCGCGTGATGGTCTGCCTCTCGGGCGGCAAGGACAGCTACGGCCTGCTCGACATCCTGATGAAGCTGCAAAAGCGCGCGCCCATCAACTTCGAGCTGATCGCGGTCAACCTCGACCAGAAGCAGCCCGGCTTCCCCGACCACATCCTGCCCGAGTACCTGAGCAAGCTCGGCATCAAGTTCCACATCGAGACGCAGGACACCTACTCCATCGTCAAGGAGAAGATCGAGCCCGGCAAGACCATGTGCAGCCTGTGCTCGCGCCTGCGCCGCGGCATCCTCTACCGCGTGGCGCGCGAGCTGGGCGCCACCAAGATCGCCCTGGGCCACCACCGCGACGACATGCTGCAGACCCTGTTCCTGAACATGTTTTTCGGCGGCAAGCTCAAGGGCATGCCGGCCAAGCTGGTCAGCGACAACGGCGAGTTCATGGTGATCCGACCGCTGGCCTATGTGCCCGAGAAGGACCTGATCCGCTGGGCCGAGGCACGGCAGTTCCCCATCATCCCCTGCACGCTGTGCGGCAGCCAGGAGAACCTGCAGCGCAAGCAGGTGGGCAACCTGCTGCGCGACTGGGACAAACAGTTCCCCGGCCGGCTGGAGAACATGCTGCACGCCCTGCAGCACGTGGTGCCCAGCCACCTGATGGACCGCACCCTTTACCCGTTCCAGACCCTCAGGACCACCGGCGCGCCGGTGGAAGACGGCGACCTGGCCTTCGACGAGGAACCGCTGGAAGCGCCGCCACGGGTGGTGGACGAGGATGCGGACGAAGGGAACGCGCCGGCCCCGCGCACGGTCATACCGATTGCCGCCGGCTGACCCGGCACCCGCGCCCACCGGAGAGGACACCACGCATGCACCCCATACCCGCTTCCTTGCGCCGTGCACTGGCACTCGCGTGCCTGGTCCCAGGGCTGCTGCTCGGGGGCTGCGCCAGCGTCTACCTGGTGGACAACCAGGTGCAGAGTTTTGCCAGCTGGGCACCCACGTCCGGCAGCGTCGGCCCCGCCGCGCCGCAGGTCTACCGCTTTGACAGACTGCCGTCCCAGCGTGAAGGCGCCGCCGGCACGGAGCAGGACGCGCTGGAGGACATCACCCGATCCGCCCTGGAAGGTGTGGGCTGGGCGGTGGCCGCCGACGGGTCGCCAGCCCCCTGGACGGTGCAGGTTTCGGCCAGCACGCTCAAGCTGCCTCGCGCGCCCTGGGAGGAACCGTGGAGCGGCTATCCTGCCTGGGGCGTGGGAAGTCACAGCACCCTGCGCGGATCGGTGGTGTTCATGCGCATGGACATTCCCTACCACGAGCGCCAGGTCTCGCTGATCGTGCGCGAGGTCAGCAGTGGCCGTGTGGTGTACGAAACCCGCGCCCGGCACGATGGCCGGTGGAACAGCAGCCCGGGCCTGTGGCGCGCCATGATCGATGCCGCGCTGCGCGACTTCCCCAACCCGCCCGGAGGGCCGCGCCAGGTCCACGTGGAAGTGCCACGCTGATGCCCACGCGGCCGTGACCGCACACCCTTTTGGACCCGCCACGTCATTGCCCGCTCATGCACATCACCCGAATCCTGGCCGTGCGACACGGTGAAACCGCCTGGAACCGAGACGGCCGCATCCAGGGACACACCGATATCGACCTCAACGACCACGGCCGCTGGCAGGCCGGGCGCCTGGGGCAGGCGCTGCGCGAGGAGCCGATCGCCGCCTTCTATGCAAGCGACCTGGTCCGGGCACGCGAGACGGCCGAAGCCGTGGCCCGTCTGCACGGCGGCACCGTGCACACCCATGCCGGCCTGCGCGAACGCGGCTTCGGACAGTTCGAGGGGCGCACCTGGCCCGAACTGGAGACGCAGCACCCCGCCGACGCCACGGCCTGGCGCCAGCGTGTCCCCGACTTTGCGCCACCCGGTGGCGAGTCGCTGCGGCAGCTGCAGGCGCGCGTGGTGGCCACGGTGACCGACCTGGCCAGTCGCCACCCGGGTGAACAAGTGCTGCTGGTGGCGCATGGTGGCGTGCTCGACATCCTCTACCGGGCCGCCACGCGTCTGGACCTGCAGGCTCCCCGCAGCTGGACCATGACCAACACCGCCATCAACCGCCTGCTCTGGTCGCCCGAGGGGCTGGGGCTGGTCGGCTGGGCCGATACCGGTCACCTGCAAACCGACGACACCCTGGACGAACAAGCGGCCTGAAGTGCTGCCCTGGGGCGCGCACTCAGGCGCCAAACAGTCCGCCTTCCGGGGTCGGCGGTGCCACACCCAGGTGGCGGTAGGCCGCCAGCGTGGCGGTGCGCCCGCGCGGCGTGCGCTGCAGGTAGCCCTGCTGGATCAGGTAAGGCTCGATCACGTCTTCAATGGTGTCGCGCTCCTCGCCGATGCTGGCCGCGATGTTGTCCAGCCCCACCGGCCCACCGTCGAAGCGGTGGATCACGGCTTCGAGCAGCTTGCGGTCCATCAGGTCGAAGCCTTCGGGGTCCACGTCGAGCATGGTCAGCGCACGGCTGGCGATGTCGTTGGTGATGCGGCCGTTGCCCTTGACGTCCGCAAAGTCGCGCACCCGGCGCAGCAGGCGGTTGGCGATGCGCGGCGTGCCGCGGCTGCGGCGCGCAATCTCGAACGCGCCTTCAGGGTCGATGGGCGCGTTCAGCAGGCCGGCGCTGCGGGTGACGATGCGCTGCAGCTCGGCCGGGGTGTAGAACTCCAGCCGCGCCACGATGCCGAAGCGGTCACGCAGCGGGTTGGTCAGCATGCCGGCGCGCGTGGTCGCGCCCACCAGCGTGAAGGGCTGCAGGTCCAGCTTGATCGAGCGTGCCGCAGGCCCCTCGCCGATCATGATGTCGATCTGGTAGTCCTCCAGCGCCGGGTAGAGGATTTCCTCGACCACGGGCGAGAGGCGGTGGATCTCGTCAATGAAGAGCACATCGTTGCGCTCCAGGTTGGTCAGCAGGGCCGCCAGGTCCTTGGGTTTTTCGAGCACCGGGCCACTGGTCTGGCGCAGATTCACACCCAACTCGGCCGCGATGATGTGGGACAGCGTGGTTTTGCCCAAACCGGGCGGGCCGAACAGCAGCACATGGTCCAGCGGTTCCTCACGCTTCTTGGCCGCGCTGATGAAAATCTCCAACTGCTCGCGCACCTTGGCCTGGCCGACGTACTCTTGGAGCAGCTTGGGACGCAGGGCACGCTCGATGGCCTCTTCGGTGTGCGATACATGGGCCGCAGAAATGACCCGGGGTTCGGGCTGCGGGGCGAAGTCGTCGGTGCGGATGCTCATGGCTCAGTTCGTCTTCATTTGTTCAGGGCTTTGAGCGCCAGCTTGATGCCGTCGCTCACGCTCACGTCGGCGGGCAGGCTCTTGAGGGCGGCGGCAGCCTCTTTGTCGCTGTAGCCCAGCGCCACCAGGGCTTGCTGGATGTCGCTTTGGGCATCGCTGGCGTGCACGGCAAACAAACCGCCCACATCGCCACCCAGCTTGCCTTTGAGTTCCAGCAACAGACGTTCGGCGGTTTTTTTGCCAATGCCGGGGACCTTGACCAAACGCCCCACTTCTTGCGTGGTGATGGCCTGGG
>JBJTNV010000121.1:0-9369 GCA_046074205.1 Hydrogenophaga sp.
CCGCGTCGCTGACGTAGGCCACGCGCTGGCCTTCGCGCAGGCGCTGCACCACGGTCTGTGCAGCCTCGGCCTCGTTGTGTTCGTGCAGCGCCAGCAGGGGTTTGTGCAGGCCGTAGCCCTGCAGCAGGCCGGCGGTGTGGCGCGTGTCCTCACAGGCCACGGTGTCAGCGAGCTGGAGCACCTGCAGCGCGCGCAGCGAGATGTCGGCGGTGTTGCCGATGGGCGTGGCCACCATGTAGAGCGCACCCTGCGGATAATGCTGCTGCCCCGCGATGTCACGCGCGGCGGTCAACAGGGAGGGGGGGCTGGCAGACATGTGGTCGTTCCGGAAACAGCGGTCGTCGGTCACGACCAAGCAGCGTGGCGATGCCGCCGAAGCACTCGCCCTAGCGCATCTGCTGCGCGCGGGCCTGCGCCTGGTGCAGCGCAACTTCAGGACACCTGGCCGCGGCGGTGGCGAGATCGATCTGATTATGCGGGAGCCCGACGGCACGCTGGTCTTCATCGAGGTCCGCCAGCGGGCCAGTGCCTCGCGTGGCGGGGCTGGTGGCAGTGTCACACCGCTCAAGCAGCGGCGCATCGTGTTCGCGGCGCGGCACTTTTTGCTGCGGCTGGGATCGGAACCCCCATGCCGCTTCGACGTGGTGCTTATCGACGGGGCGATCGGCTCCGACGAAACACCCGCCGTGCAATGGCTGCGTGCTGCATTTGATGCAGCTGCCACGTCTTGATACACCCTGCGCCGCTATCATCACCCCATGCTTTTGCAACGCATCCAGCAACAGTTCATCGACAGCGCTGACCTCAAATACCAGTGCGCGCAGACCCTTGCGCCGTCAGTGGAGGCGGCCATCCAGGCGGTGCTCGCCAGTGTCACCGGTGGTGGCAAGGTGCTGGCTTGTGGCAACGGTGCGTCGGCCGCCGGGGCACAGCATTTCGCGGCCAGTTTCATCGGGCGCTACGAACGCGAACGCCCTGAGCTGGCAGCGTTGTCGCTCTCGGCCGATGCGGCCGTGCTGTCCGGTCTGGCCAACGATTTCGACACGCGCGCCGTTTATGCGCGCCAGGTCCGCGCGCTCGGGCATGCCGGCGATGTGCTGCTGGCACTGTCGACGTCGGGCAACTCGGCCAACATGCTGGCGGCGGTGGAGGCGGCGCACGAACGCGAGATGACCGTGGTGGCCCTGACGGGTGGCCGCGGTGGTCGCCTGGCGCAGATGCTGCGCGACACCGACGTGCACGTGTGTGTGCCGCACGAACTGCCGGCCCGGATTCTGGAGGTGCACCACCTGGTGCTGCACGCTGTCTGCGATGGCGTCGATGCCCAGCTGCTGGGTTTGCCGGACAACCCCCTTCCCGAACAGGAGAACCCCTGATGAAACACCATTCCGAACGAGTCTTTTGCGCTGTGCGTCCCGTGGCCATGGCCTTGTCGGTGGCCACGCTCGTCACCACGCTGTCGGCCTGTGCCCCGCTGGTGATCGGGGGCGCGGTCGGCAGCGCCATCGTGGTCACGGACCGCCGCACTTCGGGCGCGCAGCTTGAGGACCAGGGCATCGAGCTGCGCGCTGCCAGCCGCCTGCGCGATCAGCTGGGGGATCGGGGCAACGTCAGTGTGACCAGCTACAACCGCGTCGTGCTGGTCACCGGTGAGGTGCCGACCGAGGCCGACAAGACCCGTGTCGAGCGGACCGTGGCGGGCGTGGACAACGTCCGCAGCGTGGTCAACGAGGTGGCGGTGCTGGGTGCTGCATCGCTGTCGCAGCGCTCGTCCGACACACTGGTCACCGGCCGCGTCAAGGCGGCTTTGGTGGATGCGCAGGACCTCTCGGCCAGCGTGTTCAAGGTGGTTACCGCACGCGGGACGGTGTACCTGATGGGGCGCGTCACCCAGCGCGAAGCCGACCGTGCCACCGAGGTGACGCGCAACACCACGGGCGTGCAGCGCGTGGTGCGTGTGCTGGAGATCATCACCGAGCAGGAACTGGCCGCGATGCAGCCGAAGCCGGCGCCTGCGCCGGTGAAAGACGCCGGGCCGTCCAGGTAAGCGGTTTCCCGGGCGCCGCAGCGGCGACGCAGGGGCTTATGTCAGGCGCTGGATCAGGCTGGACGTGTCCAGCCGGTGGCCGCCCATGGCCTGCACATCGGCATAGAACTGGTCCACCAGGGCCGTGACGGGCAGGCGGGCGCCGTTGCGCTTGGCCTCGTCCAGTACCAGCCCCAGGTCCTTGCGCATCCAGTCCACCGCGAAGCCGAAATCGAACTTGCCGGCCACCATGGTCTTGCCACGGTTGTCCATCTGCCAGCTCTGGGCTGCGCCCTTGCCGATCACGTCCAGCACCAGGTTCATGTCCAGCCCGGCCTTCTGGCCGAAGGCGATGGCTTCCGACAGGCCCTGTACCAGGCCGGCGATGCAGATCTGGTTGACCATCTTGGTCAGCTGTCCCGCGCCCGCGCTGCCCATCAGGGTGAACGCGCGGGAGAAGGCCATGGCCACGGGTTGTACGCGGTCGAAGGCCGGCTGATCGCCGCCGCACATGACCGTCAGCGCGCCGTTCTGGGCGCCCGCCTGCCCACCGGAGACCGGAGCGTCCAGAAAAGCCAGCCCCAGGTGGCGGGCGGCGACATACAGCTCGCGCGCGACATCGGCCGATGCCGTGGTGTGGTCGACGAACACGGCGCCGGCCTGCAGGCCGGCGAAGGCCCCGTTGGCACCCAGGGTGATGGCGCGCAGGTCGTCGTCGTTGCCCACACACGCGAACACGATGTCTGCGCCCATGGCCGCTTCGCGCGGGGTGCTCCGGGCTGCGCCGCCGAATTCAGCCACCCAGGCCTGTGCCTTGGCCGGTGTGCGGTTGTAGACCGTGACCGCATGGCCGGCCCGGGCGAGGTGCCCGGCCATGGGGTAGCCCATCACGCCCAGGCCCAGAAAGGCCACCTTGCAGGGGGCGACGGATTCATAGGTTTTGCTGCCAATGCTGCTCATGTGAAAAACGCTCCACGCCTGAGAAAAGAATGAGAACTCCGCAAGGGCACCGTACCGGCCAGGTCATGGCCATGGTGCCGTCGAAGCAGGAAGGGCCATGCCCGGCGGGCGAGCTTACACAATCTTGAGGTGCTCGGTACCGTCGTGCATGTCCTGGGTGCCGGCACGCTGGCTGTGGAGCTTGATCTGCAGCCGCAGGTCATTGACCGAGTCGGCGTGGCGCAAGGCGTTCTCCAGGCTGATCAGACGGTTCTCGTAAGCACTGAACAGGGCCTGGTCAAAGGTCTGCATGCCCATGGCCGTGCTCTTCTTCATGACCTCCTTCATTTCGGCGACTTCACCTTTGAAGATCAGGTCCGCCATCAGCGGCGAGTTGAGCATCACCTCGACGGCGGCGCAACGGCCCCGGCCGTCCTCGCGCGGCACCAGGCGCTGTGACACCAGGGCGCGCAGGTTCAGGGACAGGTCCATCAGCAGCTGCGCCCGCCGGTCTTCGGGGAAGAAGTTGATGATCCGGTCGAGCGCCTGGTTGGCGTTGTTGGCGTGCAGCGTGGCCATGCACAGGTGCCCGGTCTCGGCAAACTGGATGGCATGTTCCATGGCCTCGCGGTCGCGGATTTCGCCCATCAGGATCACATCGGGGGCCTGGCGCAGCGTGTTTTTCAGGGCCACGGCCCAGCTGTCGGTGTCCAGTCCCACTTCGCGCTGGGTGACCATGCAGTTTTTGTGCGGATGAATGAACTCGATCGGGTCCTCGATGGTGATGATGTGGCCGTGGCTGTTTTCGTTGCGCCAGTCCACCATGGCGGCCAGCGAGGTGGACTTTCCCGAGCCGGTGGCGCCGACCAGGATGCACAGACCACGCTGGGCCAGCGCGATCTCCTTGAGCACAGGGGGCATGCCCAGGCCGTCCAGTGTGGGCAGCGTGGAGGGAATGCTGCGCAGGACCATGCCGGCTCGGCCCTGCTGGACGAAAGCGCTGACCCGAAAGCGGCCGATGCCCTCTGGCGCGATCGCGAAGTTGCATTCCCGTGTCTGGGCGAATTCCAGGGCCTGCCGCTCGGTCATGACGGCCTGTGCCAGCGCCTGTGTCTGCACGGCATCCAGGGGCTCGGATGCGAGTTTGACCAGCTGTCCGTCCACCTTCGCGGCGGGCGGAAAGCCGGCAGAGATGAACAGGTCACTGCCCTGGCGGGCCAGCATCTGCCGCAGAAGGTCTTGGATGACGCCTGAAGCCTGGTGGTGTTCCATGAAACCGTTTCCTTGGGGTCAGCAATCCGTACCGCTGCAGTGCGAAGCCGGGGCCAGCCAGGCCGGAGACGGCGACGCCGGCAGCGCAGGCAGGGGGCGGGCAGCGCATTTAGCCGGGGAAGTTTTCGGGCATCTTGGCCTTGCTGCGGGCCTCAGCCGGACTGATGAGGTTGCGCCGAACCAGGTCGGTGAGGCTCTGGTCCAGCGTTTGCATGCCCACGCTGTTGCCGGTCTGGATGGCCGAGTACATCTGCGCCACCTTGGCCTCGCGGATGAGGTTGCGGATGGCACTGGTGCCGATCATGATTTCATGGGCCGCGACACGGCCACTGTCATCCTTGAGCTTGCACAGCGTTTGCGAGATGACCGCCACCAGCGACTCCGACAGCATGGCCCGCACCATGTCTTTTTCCTCGGCCGGAAACACGTCGATGATCCGGTCCACGGTCTTGGCTGCACTGGAGGTGTGCAGGGTTCCGAACACCAGGTGGCCGGTTTCGGCTGCTGTCATGGCCAGGCGGATGGTTTCCAGGTCGCGCATTTCACCCACGAGGATGGCGTCCGGGTCCTCGCGCAGGGCCGAGCGCAGGGCGTTGGCAAAGCTCAGGGTGTGCGGACCGACTTCCCGCTGGTTGACCAGGCACTTCTTGGATTCGTGCACGAACTCCACAGGGTCTTCAATCGTCAGGATGTGCCCGTGCGCCGATTCATTGAGGTGGTTGACCATCGCCGCCAGGGTGGTGGACTTGCCCGATCCCGTCGGACCGGTCACCAGCACCAGGCCCCGCGGGCGCAGGGCCAGGTCGGCAAAGATGCGGGGGGTGTTGAGGTCTTCGAGCGTGAGGATCTTGCTCGGGATGGTGCGGAACACGGCGCCGGCGCCGCGGTGCTGGTTGTAGGCATTGACCCGAAAGCGCGCCAGACCGGGGATTTCAAACGAGAAGTCCACCTCCAGAGCGGCTTCGTAGTGCTTGCGCTGGGTGTCGTTCATGATGTCGTACACCATGGCATGCACCTGCTTGTGGTCCAGCGGATCGACATTGAGGCGGCGCACGTCGCCGTGCACCCGTATCATGGGCGGCAGCCCCGCCGAGAGGTGAAGGTCCGAGGCCTTGTTCTTGACGCTGAACGCCAGCAATTGGGTGATGTCCATCCCGTATCCCGCGCGGTGTTGATCGCAGCGACCGATTATGACGACGATTGAAAACAGCCTGGGGCAGGTGCGTGCCCGTCTGGACAGCGCCTGTGGCCAGGCCGGTCGCGAGAGCGGAAGTGTTGCGCTGCTGGCCGTGTCCAAGACCTTCGGCCCCGAGGCCGTGGTGCAGGCGCTGGCCGCCGGACAGCATGCCTTTGGTGAAAACTACGTGCAGGAGGGCGTGGAGAAAATCCTGGCGGTGCGTGCCCTGCAGCCGCAGGCCGCCATCGAATGGCACTGCATCGGTCCGGTGCAGAGCAACAAGACGCGACTGGTGGCGACCCACTTCGACTGGGTGCAGTCGGTGGACCGGCTCAAGATCGCCCAGCGGCTGTCCGAACAGCGCCCGGACGACCTGCCGCCGCTGCAGGTGTGCCTGCAGGTGAACGTGGATGGTGGGGCCAACAAATCGGGTGTTCATCCGGAGGATGTGTGGCCGCTGGCGCAGGCCGTCCAGGCCCTGCCCCGTCTGCGTTTGCGCGGGCTGATGTGCATTCCGGAACCGGCCCAGGGCTTCGAGGCCCAGCGTGCGGTGTTGGCGCGGGCCCGTGCGCTGTGGGACTCACTTCTGGCGCAGGGGTGTGCGCTCGACACGCTGTCCATGGGCATGAGCGAGGACCTGGAGGCCGCCGTGGCCGCGGGCTCGACGATGGTGCGCGTGGGCCGGGCGATCTTTGGAGCCCGCGAGGCCCGCTGACCCGGGGCACGCCACTCCGTGGGTGGCGGCCAACCGTCACAGCGGTAACCGGCTGCTGTTCTTGACCTCCTCCATCACGGCGTAGGTGCGCGTCTCGCGCACGCCGGGCAGCTGCCACAGCACGCTGCCCGCGAAGTCGCGGAAGGCGGCCATGTCGGCCATGCGGGTCTTGATCAGGTAGTCGAAGCCGCCGGCCACCATGTGGCATTCCAGGATCTCGTCGCGCACCTGCACCGCGGCCTTGAACTCGTTGAACACGTTGGGCGTGGTGCGGTCCAGCAGCACCTCGACGAACACCAGCATGCCGCGCCCGAGCTTGAGCGGGTTCAGCCGCGCCTCGTAACCCAGGATGTAGCCCCCACGTTGCAGGCGCTGGGTGCGCGCCAGCACGGCGGTGGGCGAGAGGGCGACCGCCTCGGCGAGCTTGAGGTTGGAGATGCGCCCGTCGGCCTGCAGAACGTTCAGGATGCGCAGGTCGATGCGGTCGAGATCGGGGATGGTTTCGGTCATGGGTAGTGAATTATCCGGTTGAAATAAAAAATACGGAGAAAAATTCGTCTTCGGGTTCTTCAGACTTCGGGCATTCACTGTTCTGTCCCGTTTCAGGAGACCCGCCATGCCCCGCAGCACCGACCGACTGCCCTTCCCCTACCGGCCCGAGGCCGAGACCGTGGCCCAGCGCCTGGCCGCCTTGCAGGGCGCACTGGATTGGGCCGCCGCAGCCCAGGTGGCTGCGCCCTGGGTGCGCGCGGTGCGCGAGAACCCGCCGCCGTTCTGGGCCATGGAGAGCCTGCTCAAGGAGTACCCGATTTCGAGCGCCGAAGGCCTGGCCCTGATGCGCCTGGCCGAGGCCCTGCTGCGCGTGCCCGATGCGGAGACCGCCATTGCGCTCACAGCCGACCAGCTGGGGCGCGCGGACTTCGACGGGGCAGCCCACGCCACCGCCGGGCCGTCCCAAGGTGGCGTGCACCCCCTCGGGGGGCCTGGCGAAGCCAGGGTTGGGGGCCAGGCCTCGACCCTGGCGCGCCTGTCGTCCACCGCGATCGCCATGTCCAAGCATTTCCTGCCCGAGTCCGGCCACGAGCCGGGCCTGATGGCCCAGCTGGGCGCGCGCACCGTGGTGGCCGCCACGCTGCGCGCGGTGCAGCTGCTGGGCCGCCAGTTCGTGCTGGGCCAGACCATCGGAGAGGGCATGAAGGAGGCGACAGCGGCGCGAAAGAAGCAGCCCAACCTGCAGTTCAGTTTTGACATGCTGGGCGAAGGCGCGCGTACCCAGGCCGACGCGCTGCGCTACCAGGCCAGTTATGAAAACGCCATCGCCGCCATCGCCCAGGGCGCCGACCCGTCGCGCCACCCGGCGCAGAACGACGGCATTTCCATCAAGCTCAGCGCCCTGCACCCGCGCTACGAAGACGCCCAGCACGAACGCGTGATGAACGAGCTGGTGCCGCGCGTGTGGACGCTGTGCCGCGCCGCGGCGGCGGCCAACCTGAACCTGACCATTGATGCCGAAGAGGTGGACCGGCTCGAACTCTCGCTGGACGTGTTTGAGGCCCTGGCGGCCCTGGTGGCCGAACACTGCCCGCAGTGGCAGGGTCTGGGCCTGGCCATGCAGGCCTACCAGACCCGCGCGGTGGAGCTGATCGCGCACATCGCGGCGCTGGCCCGGCGATACCAGATCCGGTTCATGTGCCGCCTGGTCAAGGGGGCTTACTGGGACGCCGAGATCAAGCGCGCACAGGAACAGGGCTTGCCGGCCTACCCGGTGTTCACCCACAAGCACCACACCGACGTGAGCTACCTGGCCTGCGCCAAGGCGCTGCTGGATGCGCCCGATGCGATCTTTCCGCAGTTCGCCACGCACAACGCCGGCACGATCGCCGCGATTCTTCAGATGGCTTCCCGACAGATCGGTGCCGAAGGTTTCACTGCCGGGCCGCCCCAAGGTGAAACGCGCCCCCTTGGGGGGGAGCGACCCGCGCAGCGGTGGAGCATGGGGACCCCCAGGTTTGAACTGCAGCGCCTGCACGGCATGGGCGAAGGCATCTACCGCGAGGTGCTGAAGAATCCGCTGGTCAGCTGCCGCGTCTACGCGCCGGTGGGCGCGCACCGCGACCTGCTGGCCTACCTGGTGCGCCGCCTGCTGGAGAACGGTGCCAACTCGTCCTTCGTGCACCAGCTGGCTGACGAGTCGGTGGGCATGGACGAGTTGCTGATCTCGCCGCTGCGGCTGGAACCCCAGGCTTCGCTGCCTTTGCCGATGGACCTGTACGGCGCCGCCCGCGCCAACAGCAGCGGCCGCGACCTGACGGTGATTGCGCAGCGCGACGAATTGCTGGCGGCGCACGCGGCCTGTGTCGTGCCGGTGGTGGCCGAAGCCCAAGCCGGCGACGCCACCGCCACCGCCGCTGTCGCCCGCGCCGTTGGCGCCTTCGCTGACTGGAACCACACGCCGTTGGCGCAACGCGCCGCTGTGCTGCGCTTCGCCGCCGACGCGCTGGATGCCGCGCTGCCGCGCTTCTGCGCCCTGCTGGTGAAAGAGGCGCACAAAACCTGGGGCGATGCCGTGTCCGAGGTGCGCGAGGCGGTGGACTTTTTGCGCTACTACGCCAACGAGGCCGAGCGCATCCAGTCGCCGCAGACCCTGCCCGGCCCCACGGGCGAGAGCAACACCCTGCGCCTGGAAGGCCGCGGCGCGTGGGTCTGCATCAGCCCCTGGAACTTCCCGCTGGCCATCTTCATGGGACAGGTCGCGGCCGCGCTGGCCACCGGCAACACGGTGCTGGCCAAGCCGGCCGAGCAGACCCCGGCGGTGGCGCTGGAGGCGGTGAAACTGCTGCACGCGGCCGGCATCCCGCAGGACGCGCTGCAGCTGCTGCACGGCCCGGGCGAGACGGTGGGCGCTGCCCTGGTCGCGGCGGCCGGCGTGGCCGGCGTGGTGTTCACCGGCTCAACGCAGGTGGCCAAGATCATCCAGCGTGCGCTGGCCGCCAAGGACGGCCCCATCGTGCCGCTGATCGCCGAGACCGGCGGCATCAACGCCATGCTGGTCGACAGCACCGCCTTGCCCGAGCAGGTGGCCGACGCGGTGGTGCAAAGCGCCTTCCGCAGCGCGGGCCAGCGCTGCTCGGCACTGCGCCTGCTGTGTGTGCACGAGGCCATTGCCGACGGCGTGATCGAGATGATCCAGGGCGCGGCACAGGAACTGGTGGCCGGCGACCCGTCGCAGCTGACGACCGA
>JBJTNV010000122.1:0-25666 GCA_046074205.1 Hydrogenophaga sp.
GCCATGGCGTAGGACAGGGCCAGGTCGCGGGCCTTGCCCGACTTGTCCTGATGCACAGCCACCAGATGCGGCACGCCACCGCCCTGGGTGTAGGTGCTGCGCACGGTGTGACCGGGTGCCTTGGGCGCCACCATCCACACGTCCAGATCGGCACGGGGCACGACCTGGTTGTAGTGCACGTTGAAGCCGTGGGCGAACGCCAGCGAAGCGCCTTGCTTGATGTTGGGCGCGACGTTGTTGTTGTAGACCTCGGCGATCTGCTCGTCGGGCAACAGGATCATGACCACGTCGGCGGCCTTGACGGCGTCGTTGACTTCCATCACGGTCAGGCCAGCCTTGCCGACTTTGTCCCAGGAAGCTCCGCCCTTGCGCAGCCCGACCACGACCTTGACGCCGCTGTCGTTCAGGTTTTGGGCATGGGCGTGGCCCTGGGAGCCATAGCCGATGATGGCCACGGTCTTGCCTTTGATCAGGCTCAGGTCACAGTCTTTGTCGTAGAAAACTTTCATGGTCATTCCTTGTTGGATGGTTGATGTGCCGTTCGTGAACGAGCCCGTCGAAGGCCCTCGACAGGCGCAGCCCGAACGGCAGTTCGGCTGAGCCCGAAAAACCCGGGATCTTAAACGCGCAGGATGCGCTCTCCCCGGCCGATCCCGCAGGAGCCCGTGCGCACGGTTTCCAGAATGGCCGACCGGTCGATGGCTTCCAGAAACGCGTCATTCTTACCTTGGTCACCGGTCAATTCGATGGTGTAACTCTTCTCGGTCACGTCGATGATCCGGCCACGGAAGATGTCGGTCATGCGCTTCATCTCCTCGCGCTCCTTGCCAACGGCGCGGACCTTGACCAGCATGAGCTCACGCTCGGTATAGGCGCCCTCGGTCAGATCCACTACCTTCACCACCTCGATCAGGCGGTTGAGGTGCTTGGTGATCTGTTCGATCACGTCGTCAGACCCGGTGGTCTGGATGGTCATGCGCGAGAGCGACGGATCTTCCGTCGGCGCAACCGTCAGGGATTCGATGTTGTACCCACGGGCCGAAAACAGGCCCACGACGCGGGACAGGGCACCCGCTTCGTTTTCGAGCAGGACAGCGATGATGTGTTTCATGATGAAGATTCCTCTTTTTTGCGGCGACCACGCATCATCTGCAATGGCCGCAAGAAGCATGGCTTTCTGAGCCCTCACCGGCACACGGTAATGCGCCGGCCTGGCTGCAAATAGATTCGTCGAAGGGGTTGGTGTCCGACACCCGGCGCGAGGGCACCGGGCACCCGACACGGAGACAGGATCAGAGCTCTTCGGAGCCGAACAGCATCTCGGTGATGCCCTTGCCGGCCTCGACCATCGGCCAGACGTTTTCCGTCGGGTCGGTGCGCACATCGATGAAGACACTGCGGTCCTTGATGGCACGGGCTTCGCGCAGTGCGGCCTCAACGTCTTCTGGACGTTCGACCAGCATGCCCACATGCCCGTAGGCCTCGGCCAGCTTCACGAAATTCGGCAGCGCATCCATGTAGCTTTGGCTGTAGCGACCCTGGTAGATCAGTTCCTGCCACTGCCTCACCATGCCCAGGTAGCGGTTGTTGAGCGACAGGACCTTCACCGCCGTACCGTACTGCTGACAGGTGGACAGTTCCTGGATGTTCATCTGGATCGAGCCCTCGCCAGTGATGCACCAGCAGTCGGCATCGGGCTTGGCCAGCTTGATACCCATGGCATAGGGCAGACCCACGCCCATGGTGCCCAGGCCGCCGGAATTGATCCAGCGGCGCGGCTCGTTGAACTTGTAGAACTGGGCCGCGAACATCTGGTGCTGACCCACATCGGACGTGATGTAACAGTCGTCGTCCCGGGTCAGGTTCCAGAGTGTTTCCACCACCATCTGCGGCTTGATCACCTGGGTGTTGGAGCGGTCATAACGCAGGCAGTCGCGCGAACGCCAGCTCTCGATGGTCTCCCACCACGTGGCCAGTGCCTTCTCGTCGGGCTTGGCCTGGCTTTCCTTGATCATGTTGATCAACTCGGTCAACACGTCCTTGACATCCCCAACGATGGGCACATCGACCTTGACACGCTTGGCGATGCTCGACGGGTCGATGTCAATGTGGATGATCTTGCGCTCGACCGAAGCGAAGTGCTTGGGATTGCCGATCACGCGGTCATCAAAGCGCGCCCCAACCGCCAGCAGCACATCGCAGTTCTGCATGGTGTAGTTGGCCTCAACCGTGCCATGCATGCCGAGCATGCCCAGGAACTTGCGGTCCGTGGCGGGGTAGGCCCCCAGGCCCATGAGCGTATGGGTGACGGGGTAACCCAGCAGGTCCACCAGCGTGCGCAGCTCATTGACCGCATTGCCCAGCAACACACCACCACCGGTGTAGATGTAGGGGCGCTTGGCGTTCATCAGCAGCTGCAAGGCCTTGCGGATCTGACCGCCATGGCCCTTGCGCACCGGGTTGTAGGAACGCATCTCCACCGACTCGGGATACCCGGTCCAGGTGGCCTTGTTGAAAGACACGTCTTTCGGGATATCCACCACCACCGGACCAGGGCGACCGGTGCGCGCAATGTGGAAGGCTTTCTTCATCACGTCGGCCAGTTCGCGGACATCCTTGACCAGAAAGTTGTGCTTGACCACGGGGCGCGTAATGCCGACGGTGTCGCACTCCTGGAAAGCGTCCGAGCCGATGGCTGCCGTTGGAACCTGACCGGTGATCACCACCAGGGGAATGCTGTCGGTGTAAGCCGTGGCAATGCCGGTCACCGCGTTGGTGACACCAGGGCCGGACGTGACCAGCGCCACGCCCACCTCTCCCGTGGCACGCGCATAACCGTCTGCAGCGTGCACCGCGGCCTGCTCATGGCGCACCAGCACATGCTGCATGGTGTCCTGCTTGTAGAGGGCATCGTAGATGTAGAGCACCGAGCCGCCGGGGTAGCCCCAGATGTACTTTACACCTTCGGCCTGCAGGGCGCGCACCATGATTTCGGCGCCCATGAGCTGTTCGGATGCGGGGGTCTGGCTGGCCGCTGCGGCCGCCGAGGCCAGTTCGGCCTTGGAGATTTCCATGATCAACCTTTCGAGATTTTCTCTGACGAAAAACCTTGGGTGCCCCTTCACCCACTCTTGTGAAGCGGTGTCGGGACTTGAGGCCAGAGGACATGGGCGGACACATACCCCGCCGGACCCTGACCCGTTTGCCTTTTTGAATTGCAGCCTGCCATTATCGCATTGCTGCAGTGCGTTTTTGCCCGGCCTGCCGATGAAATCGCGACCTCAGTGCCGCAATGCGACAATGCGCGGCTCTTGACCAGAGCAAACCATGAATGATTCCGTCGCCCGGATGGCCACCCCTGCCGCTGACGCGCTGACCGCGCCGCCGATTGCCCGTCGCATGGCCTGCTGGCTCTACGAAGGCATCCTGCTCTTCGGGGTGGTGTTCATCGCCGGGTACCTGTTTTCAGCCCTGACGCAAACACGCCACGCTCTGGACAACCGACACGCCCAACAGGCATTCCTCTTCCTGGTGTTCGGCATTTACTTTGTCTGGTTCTGGTCCAGGGGGCAGACCCTGGCCATGAAAACCTGGCACATCCGCGTGGTCGACCGGCAGGGCAACCGCATCACCCAGCAACGGGCCCTGCTGCGTTATGTGCTGTCCTGGCTGTGGTTCCTGCCGCCACTGGCTGCCGGGGGGCTGTTTCACCTGCCGGGTGGAGAACTGGCGGTGATCGTGATGGGCTGGGTCGTGGTCTGGGCGCTGCTCTCGCGCTTTCATGCCCGGCGCCAGTTTCTGCATGATGCGCTGGCGGGTACCTGCCTCGTCCACCACCACCCGCCCGAGCCACCCGGTCGGCGCAAATTCTGGCAGCCATGAACGTCAAAACAAAAGAACCGGTCGACGCACAAAAAAAACGCAAAGGCCTTTCCCGCCTGGTGCATGCGCTGGGTTATTCCCTCGCTGGCCTGCGCGCGGGCTGGGCTGAACCAGCTTTCCGGCAGGAGGCTATCGCCGCCATGGTCATGGTGCCCTTGGCCTTCTGGATCGGACAGACCTGGGTCGAGACCGCATTGCTGGCCGGCTCGGTGGTGATGCTGATGGTGGTGGAGCTGCTCAACACTGCGGTGGAAAGTGCCATAGACCGGATGGGCCCGGAGTGGCACGCACTGTCCAAGCGGGCCAAAGACATGGGCAGTGCAGCGGTTCTGCTGGGCTTGACCGTCTGCGCCGCCATCTGGTGTGCAGCCCTGTGGGCGCACATGGGCTGAGCCCTCCCCGTTCCGATCCCTGCCAACCGCTGTTCTCCACGCCCATGTCATCGCCCGCCTTTTCCGTCTGCGTCTACTGTGGCTCGCGTCCCGGCGCTTCCCCTGTTTTCAACGAGACCGCTCGTTCTGTCGGGCACTGGATCGGCTCACACGGCGGCCAGCTGGTGTACGGCGGTGGATGCAATGGCCTGATGGGCACTGTGGCGCAGGCCACACTCGACGCGGGCGGACGCGTGATCGGTGTGATCCCGCAGGCACTGGTGGAAAAAGAATGGGCCAATCACCACTGCACCGAACTGCATGTGGTGGACACCATGCACGAGCGCAAGCGCCTGATGGCTGAGCGCGCCGACGCCTTCCTGGCGCTGCCTGGCGGCATTGGTACTTTCGAAGAATTTTTCGAGGTGTGGACCTGGCGCCAGCTGGGCTACCACGACAAGCCCGTGGGGCTGCTCAATCTGAACGGCTACTACGACGCCATGCTGCAGTTTCTGCAACACACCGTCCAACAGCAGTTCATGGGCGCATGGCAGATGGAACTGGTCCGCGTCGACAGCGATGCCCCCACGCTGCTGCGCGATCTGGTTCAGGCAGCCGGGCTGTCACGCTCTGCGCGACTTGAAGCCATCTGACCCGCGCTCGCGGACTCAGACCGCAGTGTCGTCTTCTTCCCCGGTGCGGATGCGCACCACGCGCTCGACCGGCGTCACGAAGATCTTGCCGTCACCGATCTTGCCGGTGCGGGCTGCACGGATGATGGCGTCCACGCAGCGCTCGACGTCGTCGGACTTGACCACCACCTCCAGCTTGACCTTGGGCAGAAAGTCCACCACGTACTCGGCACCACGGTAGAGCTCGGTGTGGCCTTTCTGGCGACCAAAGCCTTTGACTTCCGTCACCGTCAGACCGGTCACACCCTGTTCGGCCAGGGCCTCTCGCACTTCTTCGAGCTTGAACGGTTTGATGACGGCGGTGATCTGCTTCATGGGGTTCTCCGAAGGATGCAAAGGGGGCGGGCCGGATTATGCCCAAGGGCACTTCTCCCGCACTCAGGAGCGGTATTGGCTGGTGATCGGGTAACGCCAGTCCTTGCCGAAGCTGCGGTGCGTGACGCGGATGCCGATGGGCGCCTGACGGCGTTTGTATTCGTTGATGCGAATGAGCCGCACCACCTTGCCCACAACGGCCGGATCGAACCCTTCGGCCACGATCTCCGCGGGGCTGCGATCGTTTTCCATGTAGTGCTCGATGATGGCATCCAGCACATCGTAGGCCGGCAGACTGTCCTGGTCTTTCTGGTCGGGACGCAGTTCGGCGCTCGGCGGACGGGTGATGATGCGCTCGGGAATCGGTTGGCTGCCGGTGCGGTACGGATCGTGCGCATTGCGCCAGCGCGCCAGGCGGAACACCATGGTCTTGACCACGTCCTTGATGACCGCAAATCCCCCTGCCATGTCCCCATAGAGCGTGCAGTAGCCGGTGGCCATCTCGCTCTTGTTGCCGGTGGTCAGCACGATGGAGCCGAACTTGTTGGACAGCGCCATCAGCAGCGTGCCGCGGATGCGGGCCTGCAGGTTTTCCTCTGTCGTGTCCTCGGGACGGCCCTCGAACAGTGGCGCCAAAGAGGCTTTGAAGGCCTCGAACTCCGGTGCGATGTCGATCTCGTCGTAACGGACGCCCAGGCGTGCAGCCATCTCGCGCGCATCGATCCAGGAAATGTCGGCCGTGTAGGGCGAAGGCATCATCACCGTCCGCACCCGCTCCTTTCCCAGTGCATCGACCGCAATGGCCAGCACCAGTGCCGAATCGATGCCGCCCGACAGGCCCAGGACGGCGCCGGGAAAACCGTTCTTGCCGATGTAGTCGCGCACGCCCAGCACCAGCGCGTGCCAGAGGTCGGCCTCCGGGCTGTGGGGCCGATCGGTGGCGGCGTCGATGCGCCAGCCACTCGCCGAGCGGGCCATGGCGATATCGAACAGGCTTTCCTCGAAACTGATGGCTCGGCCCGACAGAGCACCCTGGGCGTCCAGCACGAAGCTGCGGCCCTCGAAAACGATCTCGTCCTGTCCGCCCACCAGATGCGCATACACCAGCGGCAGCCCAACGGCTCGCGCGCGCTCGGCCATCGTGGCCTCGCGCTCACCCCCTTTGCCTGCATGGAAAGGCGATGCATTGATGACCGCCAGCACTTCCGCCCCCGCCGACTTGGCGTCGGCCGCAGGGGTTTCAAACCAGGCATCCTCACAGATCAGCAGGCCCACCCGTACCCGCTGACCGTCATCGCCCGGCACGTCGAACACGCAAGGCGAATCGCCGGCCACAAAATAGCGCCGCTCGTCAAACACTTGGTAATTGGGCAATTCCCGCTTGGCACAGGTGTGCGTCACCCGGCCCTCGCACAGCACACTGGCCGCATTGACCAGCCCGGCGACGGCCACACTCCGATCGCGCCGCGCAGCGCCATCGCGCCGGGCCGGATGACCCACCACCACGTGCAGGCCTTTGAGCGCAGCCGTCTCGGCAGCCAGCCAATTGAGGGCATCATCACAGGCATCAATGAAGGCCGGGCGCAAGAACAGGTCTTCAGCTGCGTAACCACACAGGGCGAGTTCGGGCGAGAGCAGCAGATGCGCACCTCGGGCGTGCGCATCGCGGGCAGCGTCGGCGATGCGGCGGGCATTGCCCGCCATGTCACCCACCACGAAATTGAGCTGGGCCACACAAATCTTGAGGGTCATGGAAACGAACAAACGGGTTCACAACACCGGGTTGGACAACCCGGAACAGGTCGGCGCGGCGCCGTTCAAATCGGGCTCGGATGATTATGTCATCCGGGTTTTCGAGCAGCCTGAAGCCGTGCCACGCCAGGCCTGGAACGAACTGCTGGCACTGGAGGACGAGCCCAGTCCGTTCATGCGCCATGAATACCTGTCAGCGCTGACCGCCAGCGGTTGTGCCACGGCCCAGACCGGCTGGATGCCCCGGTTCCTCACGCTCTGGCGCGACGCCACCCTGCAGGCCGCATGCCCGCTCTACATCAAGCACCATTCCTATGGCGAATACGTCTTTGACTGGGCCTGGGCCGACGCCTACGCCCAACACGGACTGCCATACCACCCCAAAGCGCTGGTGGCCGTTCCGTTCACGCCGGTCCCCGGACCACGCCTGCTGGCGCGAGACGCCCGGGCACGCCATGCCTTGCTGCAGGCCCTGCTGCAATGGACGCAGGAGCGGGAACTCTCATCACTGCACGTGCTGTTTGCGACCGAACGCGACCAGCTGGCCACACAAACCGTCGGCCTGCTGCAGCGCCACACGGTGCAGTTCCACTGGACAAATGCCGGCTACCGGACCTTTGATCACTTCCTGGGCAGCTTGCAACAGGAAAAGCGTAAAAAAATCCGGCAGGAACGGCGCAAGGTCGAAGCGGCCGGCGTCCGCTTTCGCCACGCCACCGGCCGCGCGATCACCGAAGCCGACTGGGATTTTTTCTACCGCTGCTACAGCCAGACCTACTTCGAACACGGCAACGCACCCTACCTGAACCGTCCATTTTTCTCCTGCATGGCGCGCGACATGGCTGATCACTGGCTGCTGTTCGTCGCCGAGCGCGACGGACGCCCGATGGCCTGCAGCCTGATCGGGCTGGACCCTGCGCATCGAGTGGCATACGGACGTTATTGGGGAGCGCTCGAGCGGGTGGACTGCCTGTACTTCGAGGCCTGTTATTACCAGCCATTGCAGTGGTGCATTGAACATGGCTGGCGTCGCTTTGAGGGTGGCGCCCAAGGTGAACACAAGATGGCGAGGGCTCTGCTACCGGTGCGCACCGCCAGCGCCCACTGGCTGGCCCACCCGGCGTTCGCCGACGCTGTAGACCGCTTCTTGCAGCGGGAGCGCGACGGCATGGAGCATTACCTGACTGGGCTGCGTCAACGCAGCCCAGTGCGCACGGACGGCCCCGGCGGACGGGGCTCCTGAAAGCCAAAAGCCTGCCATTAACAGCAGGCTTTTGGCGTGCCCCCCCCTCCGGGGGTGACCGGCTCAGGCCTGGGTCTTGTTATAGGCGGCGATGCCGTCCATGATTTCCTTGTGCGCCGACTCGGGGCCTTCCCAGCCCGCGACCTTGACCCACTTGCCCTGCTCCAGGTCCTTGTAGTGTTCGAAGAAATGCTCGATGGCCTTCAGGCGCATCGGGTTCAGGTCTTCGGGCTTGTTCCAGCGGCTGTACAGCGACAGGATCTTGTTGGTCGGCACGGCCAGCACCTTGCCGTCTTCGCCGGCCTCGTCGGTCATCTTCAGGATGCCGATGGCACGGCAGGGCACCACCACACCGGGCATCAGCGGCACGGGTGTGACCACCAGCACGTCCACCGGGTCGCCATCACCGGCGATGGTCTTGGGCACATAACCGTAGTTGGTCGGGTAGTGCATGGCGGTGTTCATGAAGCGGTCCACGAAAATCGCGCCGGACTCCTTGTCGACTTCGTACTTGATCGGATCGCCGTTCATGGGGATCTCGATGATGACGTTGAAGGCTTCAGGCAGCTTGTCGCCAGGGGTGACGTTATCGAGGGACATGGATAGTTCTGGAAGTTGAGAAAAAGAGGCTTTCAGTACGGACGGGCAGCCGGGTGACCGGCCATTCACCTCGTGGAATGGCTGATTTGCCCCGGATTAACCCTGATTTTACTGATGCGAGCCTGACGCGCGGAGAGCAGCCCGTTCGCAAACGGCACGTTTGCCGCTACATTGATTGCGTTGGCCAATCGCCCGGCCCCACCCGACCGGGGTGTCCGACGGACGCGAGGAAGCAACGCAGCGGGGCGTGCCTCTCAAGCGTTGCCCCTCCAAGTCAAATCTTTCGGAGCAGGAGAAATCGATGGTGGGACAAACTGCGCTCGTATTCGCGCTGGTGTGTGGCCTGATTGCCGTGGTCTATGGCTTCTGGTCGCGCAGCTGGATCCTTTCCCAGGACGCGGGCAACGCCCGCATGCAGGACATCGCCGGCGCCATCCAGGCCGGCGCCGCCGCCTACCTGGCCAAGCAATACACCACCATCGGCATCGTTGGCGCGCTGCTGGCCGTGTTGATTGGCGTGTTCCTCGATGGCGCCACCGCCATCGGCTTTGTGCTGGGCGCGGTGCTCTCGGGTGCCTGCGGCTTCATCGGCATGAACATCTCGGTGCGTGCCAACGTGCGCACCGCGCAGGCCGCCACCCGGGGCATCGGCCCGGCGCTGGACGTGGCCTTCCGTGGCGGCGCCATCACCGGCATGCTGGTGGTGGGGCTGGGCCTGTTGGGGGTGGCCGGCTTCTTCTGGTTCCTGGTCGGAAACGGCAACCTCACGCCCGACAAGAACCTGGCCAAGCTGCTGAACCCGCTGATCGGCTTCGCCTTCGGCTCCTCGCTCATTTCCATCTTCGCGCGCCTGGGCGGCGGCATCTTCACCAAGGGCGCTGACGTGGGCGCCGACCTGGTGGGCAAGGTGGAAGCCGGCATTCCGGAAGATGATCCGCGCAACCCGGCGGTGATCGCCGACAACGTAGGCGACAACGTGGGCGACTGCGCCGGCATGGCCGCCGACCTGTTTGAGACCTATGCGGTCACGCTGATCGCCACCATGGTGCTGGGCGCGCTGATGGTGGCGGCCGCGCCGATGCAGGCCGTGATGTACCCGTTGGTGCTGGGCGGCGTGTCCATCATCGCCTCGATCATCGGCTGCTTCTTCGTCAAGGCCAGCCCGGGCATGAAGAATGTGATGCCCGCGCTCTACAAGGGCCTGGCCATCGCCGGTGTACTCTCGCTGGTGGCCTTCTGGTTCGTGACCGCTGCCGTCATGCCGGACAACGCGATCACCGCCACCGGCAGCCAGATGCGCCTGTTCGGCGCCACGGTGGTGGGACTGGCGCTGACCGCAGCGCTGGTCTGGATCACCGAGTTCTACACGGGTACGCAGTACTCGCCGGTGCGCCATATCGCGCAGGCCTCCACCACCGGACACGGCACCAACATCATCGCTGGCCTGGGCGTATCCATGCGCTCCACCGCATGGCCGGTACTGTTTGTGTGCGTGGCCATCATCGTGGCCTACTCGCTGGCAGGCCTGTACGGCATCGCCGTGGCCGCCACCTCCATGCTCAGCATGGCCGGCATCGTGGTCGCACTGGACGCCTATGGCCCCATCACCGACAACGCCGGCGGCATTGCCGAAATGGCCGAACTGCCCAGCAGCGTGCGCGACATCACCGACCCGCTGGACGCGGTGGGCAACACCACCAAGGCCGTGACCAAGGGCTACGCCATCGGCTCGGCCGGTCTGGCCGCACTGGTGCTGTTTGCCGACTACACCCACAAGCTGGAGACTTACGGTCACAGCGTGAGCTTTGACCTGAGCGACCCGATGGTGATCATCGGCCTGTTCATTGGCGGCCTGATTCCCTACCTGTTCGGCGCCATGGCCATGGAAGCCGTGGGCCGCGCGGCTGGTGCGGTGGTGGTGGAAGTGCGCCGCCAGTTCAAGGAGATCCCGGGCATCATGGAAGGCACCGCCAAACCCGAATACGGTCGCGCCGTGGGGATGCTGACCGGCGCTGCAATCAAGGAAATGATCGTGCCCAGCCTGTTGCCCGTGGTCGTGCCGATCCTGGTCGGCGTGTTCCTCGGCCCCAAGGCCCTCGGTGGCCTGCTCATGGGCACCATCGTGACCGGCCTGTTCGTGGCCATTTCCATGTGCACCGGCGGCGGTGCCTGGGACAACGCGAAGAAGTACATCGAAGACGGCCACCACGGCGGCAAGGGCAGCGAAGCCCACAAGGCCGCCGTGACCGGTGACACCGTGGGCGACCCCTACAAGGACACCGCCGGACCGGCCGTGAACCCGTTGATCAAGATCATCAACATCGTGGCGCTGCTCATCGTTCCGCTGCTGCCGATGGCGGGCTGATCGCCACACACCACCCCCGAAAAGCCCGCACCGTGCGGGCTTTCTTTTTGCGGGGCATTGAGCCCGACGGCATCGGGGTGTCACGGATAATGGCCGTCATGTCCGAACGCGTCATTCCCCTGGTCGATCAGCGACTGCAATCGCGTGTGGCACGCGTGCCCGCCACCCCCATTCCCGCCACCGGTCTGCTCGGCGACACACTGGGGCGCCCGTTAAGGGACCTGCGCATCAGCGTCACCGACCGCTGCAACTTTCGATGCAGCTATTGCATGCCCAAGGAAATTTTCGACAAGGACTATGCCTACCTGCCGCACAGTGCCCTGCTGTCGTTTGAGGAAATCACGCGTGTGGCGCGCGTGTTCGTGGCGCACGGCGTGCAAAAGATCCGCCTGACCGGCGGCGAGCCGCTGCTGCGCAAAAACGTGGACCAGCTGATACGGCAGCTCGCCGCCCTGCGCACGACAGAGGGCCGTCCGCTGGACATCACCCTGACCACCAACGGTTCACTGCTCGAACGCAAGGCCGCCAGCCTCAAGGCAGCGGGCCTGCAGCGCGTGACCGTGAGCCTGGACGGGCTGGACGACGCCATCTTCCGCGCCATGAACGACGTGGACTTTCCGGTGGCCGACGTGCTGCGCGGCATCGAGGCCGCGCAGGCCGCGGGGCTGGGGCCGATCAAGGTCAACATGGTGGTCAAGCGCGGCACCAACGAAGACCAGATCCTGCCCATGGCACGTCACTTCAAGGGCAGTGGCATCGTGCTGCGCTTCATCGAATACATGGACGTGGGAGCCACCAACGGCTGGCGCATGGACGAGGTGCTGCCCAGCGCCGAGGTGGTGCAACGCATCCACGCCGAACTGCCGCTGGTGCAGCTGGACCCGTCGGCACCCGGCGAGACGGCCGAGCGCTGGGGCTATGCCGACGGCTCGGGCGAAATCGGCGTCATCAGCAGCGTGACCCAGGCCTTCTGCGGCGACTGCAACCGCGCCCGCCTGTCCACCGAAGGCCAGCTGTACCTGTGCCTGTTCGCCACCCACGGCCATGACCTGCGCCACCTCATCCGCGGCACCGCCAGCGACGAAGAACTGGCCAGCGCCATTGGCGCCATCTGGCAGGGCCGGGAAGACCGCTATTCGCAACTGCGCGCCTCCATGCCAGCCGATACCTCCACCGGCGGCCGGCGCATCGAGATGAGCTACATCGGAGGCTAGATGACGCCCCCCCGCGCCGCCTTTGGCGTCACCCCCGTCGGGGGGCCACACCAGCAGCCTGGCGAAGCCAGTTCTGCGGTGTGTGCTTGGCAAGACACTGCTTTCAACGAGGCCACACTTGATTCTTTCTTCTGAAATCACCGGCCTGGTCCTGGCCGGCGGCCGCGGTTCGCGCATGGGCGGCATCGACAAGGGCTTGCAGAAATTTCGCGACACGCCGATGGCACTCAATGCGCTGCTGCGGCTGCAACTGCAGGCCGGCGGCCTGGTAGGCGAGCTGATGGTCAACGCCAATCGCAACCTGGCCGCCTACGAAGCCTTCGGCCACCCGGTCTGGCCCGACACCCTGCCCGACTACGCCGGCCCGCTGGCCGGCTTCCTGACCGGGCTGGCGCACTGCGAAACGCCCTACCTGCTCACCGTGCCCTGTGACACGCCGCTGTTCCCGCTGGACCTGGCGCAGCGCCTGGCCGCTGCCTTCGAGGACCCGGCCACCGAGATCGCGATGGTCGCCGCGCGCGAGGGCGACAGCGGCGAAGGCAGCCAAAGCGACCTGCGCGCCCAGCCCGTGTTCTGCCTGCTGCGCGCCGACTTGCTGCCCAGCCTGACCGCCTTCACCCAGGCCGGCGGCCGCAAGATCGACCGCTGGACTGGCCAGCACCGCACCGTGGTCGTGCCCTTCGACCGGCCCGACGATGACATCCAGGCCTTCTTCAACGCCAACACCCTGGCCGAACTGCAGTCGCTCGAAGACCGCTGACCCGGCCCTTCCATCCCCACCCGCCATGTCCACGATCGAACAGATCGCCGCCGCCCTGCAGGGCTACGACCCCAAGGCCCTGCCCGCCGGCCACGTCAACCAGTTCCTCGCCCGTCTGGTCGAGCCCGTCACCGCCACCGAACCGGTGGGCGTGTTCGCCGCCCTCGGCCGCGTGCTGGCCGAGGACGTGGTCTCGCCCATCAGCGTGCCGCCGCACGACAACTCCGCCATGGACGGCTTCGCCTTCGACGGCGCCGCCCTGCGCCCCGGCCAGCCGCTGACCCTGCGCCTGGCCGAAGGCACCGCGTGGGCCGGCACCGCCTGGACCGGCACCGCGCAGCCCGGCCAGTGCGTGAAGATCATGACCGGCGCCATCATGCCGGCCGGCCTGGACACGGTGGTGCCGGTCGAGTTCGTGAAGGTGGATGGCGACCAGGTCACCCTGCCGGCCGATGTGCTGCAGCGCGGCGACAACCGCCGCCTGCTGGGCGAAGACCTGATGGCCGGCCAGCCCGCCCTGCGACGCGGCCAGACCCTGGGCCCCGCCTCGCTGGGCCTGATCGCCAGCCTGGGCCTGCCGCAGGTGAAGGTGTTCCGCCGGCTGAAGGTGGCCTACTTCTCCACCGGCGACGAAATCCTCAGCCTGGGCGAAGCGCCGCGCGAAGGCGCCGTGTACGACAGCAACCGCTACACCGTCTTCGGCCTGCTCAGCCGCCTCGGCGTCGAGGTCATCGACATGGGCGTGGTCAAGGACGAACCCGCCGCGCTGGAAGCCGCGTTCCGCCAGGCTGCGCGCGAGGCAGACGCCATCATCACCAGCGGTGGCGTCAGCATGGGCGAGGCCGACCACACCAAGGCCATGATGAAGCAGCTCGGTGACGTGGCCTTCTGGCGCATCGCCATGCGGCCGGGCCGCCCGATGGCGGTCGGCAAGATTTCTCGTGATATCGCCGGAGACGCTCGATTCGCCGCCGGGCCGCCCCAAGGCGAATCAGCCCCCTCGGGGGGCAGCGCACCACGCGAAGCGGGAAGCGTGGGGGCCATTCTCTTCGGTCTGCCCGGCAACCCGGTGGCCGTGATGGTCACCTTCCTCGCCTTCGTGCGCCCCGCCTTGCAACGCATGATGGGCTGCGCCGACAGCGAACCCGTGCTGCTCAAGGCCCGCAGCGCCGAAGCCCTGCGCAAGAAACCCGGCCGCACCGAATACCAGCGCGGCATCGTCACCCGCGCGGCCGACGGCACCCTGCACGCCCGCACCACCGGCAACCAGGGCTCGGGCGTGCTGCGCTCCATGGTCGAAGCCAACGGCCTCATCGTGCTGCATCACGGCCAGGGCAACGTGGCGGTGGGCGACGAGGTGGACGTGATGATGTTCGACGGGGTGATCTGACGCCTGGATCTGCGGGGCTGGCCTGCGCAAGAGCAAACCGACATGGAAAAGGGCCCGCAGGCCCTTGCTCATTTCGCCAACAGCACATCCCCGGGCGCAGCCCCCGGAGCCTCCGCCGGCAACACCCTCGACCCGTGCTGGGCCCGGGCCAGCAGCATGTACATGGTGGGCACGACGAAGATGGTGAGCAGCGTGCCCAGGCTCATGCCGCCGACGATGACCCAGCCGATCTGCTGGCGGCTTTCGGCGCCGGCACCGGTGGCCAGGGCCAGCGGGATGGCGCCCAGCACCATGGCGCCGGTGGTCATGAGGATGGGGCGCAGGCGCAGCGCGGCGGCTTCCTTGACCGCGTCGAGTTTGCTCTTGCCTTGCTCTCGCAGCTGGTTGGCGAACTCGACGATCAGGATGCCGTGTTTGGTGATCAGGCCCACCAGGGTGATGAGCCCGATCTGGCTGAACACGTTGAGCGTGCCGCCGGTGAACTTGAGCGCCAGCAGCGCGCCCAGCATGGACAGAGGCACGCTGAGCATGATGATGAAGGGATCGACAAAGCTCTCGAACTGCGCGGCCAGCACCAGGTAGATGAACAGCAGCGAAAGCGCGAACACGATGGCCAGCGAGCCCGAAGAATTCTTGAACTCGCGGCTCTGGCCGTTGAGGTCGGTGGTGGTGCCCGGAGGCAGCACCTCCTTGGCAATGCCGTCCATGATCTTGAGCGCATCGCCCAGCGCCAGTTCGGGCGCCAGGTTGGCGGTGATGCTGGCGCTGCGGCGCTGGCCAAAGTGGTTGAGTTCGCGCGGCACCACCACTTCGCGCAGCTTGACGAGCGACGCCAGCGGGACCATGGCATCGCCCCGGCCGCGCACGAACAGGCGCTCGATGTCCTCGGGCGCACTGCGCTGGGCACTGTTGGTCTGCACCACCACGTCGTACTGCTCACCACCCAGTTTGAAACGGGTGACGATGCGCCCGCCCAGCATGGTTTCCACGGTGCGGGCGATCACGTCCACGCTCACCCCTGCGTCGGCGGCGCGTTCACGGTCCACGTCCAGTCGGATTTCGGGCTTGTTCAGGCGCAGGTCGGTGTCCACCTGCACGAAGCCAGGATGCTTGGCCATTTCGTCCTGAAAACGGCGCACCGTGCGCGCGAGGCTTTCGTAACTGTCGCTGGTCACGATGACGTAGTTGATGGGCCGCTCGCGAAAGCCTTGTCCCAGTGAGGGCGGCGTGATGGGAAAGCCGCTGATGCCCGGCAGCGCAGCGATGCGCGGCGTGATCTCGCGGGCAATCTGCTGCGTGGTGCGTTCGCGCTCTTCCCAGGGTTTGGTGCGCAGGAAGACGGTCCCCTGCGCCACCGTGGGGTTGCCGATGTTGGCAAAGATGCGGTCGAACTCGGGGTGGTCGGCGCCGATGCGCTCCACCGCTTCGGCGTAGCGCCGGGTGTAGGCCAGCGTGGCGCCGTCGGGGCCGTTGATGTTGACCAGGATGACGCCCCGGTCTTCCAGCGGCGCAAGTTCCTGTTTGGTGGACTGCAGCAGCCACCCGCTGCCCACAGCGCTGGCGGCCATCACGCCCACCACCAGCCAGCGCACGTTCAAACTGGCGGCCAGCAGGCGGCTGTAGCCGTGGGTGATGCCGACCAGCACGCGTTCCATGCCGCGGTCGAACCAGCCGGGGTTGGGGTTGTGGCGCAGCAGCTGGCTGCTCATCATGGGTGAGAGCGTGAGCGCCACAAAGCCCGAGACCACCACCGCACCCGCCAGGGCGAGCGCGAATTCGGCGAACATGCGGCCGGTGCGGCCGGGCGTGAAGGCCAGCGGCGCATACACGGCGGCCAGGGTCAGCGTCATGGCGACCACGGCAAAGCCGATTTCCCTGGCGCCCTGGATGGCGGCCTCGAAGGGCTGCATGCCTTCTTCGATGTGGCGGTAGATGTTCTCCAGCACGACGATGGCGTCGTCCACCACCAGGCCAATGGCCAGCACCAGGGCCAGCAGCGTGAGCGTGTTGATGGAAAAACCGAACAGCGCCATCAGCGCAAAGGTGCCGATGAGGCTGACCGGAATGGTCACCAGCGGGATGATCGACGCGCGAAGGGTGCGCAGGAAAACGAAGATGACCAGGGCCACCAGCACGACCGCCTCGGCAATGGTGGTGTAGACGGCCTTGATCGAGCGGTCGATGAAGACCGAGTTGTCGTTGGCAATGTCCACATTGATGCCGGGCGGCAGATCGGCCTTGACCTTGTCCAGCAGCTGGCGCACACCGGCCGAGAGTTCCAGCGGATTGGCCGTGGCCTGGCGGATCACCCCCAGCGAAATCGAGTCGCGCCCGTTCAGGCGCACCGAGCTGCGCTCGTCCTGCGGGCCCTTTTCGACACGGGCGACGTCGCCGAGGCGGATCGACAGCCCGCCGACATTGCGCAGCGCAATGTCGCGAAACTGCTGCGGGGTCTGCAAGTCCGTGGCGGACGTGACGCTGAACTCGCGCTGGCGGCTTTCAATGCGGCCAGCGGGTACTTCCAGGTTGGAGCGACGCAATGCCTCTTCGACGTCCTGTACCGTCAGGCGGTAAGCGGCCAGGCGGTCCGGGTCGAGCCAGACGCGCATGGAGTATTTGCGCTCGCCATAGACGCGTACGTCGGCCGCGCCGGTGGCCGTCTGCAGCACCGGCTTGGCGATGCGGTTGGCCAGATCGGACAGTTCCAGCGCGCTGTGACGGTCGGAGCTGAGTGCGATCCAGATCACCGGAAACGCATCGGCCTCGACCTTGGCGATCACGGGTTCGTCAATGCCCTGCGGCAGGCGCTGGCGCACGCGGCTGACCTTGTCGCGCACATCGGCGGCGGCGGAGTCCGGGTCGCGTTCGAGCTTGAAGCGAACGGTGATATTGCTTTGCTCCTGCCGGCTGCTGGACGTGATGACGTCCACGCCCTCAATGCCGGCCAGCGAATCTTCCAGCGTCTTGGTGACCTGCGCCTCCATCACCTCGCTGGAGGCGCCGGCAAAGCGGGTCTGCACCGACACCGTGGGCTCGTCGATCCTGGGGTATTCACGAACCGTCAGTTGCTGGAACGACACCCAGCCCACCAGCAGGATCAGCAGGGACAACACGGTCGCAAAGACCGGGCGGCGGATGGAGATTTCTGGCAGTTGCATGGCGATGCTCCGGTGGCGAATCAGCCAGCCTTGGCGGGATGGGGGCCTGCGCCGGCCGGTGCACCCGGCGGCTTGCCAGCGGCGCCAGGCCCTTTGCCCCCGGGGCCTCCCGGCCCGCCGGGACGGCTCATATCCACCACGCGCACCGGGGTACCGTCTTTCTGCAGGCGCTGCTGCCCGGCCACCACCACGGTGTCACCAGCCTGCACCCCCTGCACGATCTGAACCTGCGCGCCGCGGCGCACGCCCAGTTGCACCTCCACCCGACGCGATACGCGCTTGGCGCCATCACCTTCACCTTCGGTGTCCAGCCGCACCACGAACTGCTTGCCCGCCTGCGGCACGATGGCTTCTTCGGGCACCACCAGCGCCGCATCGTTGGTGGCGAAGACCGTGGTCACGCGCGCAAACATCCCAGGACGCAACCCGCTGCCCGCCGGCACCTGCAACACGGCGCGCACAGCGATGGAACGGCCGTTGACGTCCAGCAGCGGATCCACTGCCTGCACCTGGGCGCCAAAGGTCTTGCCCGGCAGGGCGTCCAGCTCCACCTTGACGCCCTGTCCGGTAGCGATACGGGTCTGGTACCGCTCGGGCAGGCGAAAGTCCACCGTCAGCTGCGAGGTGTCTTCCAGGTTCACCAGATCGGCGCCATCCTTGACGAAGTCGCCCAGGTTGATGTTGCGCAGTCCCACGGTGCCGTCGAACGGCGCCACCACGCGCATGCGCGCCAGCCGGGCCTGCGCCAGCGCCACCTGGGCCTCGGCCACCTGCAGGGCGGCACGGCTTTCGTCGAGGACCCGCTGGGCCACGAAGGACTGGGCCACCAGATCCTCATTGCGCTTGAGGTTGGCGCGGGCAATCGACAACTGAGCCTGGGCCTGGCTCAACTCGGCTTTCTGCAGCACATCGTCCAGCTGTACGAGCAACTGCCCCTGACGCACCGGCTGGCCGTCGACAAAACCGATCTGCACGATGCGACCGGAGACCTCGGGCCGCAACACCACGCTCTGGCGCGAACGCAGTGACCCGACCGACGAAGCGTCGTCCTGCAGGGTGACCGCCTGGACCTGGGCCACTTCAACGCCAACCGGCCCGCCACCGCCAGGGCCGGGGCCACCAGCGCCCGCCGGTGCCGCAGGGGTGGGTGCCGGCGCGCCGCGGGAGGGGGCATTCTGAAACCACCAGGCTGCGCCCGATGCAACTGAGATGCCAACAACGGCGACAACGGTGTAGAGCGTTTTGCGGATCATCTGATGGAAAAACCGGTTGGAGCGCAACAAAGAGGCCCCAGGCAGGGACCCGCCAGCTGCGGACGCCGACAGCGCGCACGCGAGCACATACCGCAATGTAACCAAGCGTGTGATGGTCTGCCGCCGACGCCACCGAAAGCCGTCGTCACCACCGCCTTCACAGCTCAGGGCACACCGCGATTGGCCAGTGCATCGGCCCGCTCGTTGCCGGGGTGTCCGGCATGCCCGCGTACCCAGTGCCATTCAATCTGGTGCACACCGTCGTGAGTCAAGGTGTCCAGCCGTTGCCAGAGATCGGCATTTTTCACCGGCTGCCTCGCTGCCGTCTTCCAGCCCTTGGCCTTCCAGCCATGAATCCATTCGGTAATGCCCTTGCGAACGTATTCGCTGTCCAGGTACACCGAGACGCGACACGGACGCTTGAGTGCCGTCAAGCCCTCGATCACCGCGGTCAGCTCCATGCGGTTGTTGGTGGTTTCCCGCTCGCCGCCCCACAACTCCTTCTCATGCCCGCCCGACCGCAGCACAACCCCCCAGCCGCCGGGGCCCGGGTTGCCTTTGCAGGCGCCATCGGTGTACATCACCACGTGGTTCAACCGTTCTCTCCCATACAAAACCGTTTCACGAGCAAGCCGCTCACGGGGCGCACACCCCATCCGAAAGACCCACGGCCAGGACCCGCTCAGGGTGAAGGCACACCATGGCGCGGGGGTGCTTCGCAGTTGGCCACGGGTACCTGGTTCAGTGCAGCCATGCGACGCGGCCTCCAGGAAGGCCCGAGCAATCGCATGCCCTGCACCCGCTTGACCGCCACAAACAGGTAGACAGCGCCCAGAATCGGCCACCAGCGGGCGCCGGCGGGGTCCATCCAGGCCATTCGCTGCAGCCAGCGCTCGGAGCTCACTGCGGGCCGGTAACAGCCAAAACGCTCGGACTCTACTTCAAAGCCCAGCAGGCGCAGCCAGTCGCGTGTGCGCCAGGGCGCGATGAAGTCGCCCGCATCGGGCAGGTAAAGCCGCCCCGTCCCCCACTGCTGCAAACCCAGCCGGCCGGCCAGGCGCGCGCGCGCCTGCCGCAAGCCCCACAGGCTGGCCGGGTTGAAACCGCAAACCACCACCCGCCCCTCGGGCACCAGCACCCGCTCGACTTCACGCAACACCTGGTGCGGATCAGCACTGAGCTCGAGCGTATGCGGCAACACCACCAGATCCAGACTGGCCGCAGGAAAGGGCAATGCAGCAGCGTCAGCGACCAGCGCCACCCGTGGCTGGGGCTCCGTCACGCCGGCCGCAGCGGTGACGTTCATCGCGGGCTCAGGCGTGCGGTCGCACGTGTCTTGGGAAGACACACCCGGCGGTGTCATCTCCTCGGGCAAGACCACCCACCGGTGCGGCATCCGGTTGGCCCGCAGGCCATGCAGCGCCGGCAGCCCGAGCTGCACGGCGTTGAACCCGAACAGATCGACCACGGCACGGTCCAGCCAGGCCTGTTCCCAGGCCAGCAGGTAGCGCCCAGGCGCCGTGCCCAGCCACTGCTGCAAACTTATAATGGGAGGCTTCATGGAGAGGGAGAAAGCGGACGGTAGCGGACCCAGGCCGGCCGCAGAGGGCCCAACCGGCCGACGTACTCTACACGCCCCTTGAACGCCCCAACCACCTGCCGCGCGCGCCATGATCCTCCACCCGATCCCTGCTTTCAGCGACAACTACATTTGGGCGCTGCATGACGGGCAGCGCGCCCTGGTGGTCGACCCCGGCGAGGCCGACGGGGTGCTGAACTGGCTGGACCAGGAGCACCTGACCCTCGACACCATCCTCATTACCCATCATCACGGTGACCACACCGGTGGCGTGGGCCGTTTGCGTACACGCACGGGTGCCCGCGTCATCGGACCGGCCAACGAACCTGTCCCCGAATCGGCCGAACCGGTCAACGGTGGTGCTTCGCTGATGGCGCTGGGCCTGCGCATAGATGTGATCGATGTCCCCGGTCACACCGCTGGCCATGTGGCCTACTTTTTGCCAGACGCCGGCGGACAGCCCGTTCTGTTCAGCGGAGACACGCTGTTCAGCGCGGGATGTGGCCGACTGTTTGAAGGGACCCCTGCGCAAATGCTGCAGTCCCTGGAGCGGCTGGCCGCCATGCCGGCCCATACACGACTGTGCTGTGCCCACGAATACACGCTGTCCAACCTGCGGTTTGCACTGACCGTGGACCCGGACAATCCGGCGCTGGCAACCCACGCCGAGCACTGCCGTCAGCAGCGGGAGCGAAACCTTCCCACCCTGCCCAGCTCCATCGGGCTGGAACGACAGATCAATCCTTTTCTGCGCTGCGCGCAGCCGGCCCTGCAGGCCGCAGCCTGCCGACACGACCCCACCACTGCTGCGAACACGCTGGCCGTGTTCACCACCTTGCGCGGCTGGAAGAACGTATTTTCATGACCCTGATCCATACCCTCCTGCGCCCCGTCGGGGCGATGGCACTGCTTCTGCTGCTGAGCGCGTGCGCGACGACCAGTGCACCCCGGCCAGCCCGAACCTCCGAACCGGTCGCCAGTACCCCGGCGCCCTCCACAAGCCAGCGGGCCGCCACGCCGCAGGGCACCAAGGCTGCCGGCAAGGCCGACCCGACACTCAGCACCATCGCGCCAGGCAGCGTATCCCAGCCCCCCGTGATCTTTCTCTCGGCACCGGCTGACATCTGGGAACGCATTCGTCGTGGATTCGCCATGCCCGACCTGGACAGCGAACTGGTGCGCGATCGCGAACAGTGGTACGCCACCCGCCCCGATTACCTGCAGCGCATGACCGCCCGTTCGGAGCGGTACCTCTTCCATATCGTTGAAGAAATCGAGCGCCGCAACATGCCGATGGAGCTGGCGCTGCTGCCCTTCATTGAAAGCGCGTTCAACCCGCAGGCCGTCTCCAGCGCCCGCGCTGCCGGCATGTGGCAGTTCATGCCCGCCACGGGTCAGTCCTTCGACCTCAAGCAGAACGTCTTCCGGGATGATCGGCGTGACGTGCTGGCCTCCACGCGAGCCGCTCTGGATTACCTGCAGCAGCTGTACGAGCGCTTTGGCGACTGGCACCTGGCCCTGGCCGCCTACAACTGGGGGCAGGGAAATGTGGGCAGGGCCATCTCGCGCAACCAGAAGGCCGGACTGCCCTCAGGCTACCCCGATCTGTCCATGCCGCAGGAAACGCGTTACTACGTTCCCAAACTGCAGGCCGTGAAAAACATCGTGGCACGCCCCGAGGCCTTTGGAGCACAGTTGCCTGCGATCGGCAACCGTCCCTTCTTCGACACGATCACGCTCACGCGCGACGTGGACGTGGCATTGATCGCCCGACTGGCCGGCATCAGCGAAAAGGACTTTCGCGCCCTGAACCCATCGATCAAGCAGCCGGTGGTCATGGCCTCCGGCACGCCCAACATCCTGCTGCCCTGGGACATCGCTGCCGACTTCCAGCGCCGGCTGGACGCCCACAATGGCCCGCTGGCCAGCTGGACCGCCTGGATCGTTCCCCAGACCATGGGGATTGCCGAAGCGGCCCGGCGCGCCGGCATGAGTGAATCGCAACTGCGCGAGGTCAACAACATTCCGCCGCGCATGCTGGTGCGTGCCGGCTCCAGTCTCCTGGTGCCCCGCAGCCAACACCGTGACGCCGATGTGCCGGAGCACGTTGCAGACAACGGCCAGCTCAGTCTGCAGCCCGAAGTCGTCCTCCGACGCACCGTCGTACGCGCCCGCAAAGGTGAGAACCTGGCGAAACTGGCCAGCCGCTACGGGGTCAGTGCGGTGAGCGCCGCCGGCTGGAACAAGCTGTCGGTCAACGCGCCTCTCAAGCCCGGTCAGCGGGTGACGCTCATGCTGCCCCAGCGCACGCCGAAGGTCCGTGCGGTCGCGCGAAAGTCACCCGCTGGCGCGTCGAAGCCGACCGCCACCGCACAGCGCAAAGCGGTTGGTCCCGTGGCGGCCAAACGCACACCCGCGGCGCCGGGGGGCAAGGCCGGGACCAAGGTGGCCCTGCGCGAGAAGGAGCTGCGCAAGCGCTGATACCGCTGCCGAAGGTACCAGCCCTCAGGCGCGGAACCGCTCCTTTGCCTGGCGTGCGAAGCCATTGGTGAACGTACGCCCCAGCACAACCTTCTGCAACTGCTGGGGATCATCGAAGCGGGCCAGCGCGCGCACGGCCGTCATGGGCCCCGCCTCGGGCATCAGACCATCGGGTGTCCAGGATTCACGCGCTCGGCTGAAGGCCGCCAGGTACAGCGCCCTGTCACCCATGAAGTAGGGTTCCGGCACCGTTTTGTTCAGGTCCGACGGGCCGGCCGTCTGCAACCACTTCAAGGCCTGCACCATGCCGTTGGCCAGAGCCTGGCTGATGCGGGGATGTTCGTCCACCCAGGCCAATGGTGCGGCCAGGCAGCCGGCTGGCATGGGCCCACCGAACACGTCCTGGCTGCCACGCACGGTGCGCGTGTCCACCACCACCCGCAGGTCCCCACCCTGCTCGAGCTGGGTGATCAGCGGATCGTCATAGCACAGGGCGTCCACCTGCCCGGCCCGGAACGCCGCCGCTGTGGCCGCCGGCCCGCCGAACACCTCGATCCGCACCTCCTGGGGCGCCACACCCGACCTGGCCAACAGCCCGCGGACCAGGTGGTGGCTGCCTTCACCCAGACCGGTGACCGCCAGTCGCTTGCCGCGCAGGTCTTCAACATGCCGGAAATGACCCAGTGACGCACGGGAGACGCCCAGCACAAGTTGAGGGGTACGGCCTTGCAACACGATGGACTGCAGATCGTGACCCCGCATTTGCAGGCTGATGATCTGGCTGTAGGGCACCGACACCAGATGCGCCCCTCCCCCCAGCAACGCCTGCAAAGACTGACCCGCCTGTGCGAAGTCTCGCACCTGAACGTCCAGCCCCTCTGCACTGAAGAAGCCCTGGCGCTCCGCGATGGTCAGCGGCAGATAGCAGAACGAGGCCTTGTGCTCGACCGCCACCACCACCCTGCCGAGACTGGCGCGCGGCAGGCGAGCGGGCTCGGGCGGAGCGAGGCGCGTTTGTGCACGCGCCAGCGGCAGCCCGGCCAGCCCTGCTGACGCGACAGCGCGCAACCAACGACGACGACCCCACATCCGCCCAACCCTCCTGATTCAAGACACCGGCCATGCAAGGCTAGGGCGAGAGGGGCAATCCGCGAATCGGGTCGAGTCCCGAGCGGGTTTTTCCGGAGACCACCGGCGCGCGACGGCCGATACCCGACATTCAGCGCCGGTCGACCAGCGCGTGGGCAATGGTGCCGAGGTCCACGTACTCCAGTTCACTGCCGACCGGCACGCCACGCGCCAGCCGGGAGACCTGGACGCCACGCTGCTTGAGGGCCTGGGCCAGCACATGCGCGGTGGTTTCGCCCTCGGCTGTGAAGTTGGTGGCCAGGATGACTTCGCGAACCGTCCGCTGGCCCTCCGGCTGCGCATCGATGCGTTCAAACAGTTTCTGCAAGCCGATGTCGCGCGGCCCCACTCCGTCAAGCGGACTGAGCCGTCCCATGAGGACAAAGTACAGACCCTTGTAGGCGCCCGTGCGCTCCATGGCCGCCTGATCGGCGGGGGTTTCCACCACGCAAAGCAGGCCTTGGTCACGCCGCGGATCCTGACAGGTGGCGCAGACCTCAGCTTCAGTGAAGGTATGGCACAGGGTGCAGTGCTGCACCGATTCGCAGGCGTGCTGCAGGGAGCGCGAAAGCCGCAATGCACCCTCGCGGTCGTGCTGCAGCAGGTGAAACGCCATGCGCTGTGCCGACTTCACGCCCACCCCCGGCAGGCAGCGCAGGGCCTGCACCAGTTGCTCCAGGGAATGGGTATCGGCCACGCAGCGACGGCGAAGGTCAGAACGGGAACTTCATGCCGCCGGGCAGGCCCGGCATGCCGGCGGTGAGCTTGCCCATCTTGGACTGGCTGGTTTCTTCGGCCTTGCGTGCAGCGTCGTTGAAAGCGGCAGCGATCAGGTCTTCCAGCATGTCTTTTTCATCGGCCACCATCAGGCTGGCATCGATGGAGACGCGTTTGACTTCGTGCTTGCAGGTCATGAGGATCTTGACCATGCCGCTGCCAGACTCGCCTGTGACCTCCACAAATGCCAGCTCTTCCTGAGCCTTCTTGAGGTTGTCCTGCATGGCTTGCGCCTGTTTCATCAGGCCTGCGAGTTGTCCTTTGTTGAACATAGCTGTCTTTCAAATGGGTTTGATGCTGCCAGGGACGATTTTCGCCCCAAAGTTCTGCACCAGTTGTTGCACATAAGGGTCATTGAGAATCACGGCCTCTGCTGCCAACTGCCGCTCGGCGGCAGCGGCGGCCGCACGGCGCGCGGGGCTGTCGGTGATGCGGCCCAGCTCCACGGTCAGCGTCACTTCTTGGCCCAGGGTGGCCAAGGCTTTTTGCAAGCGCTCGCGGCTGTTGGCATTGTTCAGGGACTCGCGCTCGACGCGAATCAGCCAATTGCCTTCATCGCGCGCCACCAATTGGGACTGCAGCGCCAACTCGCGCGTCAGCGATTGAATCGCATCGTTGGCCATCAGTTGTTGCACGCATTGTTGCCAATGGTCCCCCTCCTCCGTAGGAACCACCTGAGGCACGGTGGTGGCGCCTGGCGCAGCCG
>JBJTNV010000123.1:0-17778 GCA_046074205.1 Hydrogenophaga sp.
CAGGCCACCAGCGGCGGCGCGCTCTACCGCAAGACCACCTTCCTGCCCGACAGCCTGGGCAAACAGGTGATGGCCCGCCACCTGGACGTGCTGGAAGACCCGCACATCATCGGCGGCAAGGGCAGTGCACCGTTCGACGACGAAGGTGTGCGCACCACCCGGCGCCAGGTGCTGAGCGCCGGACGGCTGCAGGGCTACTTCCTGTCCACCTACTCCGCCCGCAAGCTGGGTATGCGCACCACGGGCAACGCCGGCGGTTCGCACAACCTGGTGCTCACCAGCCGCCTGACGCAACCCGGTGACGACCTGCAAGCCATGCTCAGGCAGCTCGGTCGCGGCCTGTTCGTGACCGAACTCATGGGGCAGGGCGTGAACTACGTCACCGGCGATTATTCGCGTGGCGCTTCCGGTTACTGGGTGGAAAACGGTGAAATCGCCTACCCGGTGCACGAAATCACCATCGCCGGCAACCTCAAGGAGATGTTCCTGGGGCTGGAGGCCGTCGGCGCCGACGCCTACACCTACGGCGCCAAAACGGTCGGCTCCGTCCTGGTCAACCGCATGAAGGTCGCCGGGAGCTAAGGCCACCCCCGCGCCGCCTGCGGCGTCACCCCCTCCAGGGGGCGTTGCCAGCGGACCGGGAAACCCGGATCTGCCGCAACCTCGAGCGAATATCCTTTGCTCCGGGGTGGCTGATCAGCCCGCCCATGCGGTCCTGGCAGATCAGCCCGCCAGTGCGGCCTTGACTGCCGCTGACACCTGCCCCATGTCGGCCTTGCCGGCCAGCCTGGCTTTCACCGCGCCCATGACCTTGCCCATGTCACCGGGGCCTTTGGCGCCGAGTTCGGCCACGATGGCCTTGACCTCGGCCGCCACCTCCTCGGCCGACAGGCGCGCCGGCAGGTAGGCCTGCAGCACGGTCAGTTCGGCGGCTTCCCTGGCGGCCAGGTCGGCACGGCCGCCCTGTTCGAAGGCGGCGATCGAGTCCTTGCGCTGCTTGACCATCTTGTCGATGACGGCAATCACGCCGGCATCGTCCAGTTCGATGCGCTCGTCCACTTCTTTCTGTTTGATCGCAGCGGTCAGCAGGCGGATGGTGTCACGGCGCTCGGTGTCCTTGGCGAGCATCGCGGCCTTGACGTCGTCGTTGACCTTTTGTTTCAGGCTCATGGTGTGCTTTCCTTGATTCGCGAAACCGTCCATTGTCTCAAACCGATTCCAGCGACAGCAGCTCTTCCACCGTCTGGCGGCGGCGGATCAGGCGGTGGCCATCGCCGTCCACCAGCACCTCGGCCGCCAGCGGCCGGCTGTTGTAGTTGCTCGACATGGACGCGCCGTAGGCACCCGCGTCGTGCAGCACCAGCAGGTCGCCCACCTGCGCCTGCGGCAGCGCGCGCGTGAGCACCACGCCACCCTCGGCCTGGGTGAACACGTCGCCCGACTCGCACAGCGGGCCGGCCACCACACTCTCCACCGTTGGCCGCGGCGTGTCGTCGGCCGGGATCAGGCTCATGCCGTGGTAGGCGCCGTACATGGACGGGCGCATCAGGTCCGAGAACCCGGCGTCCACCAGGGTGAAACGGTTGGCCCCCATGGGCTTGGTGGCGCGCACCTCGGTTACCAGCACACCGGCCTCGGCCACCAGGAAGCGGCCGGGTTCGAGTTCCAGGTGTACGGGGTGGCCCAGGTGGGCCGCAATGCTGCGGCGCGCGTCGTCCCAGAGGCTGAAGTAATGCGCCGTGTCGATGCGCGGCTCGCCTTCGCGGTAGGGGATGGACAGACCGCCGCCGGCCGAGATGGCCTGCAGGTCCGTGCCCGCGCGCTTCACGAGGTCCACCATCGCCTGACACACCGCCTGCAGGTGCGCGTAGTCCACGCCGGAGCCGATGTGCATGTGCAGGCCGATCAGCTTCAGGCCGTGTTGCTTCACCGCCGCCAGCGCGTCGTCCAGTTCTGCGTGCCAGATGCCGTGCTTGCTGTGCTCGCCGCCAGTGTTGGTCTTGTTGCTGTGGCCGTGGCCGAAGCCGGGGTTGATGCGCAGCCACACGGCATGACCAGGCGAGATCGCGCCCAGCTGGTGCAGCATGTCGATGGAACCGGCATTCACCGGCACGCGGTGTTCAACCACCGTGGCCAGGGTGGCATGGTCGAACAGGTCGGCAGTGAAAACGACGCCCGAGGCGCCCTGGGCGTTCACGTCGGCGGTGAAGCCGGCGGCCAGCGCGCGAAGGATCTCGCCGCGCGAGACCGCGTCCACCACCACGCCCTGCTCGCGCATCAGCCGCAGCAGGTGGATGTTGGAGTTGGCCTTTTGCGCAAAGCGAATGGTGTCGAAAGCCCGCAGCTCGGCGATGCGGGCGCGGATGGTGGCCGCGTCGTACACCCACAGCGGGGTGCCATGCTCACGGGCCAGGGACTGGAGGAGGGTGTCGGAGAAGGGGTTCATGGGCGCCGATGATCCCGGTTTCAGTCATATTGATCAATGCCAGATAATCACTGATCAATTCACCACTGATATGAAACTGAGCCATCGCCAGATTCACTTCTTCCGCGCCGTGATGGGCACCGGCCACGTCACGCGTGCAGCCGAGTTGTTGCACACCTCGCAGCCCACCGTCAGCCGCGAGCTGGCGCGGCTGGAGCAGGTGCTGGGCTTCGCGCTGTTCGAGCGGGTCAAGGGGCGGCTCAAGCCCACGGTGCGGGCGCTGGCGCTGATGGAAGAGGTCGAGCAGTCCTATGTGGGGCTGGAACGCATCGCGGCCACCGCCGTGGCGCTCAAGGGCTACGCCCACGGCCGGCTGCAACTGGCCTGCCTGCCGGCGCTGTCACACGCGCTGCTGCCCGACGCGATCCGTCGCTTCACGCTGCGCCAGCCCGAGGCAGCGGTGGGCCTGACACCCATGGAATCGCCCCAGCTCGAGGCGGCGCTGTCCGAGCAGCGCTTCGACCTGGGCCTGTCCGAACGCCACGAAGCGCCGGCGGCCTGCACGTTGCAGACCCTGCTGGTGGCCGACGAGGTGGCGGTGCTGCCGGCCGGGCATCGGTTGGCGCAGAAGGCGGAGCTGGTGCCCGCCGATTTCGCTGGCCAGTCCTACATCAGCTTCGCGCCGGCCGACCCGTACCGGCAGCAGGTGGACGCGCTGTTTGCCGCCGCGGGTGTCGAACGCGTGCTGAAGCTGGAAACACCGAGCGCGGTGTCTGTCTGCGCCCTGGTGCGCCAGGGGCTGGGCCTGGGCATCGTCAACCCGCTGACGGCGCTGGAGCTGGCCGGGAACGGAGCGGAAGGAGGCCTGGTGGTGCGACCGCTGGGCGTGAGCATCCCGTTCCACGTCGCGCTGATCCGGCCGAGCTGGCGCACCGAGCATCCCTTGCGTGCCGACTTCGAAGGCGCGCTGGCCGAAGCGGCGGCGGCGCTGAAAACCCGTCTGGCCCCGCGCGCCGAGGGCTGACAACCGGCGTAAAAAAACCCGCTGCAGCGTCCTGAGCGGGTTTTTGCCGAAGCGACTGAAAGATCAGTACAGCTTCTTGGGCAGCTGCATGCTGCGCACGCGCTTGTAGTGGCGCTTGACGGCGGCGGCCTTCTTGCGCTTGCGCTCGGCGGTCGGCTTTTCGTAGAACTCGCGGGCGCGCAGGTCGGTCAGCAGACCCAGTTTTTCGATGGTGCGCTTGAAGCGACGCAGAGCAACGTCAAACGGCTCGTTGTCTTTAACACGGATGGTCGTCATGAAAGGACAGTTTCCAAAATGTGCAGACAGAGGAGGAACGGGAAGATCGGGCCCGGGCCTCTTGGCTGCGGTTTCCCCCGTCTGTAACTAGTATTGGCCGACGGGGGTTTGCCAGCAAAGACTCGAATTATAGCTGCCACGCAACCGCGCGGCGGCAGGCCATGCCCTCACAGCGCTTGCGCGCACACAAACGCACTGGCCCAGGCCCACTGGAAGTTGTAGCCGCCCAGCCAGCCCGTCACGTCCACCACCTCGCCGATGAAGTACAGGCCAGGCTGTTTCGACTCCATCGTCTGCTGCGACAGGTCGCGGGTGTCCACGCCACCCAGCGTGACTTCGGCTTTCTTGTAGCCCTCGGTGCCGGTGGGCACCAGTTCCCAGCGCGCCAGGCGCTCGGCCAGCCGGGCCAGGGCCTTGTCGCTGCAGTCGGCCACCGGGCGCTGCCAGTCGGTGTCCTGCGCCACCCAGGCCTCGGCCAGCCGCGACGGCACCCACTGCGCGAGTTCGTTGGCCAGCAGCTTGCGCGAGCGCTGCTTGGCGTCGGCCAGCGCAGCGGGCAAATCGACCTCGGGCGCGAGGTTGATGCGGATCGGCGTGCCGGGTTGCCAGTAGCTGGAGATCTGCAGCACCGCCGGGCCCGAGAGGCCTCGGTGGGTGAACAGCAGGTCTTCGGCGAAGACGGTGCGGTTGGTTTTGCCGCCGGGCCGCCCCACGGCAGAACCAGCCCCCTCGGGGGCCAGCGACCCGCGCAGGGGGGGAGCGTGGGGGACTTTCTTCTCGCCGGTTTCGATCAGCACCGGCAGCGCCAGCCCGGCCAGACCTGCGTAGGGTGCCCAGCCCGCGCCGTCGAAGGTCAGCGGCACCAGGCCCGGGCGCGGCTCGACGATCCGCAGGCCGAACTGCCGGGCCACCCGCAGGCCGAAATCGGTCGCACCGATGGCCGGGATCGACAGGCCGCCGGTGGCGATCACCACTTTGTGCGCCTGCACCAGGCCCCGGTCGGTGTCCAGCTCGTAGCCGCCGCCGGCCATGGCGCGCAAGGCTTTCACGTCGCAAGGCTGCCAGCGCTCCACGCCGCCGGCCGCGCATTCGGCCAGCAGCATCTCGATCAGGTCGCCGGCCGAGCGGTCACAGAAGAGTTGTCCCTTGTGCTTTTCGTGAAACGGGATACCGTGCCGCTGCACCAGGGCAACAAAGTCTGCCGGCGTGTAGCGCGAGAGCGCCGAGCGGCAGAAGTTCGGGTTGTCGCCCACGTAATGCTTGTGCGGCTGGCGCACGTCGATGTCGCGGTTGGTGAAGTTGGCCCGGCCGCCACCGGAGATACGCACCTTCTCGGCCACCTGCTCGCTGTGGTCCAGCAGCAGCACCTTCAGCCCGCGCTGGCCCGCGACACCCGCACAAAAAAGGCCGGCCGCCCCCGCGCCGACCACCACCACGTCAAAACTTTGCATGGCCCGCAGTGTAGGCGGGCCGGTGTGGAGCTCAGGCCGCCTGGCGATCCGTCCTGGGCTGTGCCACGGCGGCCACGCCTCGCACCACGTCGCCCACCACGATCACCGCCGGGCTGCCCAGTCCCTCGGCCGCCAGGGTATCCGTCAGCCTGCCCAGCGTGCCCACCACATGGCGCTGCCCGGGAAGACTGGCATGCTGGACGATGGCCAGCGGCGTGCTGGCGGGCAGGCCCGTCAGCAGATCCGCCTGGATCTGCGTGGCGCTGGAAACGCCCATGTAAATCACCAGCGTCAGACGGGCGTCGCGGGCGGTCGCCGCCAGCTGTCGCCAGTCGGTGCCGGCGTCGCCCGGCTTGGCATGGCCGGTGATGAACACCACCCCGTGGGCGTGGTCGCGGTGCGTCAGCGGTGCGCCCAGCGAACCCATCCCCGCCAGCCCCGCCGTGATGCCGTTGACCACCTGCACCGCAATCCCCTGCGCCCGAAGGTGTTCCACCTCCTCGCCACCGCGCCCGAAAATGAAAGGGTCACCACCCTTCAGGCGCACCACCACCTCGCCTTCCCGGGCGGCAGTCACCATCAGTTTTTCGATGAAAGCCTGCGGCGTGCTCTGGCAGCCGCCCCGCTTGCCCACATGGACGATGCGTGCCGCCGGCGATGCGTGCGCCAGCACACCATCGCCCACCAGATCATCCACCAGCAGCACGGTTGCGGCAGCAATCGCCTTGGCTGCCTTGATCGTCAGCAACTCCGGGTCACCGGGGCCCGCGCCTACCAGCGTAACGGTTCCCGGCACCCCCACGGTCGGGGCGTTTGTCGGGCGTTCAGCGCCCGTGCGGCGCTGGTCGTGGTGTGGGGTGTGTACAGACATGGCGCCATTTTTGCGCCTCTGTTATCACTTCGGGAAATAAGCAAAGTGGGCTTGCTGGCCGCGCGCCCGCAGGCCCTCACGCAGGCAACATGCCGTGTTGCCGCTTGAGCGCCGCCGTTTGCGGCCCTCCCACAAAGTCCAGAAAGCGCGCCACCGCCGCCGGCTGACGGCTGGCCACCGTCCGGGCCGCCGAAAAAACCGTGACGATCTGCACTGCCTCGGGCAGCCCGCCCACCACCTGAATGCCCGGCAGATGCATCATTTCGCTGAGTTGCTGAAAGCCCAGCGCCACCTCCCCGCGGGCCACCAGCGAACCCACCGGTACGCCTGGCGGCGGGGTGACGATGCGCGGCGCAATCTGCTCGGCAATGCCCCAGCGTTCGAACAGCCGGGCCAGCTGCACACCGCTCGGCCCGGTGGAATAACCCACGTTCGCCGCTGCCAGCACGGCCGCCTTCAGCGCGGCCTCGGTCGACACATCGGGCACCGGTGCCCCCTCGGGTACCGCCACCGCCACCGCTGAGCGCACCACGTCCACACGGCTGTCGGCCGCGACCAAGCCGCCCGCCGCCAGCCGATCGATGGCATCCGAGGCCAGCGCCACGATGTCGAAAGCCTCTCCCGCCTCCACGCGCCTGGCGGCATCCACTCCCCCCACCGATGTGACCGCCACGGCCAGGCCCGGCTGCTGTTGCGTGAAGGCGGCCACCAGATCGGTCAGCAGGGCCTTGGTGGCCATCGAAGAAATCAGCGACAGGGTGGTTTCGGGCATGGCGTGTCTCGCAGGTGGTGTTCGGCCTCCAGCCTATCAGGTGCCGCCCCACGCCGGTGGCCGGCAGGTGCCACGGCACAGGCCCCCCGCCCCGATGGCGGCGCATCTGTCATCCATAAGAACACATTTGTGCTGGCTTTTTTGGATTTTTGTAAACGATATGTTTATACTGACCGTGTACTTTTATTTACCAATCTTGCTTTTGCAGCCGGCATCCTGAGGTCTTAAGACCCTTTACGGGGTCCGCCAGCCACGCCAGGAGCCCTTCTTACAGGAGAACAAACCCATGACGTTGTTGATCAAGTCCGCCCGCCTGCGTGGCACTGTGGGGTGGGGGCTGCTGGCCCTGGCAGCGCTGCTGTCCCTGGGGGTGCCCGTTGCCCACGCCCGTGACGAAGCCGCGCCCGCAGCGGTGCAGGCAGACCCGGTTGTCAAAGCCAACCTGACGCAGTTTCGTGTCCAGGTGGAAAACGGCAAGGAGGTGCTCAAGCCCGTGCAAACGGTCAAACCGGGCGACCTCATCGAATACCGCGTGACCTACACCAACCGTGGCAGCAAGCCCGTTCGTGACCTCCAGGCCGAGCTGCCCATCCCGCTGGGTCTGGAATACCAGCCCAAATCCGCCCGTCCCGCGCAAGCCGCCGAAGCCGCCGTTGATGGCGGCGCGTATGCGCGCGAACCCCTCATGCGTGAGGGCAAGGGCGGAAAGCAAGAACCCGTGCCTTATAGCGAATACCGGCGCCTGCGCTGGACGCTTGGGCAAATCGCTGCAGGCGCCAAGGCGGAAGTCTCGGCACGTGCACGGGTGTCCTCTGGCGTTCCAGTCAACAGCCAGTCGGGTGCTCAGTCGGCCGTGAAAGCGGCTGCTGGGCGTTGATGTTCCGTTCCACCAAGGAGTTTTCCATGTCACACGCTACCCTTTGTCGGGTAGGGAAACGGCGCTTGCGCGTCCTTCCCTCGGTGCTGATGGCTTCCGGGTTTGGCCTTCTGGCCAGCCAGGCGGCCTTCGCTGCCGCGCCGCCCGCCGGCACCGCCATTTCCAACCAGGCCACCGCGTCTTACAAAGACAGCACCGGCGCCCAGCAGCTCACCACCTCCAACACCGTGGTCACCACGGTCACGCAGGTCGGTGCCTACACCCTCAACCCCGCCGGCAACACCAAGAGCGCTGCCGCGGGCGCCACGGTGTACATGGCCTACGTGCTCACCAACACGGGCAACGGGTCTGACACCTTCACCATCGACGCCAGCGAGGCAGTCGGCGGGGCAGACTTCACCAAGATCGAGGTCTTCCTCGACAACGGCGCGGGCCAGCCGGCCAGCACCACCCCCTTGTGCACGGCCTCTTCGGCTGGCGGCCTCTGTTCCGTCCCCAAGACCCTGGCGGCCAACGAGGCCTACAAGTTCGTGGTGGCCTACACCATCCCGTCCAACGCCACACCCGGCGGCTGGGCTGCGCAGAACACCGGTACCGTCAAGGTCGCGCCGGCACCGGGCAGCACCTGGCTGTCCACCTATGCGCAGGCGAGCGGCGACAAGAGCGAAGAGCGCATCGACACGGTCAAGCTGACCACGGGCGTCGCCTTCTCGGTTGGCAAAGCCATCATGGCGCCAGCCGTCGCGCCCGTCAGCGGCACGTGGGCCACGCCCACCAGTGGTCCGCGGGGTACCGAAACCACCTACACCATCAGCTACAGCAACACCGGCGCCAGCGCTGGCAACCTGTACATCAAGGACATCCTGCCCGCTGGCCTGACCTATGTCGCCGGCCAGTCGGTCATCAGCTGTGCCGGCGGCACCGCGCTGACCGAAGCGGCAGATGGCGCTGAAGCCGTTTGCGGCGCCATTGGCGTTGACTTCGTGCAATCGGGTCAGACCATTGAGGCCGTGATCCCGAGCGTGCAGCCGGTCACCAACGGCACGCTGAGCTTCAAGGTCACTGTGGCCAATACCGCCACCATCGGTACCCTGAGCAACACGGCCAGCTACACAGCCGAAGGCTGCGCCAGCGCCACCGTGGCAGCCTGCGGTGCGGCCGACGTGGTCAGCTCCAACGCAGCCGACTTCGTGGTCACCGCCAGCCGTGGTGTGCAGTTCAACACCGTTGACACCATTGCGGGCACACCCGACAGTGGCACCGACGGTGTGACCACCCTGCAGATCGTGCCCGGCAGCTTCATCAAGCAGACGCACGTCATCACCAACACGGGTAACGCCTCCGACACGTTCAACCTGTCGGTCGCTCCGGGCAACTTCCCCACCGGCACCACCTTCAGCTGGTTTGCGGAAGACGGCAACACCCCCTTGCTGGACACCAACAGCGACGGTACGGTGGACACCGGTGCCGTTGCCGACGGTGCAGTCAAGACGGTGATCCTGCAGGTCTTCGTGCCCACCAGCACCACGGTGGCCAGCCCGGCTAACCTGGAGGCCATCGCCCTGGCGCAATCGGTCAACGATCCGGCCTACAAGGACGGCACGTACGCCAAGATCACCAACGTGATCGGCGGCTACGTGGACCTGACCAACAGCGCCGCCGGCACCGCCGTCGCGGGTGACATCGGCCCTGGCCCTGGCCAGAACCCGGTCACCACCACCTCGCCCGTTCAGGCCGGCAGCCAGCCGCACGAGATTTCGCTGTTCGTTCGCAACAACGACTCGACCGGTGGCGGCAACCTCGGCAGCGTGACTTACAGCCTTGCGGCCAGCGGCAACACGGTCTTCCCCGGCTCCTTGCCGGCCGGCTGGACGGTGGGCTTCAGCTCCACCGCCTGTGCCAGCGCCACGCCGATCACCGATGTGACCGTTGGTGCCGGCGCCCAGAGCCAGGTGTACGCCTGCGTGAACTCGCCGGTGACCGCGCCCACCATGACGCAGCCGGTGTACTTCCAGGTGAAGAACACCACCGCCACGTCCACGGGTGCAACCGCCGCTGACACCATCTACGACGCCGTCTCGGTGGTCGCCGCCAACGCCTACAGCTTCTCGCTGACGGCCAACGGCTCGGGCAGTGTGCAAAAAGGCAACAACGTTGACTACTCGCACACGTTGTCCAACACCGGTGCCAACACCTGCGGCGCCGCGGGCGACATCACCGTCACCGCCGCGCTCACGCCTGCACAGGTCACGGCCGGCTGGACCACCGCGGTCTACAAGGACGTGGACGGCAACGCCGTCATCAGCGGCGCTGACACCCTCATCACCGACACCAAGCTCGTCACGGGCGGCCTGGCCGCCGGTGATGCAGTGAAGTTCATCGTGCGCGTGTACGCCCCCGGTGGCGCCAACGCGGGTGATGTGAGCAACGTCACCGTCACCGTGAACGACGCTGGCGGCGTGGCCCCCACGGGTTGCGGTACGCAGTCCAACACCGACACCACCACCGTGGTGACCGGTTCGCTGACCGTGCTCAAGAAGCAGGCCACCTTGGCTGCCGTGGCGGGTGTTTGCCCGGCCATCCCGGCTTCGGGTGCCATGACCACGGCCAACCTCGAAGCTGCCCCTGGCGACTGCATCTACTACGAAGTGGTGGCCACCAACAACGGCGCTTCGCCGGTGACCAACGTGTCCGTCAGTGACGCAGCGCCGGCTTACACCACGCTGCAGGCCACGCCGGCACCGGAGTGCACGGCATCCGCCGGTACGCCCAGCGCCACCCCGAGCGGTTCCACCCTCTCGTGCGGCACCGTGTCCTCGCTGGACCCGGCTGGCAACGTGACGCTGCGCTTCGCCGTGCGTCTCGCCAACTAAGCACCGCCCAACTCCCTTGCCCGCCTGCGGGTGGGGGAGTCAGGGCATTGCCTTCACAGGCAGGCGGTTCGTCCGCCTGCCTTTTCCCGACGGACTGCGCCACAGCGCACACCGTCCGGAAAAGGCCGAGCCTGAACCCAACACAAAGATCGTGACGATGCGCCCACACCTTCTGACCGTTGCCCAGCGATGGCTCCATACCGCTGCGGCCACGCGCCTCATAGCCTTGTTTCTGCTCGTCCCGTTCGCCGGGTCAGTGGCCCAGGCCGCCATGCCGCCGGCAGGCACGGTGCTGCGGGTACAGGCCACCGCCACCTTCTGGACCGCCGGTGCCAATCTCAAGGAAACCGTTCGCAGCGGCGTGTCAGAGCTTCGCGTGCAGGCGGTGCAGGCCATGGCCCTCGGTGGCGACACCTGGGTGGCCCGCGCGCCGGGCACCCACATCACCGTGCCTTACAGCCTGGTCAACCAGGGCAACGCCACCAGCAGCTTCACGGCCAGTGTGCTCAACAACAATGGCGCAACGGCGTGTGCCGGCTACACCGACACCACCGAGGTGGCCAACCTGCGCGTTGTGCTCGACACCAACGGCAACGGCATTGCCGACGCGGCTGAAACCCCGCTCAGCGGCCCCTTTGCGCTCAAAGCCGGCCAGGCGGCATCGCTGCTGGTCCTGGGCGAGGTCCCCATGAGCGCCACCGGTGGCGCCTGCCTGACGTTGACGGCCGGCAATCCCGCGGCGGGCCAGAGCGAATCGGTGGACACCTTCGTCAGCATTGCCGACAACCCGGTGCTGCAAGTGGTCAAGTCGGCCGTGTACAACAAGGCCCTGACGCCCGGCAGCACTGACGTGGCCCGTTTCACGCTGGAAGCCGCCAACATCGGCACCCGCCCCGCCAACCGCACCGGTACCGCCGCCAGCAGTGCCGGTGGCCAGACCATTGAAGTCAACGGTGTGCCCGTTCAGGTGGTGCTCCTGCGCGACGCCATTCCGGCTGGCGCACGCTACCAGCCCGGCAGCCTGAGCGTCAGCCACGCCAACGCCCTGCAGCTCTGGCGCCTGGCCAGCGATCCGCCCTACCACTACCGCTCCACCGCTCCCGACGCGAACGCCGTCGAGCTGGCCGCCGGCTTCCCCTTTGACATCGCGGTGGGCCAGGCGCTCAGCATGGGCTTTGACGTCACCGCACTGCCCACGGCCGGTGCCGTCATCGACAACGTGGCGCAAATCCACTTTGGCAATGTGAATGGCGTCACGGGTGCCTCGGTCATCCAGTCCAACGCAGCCCAGGTCCCGGTGGCCGGGCAGCGCCTGGGCCTGGCCCTGCAAGTGGCCGGCACCCAGGTCAACATGGGCAGCAGCGGCACCCCTGACGGCACACTCACCTACACCTTCTCGCTGCGCGTTCGCAACGACGGTGACGCCCCCCTGCACAACCTGCAACTGCCCCATCTGCTGCAAGGTGCGGGCGCTTTTGGCACCTACACCAGCGCCACCGTGCCGGCCGTGGGGCAATACACCGTGGTGCCCGGCAGCGTGCAGGTGGTCAGCAGCATCAACAGCACCACGGTGGCCGGTGTCAACACCGGCTACACCGGTGCTGGCGCACAGACCAGCCTGCTGGCCAGCCAGGGCAGTGGCAGCGTCCTGCCTGTGGCTGGGGAGTTCACCCTCCAGTACAAGGTGCGTGTCAACGCCACCGGCCGTGCCGGCGTGCAGATCAGCAGCCAGGTGGCGGGCAGCGGCTCGCTCAACAGCTACAGCCAGACCACAGACGCCACCGACCTCTCCACCAACGGCAGCGACCCGGACCCCGACGGTGACGGCAACCCCAACAACAATGCCGACCCCACCCCCATCACCCTGCCCGACATCGACGCCTGGACCCGTCTGGGCGACGGCCTGAAGATCGACAAGACCGCGGCCGACCCTGTTCGCGTCAGCCCCGGCGTCTACGACCTGACCTACACCATCACCGTGCGCAATACCAGCACGGTGGCTGCTTCGTTCGTTCGCGTCATCGACAACCTGGCGTGTACCTTCAACGCTGACGAAACCATTCTCAACATCCAGAGCTGGTCCCTGGTGTCCGCTCCGCAGGCCCAGCAGGGCGTGCTGCCGGTCAACCCGGGCTACACCGGCAACGCCACCTGCAATACTGCCCAGCAAAGCAGCACCGACGCTACCGATCTCCCACAGGACCCGGCCGTGGTCCTCAACGACGCCAGCATGACGCTCGCGCCCGGTGCCTTCGAGGTGTACACCTACACCGTGCGCGCCACCCAGCGCACCGCCGGGCTGCGCTCGCAGGTCAGCAACAAAGCCTGGGTAGCCTCCACGCTGGACAACAGCCTGGCCGGTGCGACCGTGGTCGCTGCCAGCACCAGCACGGTGGCCAGCCTGCTGGTGGACCCCCAAGGCTACGTGTACGACAGCATCACGCGCCAGCCCGTGCCCGGTGTCACCGTCACCCTCACGCGCGAAAGCTGCGACGCCGGGCCCGTGCCTGACATCACGTCCGACCAGGTTTTCAACGGCAATGACGGCAGCTACACCTACAGCGGCAAGACCATGAGCATGGTCACGGGTGCCGACGGCCAGTACAAGTTTTACTGGAAGGTGCCACCCGTCAATGACATCTGCACCTACAGCATTGCCGTCACACCGCCGGCCACCCACCGCGCCAGCGTGCTCATCCCGGCCCAATCCGGTGTCTACAACGGCTGTACGTTTGTGGTGCCGGGCATGGACATCCCCGTGGGCATCGGCGCCGGCATCACCGACTGGCATGCCCAGGTCCGTACCGGCTACAGCGCGGGCCATGTACCCGCCAGCTGCGAGGCCCTGCACAACAACATCCCGCTGGACCAGTCCAACCTCGCTGCAGCCCTGCTGCTCAAAAAGTCCGCCAACAAGAGCCAGGCCGAACTGGGCGACTTTGTCGATTACCAGCTTGAACTCGCCAACCGCAGCGGCACGGCGATCAGCAACATCCGCTTCCATGACGTGCTGCCCTCGGGCTTTGGCTACGTGCCGGGCAGCAGCTGGGTGGGCAGCAGCCAGCTGGCCGATCCGGTCTACCAGACCGCCAGCGGAGACCGGCGCACCAGCCTGAGCTTCAACCTGGGCGCCCTGAGCGTGGCCAACGGTGAAACCATCAAGGTGCGTTACCGCCTGCGCATTGGCGTGGGGGCCATGCTCGACGCTGATGCCGTCAACACCGCCCAGGCCACCGCCACGGCCACCATCGCCGGCCTTGACCTGTCCTCCAACAAGGACACAGCGCGTGTGCGCGTCTCCGGTGGCGTCTTCGCCACCCAGGGTTTTGCCGTGGGCAAGGTCTGGGCCGACTGCAACCGCAACGGGCTGCAGGACGACGACACCGAACCCGGCATTCCCGGCGTTCGCCTGTTCATGCTCGACGGTACCCGCGTCGTCACCGACCAGTTCGGCCGCTGGAGCCTCTACGGCCTCAAGCCCGGCACCCAGGCACTGCGGGTAGACCTTGGCTCCCTGCCGGCTGGCGCACGTCTGGCACTGCTCGACAACCGCCAGTCCGGCCAGCCCCACAGCCGTTTCCTGGACATCAAGAATGGTGAACTGGTGCGGGCCGACTTCGCCCTCGACGGCTGTGACGCCCCCGACCTCCAGGCCGACATTGCTCAGCGGCAGCAGGCCTTTGCCAAAGCGGTAGACCAGCAACTGCAGGCACTGGTCAGTGCCCGCCTGCCCAGCGAATCGCGCATCGTCGCCACCGGTGACGTGCGTGGCCAGCCCGCCAGCGGCACCGTGGCCGGCAGCGTGGCGCTGCCCGGCGCAGCACAGGCACTGGCCGTCAACCAGAGCCAGCCCCTGATCGACCTGCCCGCCGTCGGTGCGCCCGCCGTTGCCGGCCGTACAGCAGGTGCTGATGCAGCCGCCAAGGCCGCCCAGCGCAGCCTCAGCGACACCCTGCTCGGCCCCATCGCCGCACTCAGCAGCGTTCCGCTGGAAGAGGTCATTGAGTCCCTGCCCGCCAAAGCCGCCTTCCTGGAGCTCAAAAACGGCGACACCGTGCTCAGTGACCAGATCAACGTCCGCGTGACCGGTCCGCAGCAGTCCAGCCTGCGCCTCATCGTCAACAACACGCCCGTTCCCGATGCCCGCGTCGGCAAAAAATCCGTGGTCACCGAAACCGGTCTGGTGGCCTACGAATACATCGGCGTGCGCCTGCAAGCCGGTGACAACACCCTGCAACTCCAGGCCCTCGACGAATTTGGCAACGTGCGCGAAGCGCTCGACATCCGCGTGCGCGCACCCGGCCAGCTCGGCCGCATCCAGATCCTGGCGCAAGACCGCCTGGCAGCCGACCCCCTGCACCCCGCCGTGCTCAAGCTCACGCTGACCGACGCAGCCGGCGTCCCCGTGACCGCGCGCACCGCCGTCACCCTGCAAGCCCAGGGCGCCCAGTGGGTGACCGAAGACCTCAACCCGGCCGAGCCTGGCGTGCAGATCTTTGTGGAAAACGGTCAGGCCGAACTGCGCCTGCAGCCCCCGGCCCAGCAAGGCGTGGTCAATGTGAACGTCAGCGCCGGCCCACTGGAGCACCGCCAGGCGCTCACCTTCCTGCCCGCGCTGACCCCGCTGCAAGGCATCGGCGTGGTGGACGGTGTGCTTGACCTCAGCAAATCCGGGCGCCTCTCGCTCAGCCAGCCCAGTGCTGCCAACGCCTTCGAGCGCGAACTCACCGGCATCGCCAGCGAACACGGCAAAACCCGCGCATCGGCCCGCACCGCCTTCTACTTCACCGGCGCCATCAAGGGCGAATACCTGCTCTCGGCCGCCTACGACTCGGACAAAACCGACAAGGACCGCCTGTTCCGTGACATCCGGCCCGACGAGTTCTACCCCGTCTATGGTGACGGCTCGGTGCGCGGCTACGACGCCCAGAGCAGCGGCAAGCTGTACGTGCGCATCGACAAAAACCGCAGCTACCTGCTGCTGGGCGACTTCACCACCGCCAGCAGCGCCGAAGTGCGCCAGATCAGCCAGTACAGCCGCTCGCTCAACGGCGTGCAGCACCGCTACCAGGACGACAACACCCGCGTCACCTCCTTCTACGCCGAAACAACCTCCACCCAGCAGGTGCAGGAACTCCCGGCCAATGGCCTGTCGTTCTACACGCTCAACGGCTTCAATGGCGACATTCGCGACGGCAGCGAAACCGTCGACATCCTGGTGCGCGACCGCACACAGCCCAACGTCGTGCTCAGCAGCCGCTCACTCAGCCGCATGGTGGACTACGCGTTTGATCCGCTCACCCGGCGCCTGACCCTGGTGCAGCCCGTGGGCACCTACGACACAGCCTTCAACCCGCAGTTCATCCGTGTCAGCTTCGAACTGGACGCCGGTGGCGACACCCACCGCGTCATGGGCACCGACGTGCAGATCAAGGCCAGCGACAAGGTACAGCTCGGCGTGGTCGCCGTGCAGGACGACAACCCCCTGAACCAGCGCAGCCTGCAGGCCGTCACCGCGCTTGCCCGCACAGGCGAGAACACCGTGCTCAGTGCCGAACTCGCCCAGACCCGGACCGACCTCAAAGGCACCGGCACCGCCGGGCGCGCCACCCTGCGCCACGACAACGGTCCCCTCAAGGCGCAGGCGCAGGTGGTGCAGAGCGACACCACGTTTGACAACATCAGCAGCACCGTGGGCGCCGGACGCACGGAACTCAGCGCCCAGGCCGAATACGCCCTGAGCGAAGCCACCCGCCTGCGCGCCGAAGCCAGCTTCTCCCGTGACGACAACGCCACCGGCCCCGCCAGCGAGCGGCAGAACATCGGCGTCAGCGTGGCACACAAGCTCAACGAACAGGTGGTGGCCGAAGTCGGCGTTCGCCACGGCAACAGCAGCGGCACCACTGCTGGCGGCTTTGACACCGGCAGCGTCAGCAGCACCGGCGTGGGCGCCACCAGCGTCAACAGCCTGGGCGGCCTGTCCACCACCGCAGCGCAAAACCCCGAAAACTCCACCACCGTGCGAGCCCGCGTCACCGCCCGGCCCGAAAGCGTGCCGCGCCTGCAGGTCTTCGGTGAAGTCGAGCAGGACGTCAACCACAGCGAACGCCACGCCGTCACCGCCGGCGCCAGCTATGGCCTGACCGACAAAACCCGCGTCTACGCCCAGCACGCCTTCGTCTCCAGCCTGGCTGACGTGGCCACCGTCAATGGCCAGAACCTGCGCAACGCCACCGTGCTCGGCATTGACAGCGCCTACATGGAAGGCGGCCGCCTCTACAACGAATACCGTGCCGGCAACCAGACCGCCGCGCAAAACGCCACCGGCGTGCGCAACACCCTCAAGCTGGGCGACTGGCGCGTCAACGGGGGCCTGGAACACGTGCGCACCGTCGGAGCCAACCCCGTGGGAGGCACCAGCAACACCACCGCCAGCCAGGCATCCGCCACCACCGTCACCCTCGGGGCTGACTGGGCCCAGGGCCCGTGGCGCCTGTCTTCCGCGCTGGAGCAGCGCGACGCCAGCACCAGCGAAGCCTCGCTCTACAGCCTGGCCGGTGCCTGGCGTCTGGGTGAAGACCTGACCCTGCTCGGCCGCCTCATCGACACCCGCACCCAGGACAACACCAACCAGGGCCGCACCCTCATCGCGCGCCAGCAGGTGGGCCTGGCCTGGCGCCCCGCCCATGCCGACCGCTGGAACATCCTCAGCCGTTATGAACACCGCGTGCAAGACGTCACCGCCGGCGCCGGTGCCAGCACCGACCCCTTCGGCTCCACCCTGGGCAACACCACCCTGGGCCGTACCGACACGCACATCGTCTCTACCCACGCCCACTGGCTGATCGACCGTCAGCAGCAGCTGAGCCTGCGCTGGGCCGGCAAGACCACCAGCATCAACGACGCCCTGGCCCCCAGCCGCTACTGGGCCCACCTGGTGCACGCGCGCTACACCCGCGACCTCACCAAAGACTGGGACATGGGCATACAGGCCGGCTACCTCTTTGGCAAGGGTGGCGCCGCCCAGAAGACCCTGGGCCTGGAACTTGGCTACCAACTCGTGCCCAGCCTGTGGCTGTCGGCTGGCTACAACGTGCTGGGCCTCAAAGACCCGGACCTGACCGGCCAGAACTACACCAGCCGCGGCGCCTACATCCGCCTGCGCTGGAAGTTTGACGAAGCCGTGCTCCAGTTCGGCCGCGTGGCCGA
>JBJTNV010000124.1:0-39788 GCA_046074205.1 Hydrogenophaga sp.
GCGATGCCGGCCTTGGCGATCTGGGCATCTTCCGCAGACTTCACCCCGCTCACGCCCACTGCACCGATGCACTGGCCGTCCTTCATGATCGGCACGCCGCCTTCGAGCAGGCCCTGCACGGCCGGCGCGCTCAGGAAAGACACGCGGCCCTGGTTGATCACGTCTTCATAGACCTTGCTCTCGCGGCGGCCCAGTGCGGCGGTGTGCGCCTTGGACGGGGCGATGTGCGAGGAGATGGCCGGCGCGCCGTCCAGACGCTGCAACCACAGCAGATGACCGCCATCGTCCACGATGGCAATGGTCACCACCCACTGGTTCTTCAGGGCTTCGGCTTCGGCCGCGGCGGCGATGAGTTTGATGTCGGCGGCTTCGAGAACGGCTTTGTTTTTCATGAACTTCTGTCTTGGATTGGAGATCGGAAAGGGGCTCGTGCCTCTGCACGGCCGAGCACCTGGTGCCCGGTTTCGTACCTTACCGCAGGAATTGCCCTCACACCGGTCACGATTGCCGCCACCCTCGTGCGGACAAAGGGACAAAACGTCACCGGCGCGCGCACCCCGCCTAGAATCCGCGCGAAGTCCGCAACAGCGGTCGCAACCATCCACAGGAGACTTCCATGAACCCACCGCTTGACACCCAGGGCCGCTTCGGCAGCGTGGCCTACGGCTCCGCCGTGCAGCGCAACAAAGTGCTGCGTAACACCTACTGGCTGCTGGCCCTGTCCCTGCTGCCCACGGTACTGGGCGCCTGGATCGGCGTGAAAACCGGCATCACCGCCGGCCTGACCGGTGGCCTCGGCCTGATCGTGTTCCTCGGTGGCGCCTTCGGTTTCATGTTCGCGATCGAAAAGACCAAGCACAGCGCCGCCGGCGTACCGGTGCTGCTGGCCTTCACCTTCTTCATGGGGCTGATGCTCTCGCGCATGCTGGCCATGGTGCTGGGTTTCCAGAACGGCAGCGACCTGATCATGACCGCCTTTGGTGGCACCGCCGGCGTGTTCGTCGTCATGGCCAGCCTGTCCACGGTCATCAAGCGTGACCTGTCGGGCATGGGCAAATGGCTGTTCATCGGCGCGCTGGCCATCATGATCGGCGGCATCATCAACGTGTTCGTGGGCAGCACGGCCATGTTTGCCACCATCGCCACGCTGGCCATCGGCATCTTCAGCGCCTACCTGCTGTACGACCTGAAGAACATCGTCGACGGTGGCGAGACCAACTACATCAGCGCCACGCTGGCGGTTTACCTCGACTTGTTCAACATCTTCCAGAGTCTGCTGGCATTGCTGGGCTTGTTCGGCGGCGAGCGGGACTGATGCTGCCAGCACCCCAGGCGGCACAGCCCGCTGCACGCGGGTACGCCGGACCGAGGATTCAGGTACCGCTCAACTCGAACACGGCCATGCTCTCGACATGCGCGGTATGGGGGAACATGTTCACCACCCCCGCCGCCGTGCAGCGGTAACCCGCCTGGTGCACCAGCAACCCCGCGTCGCGCGCCAGCGTGGCGGGGTTGCAGCTGACATAGACGATGCGCCGGGGAGGCGTCCAGGTGCCGCGCAACTCGGGCTGCTGGTGCAGATCGGCCAGGGTCTTGGCCAAAGCAAAAGCCCCTTCACGCGGCGGGTCCACCAGCCACTTGTCGGCCACGCCGTCGGCCACCAGCAGCTCGGGCGTCATCTCGAAGAGGTTGCGTGCGACAAAGCGTGTGGGCGCCATCGGACGGGTCCGGCCGCCCTGGTTGGCCGACCAGTTCTCGCGCGAGCGGGCCACCAGGGTTTCGCTGCCCTCGATGCCCAGCACCTCGCCTGCCTGGGTGGCGATGGGCAGCGTGAAGTTGCCCAGGCCGCAAAACCAGTCGATCACGCGTTCGTGTTTCTGCGCACCCAGCAGGCGCAGGGCGCGCGAGACCAGCACGCGGTTGATGTGCGGGTTGACCTGGGTGAAATCGGTCGGCTTGAACGGCATGGTGATGCCGAAGTCCGGCAGTCCGTACGCGAGCAGCGCACCGCCCTCGTCCAGCAGCCGCACCGTGTCCGGTCCCTTGGCCTGCAACCACCATTGCACGCCGTGCTGCGCGCCAAAGGCGCGCAGGCGGGCCAGATCGTCCTCGCTCAACGGCTCCAGGTGGCGCAGCACCAGTGCGGTCACCTCGTCACCGCAGGCCAGTTCGATCTGCGGGCAGGTTTCGCGCGCATCCATGCCATAGACCAGTTCGCGCAAGGGCATCAACAGGTCGCTCACGTGCTGCGGCAGCACATGGCAGACCTGCATGTCGGCGACGTAGCGGCTCTTGCGTTCGTGGAAACCGATCAGCACCACGCCTTTCTTGTGCACGAAGCGCACCGACAGGCGGGCGCGGTAGCGATAGCCCCAGCTCGGCCCCTGGATCGGGCGCAACAGCGTCTCGGCCTTCACCTTGCCCAGGTGCCAGAGGTTGTCTTCGAGCACACGTTGCTTGATGGCCACCTGGGAACCGGCCTCCAGATGCTGCATCTTGCAGCCGCCGCAGGCGCCTTCGTGAAGGCCGAAGTGCGGGCAGCCAGGCCGCACGCGCTGTGGCGATTCGCGGTGGATCTCGGTCAGCGTGGCCGCTTCCCAATTGTTCTTTTTGCGGTGGACCTTGGCACTGACGATCTCGAACGGCAAGGCCCCGTCGATGAACACGACCTTGCCATCGGGCCGGTGGGCGATGCCCTGGGCGTCGATATCGAGCGATTCAATGAACAGCTGGCCATCCGGCAGGCCAGCAGAAGGTGACACGAAGGTCTGGGGATCTTGTTGTGGGGGGCTGTCTTGACTCATGCCCCGATTGTCTCAGGACAGGGCAGTGGCCCGCGCGGCGGCGGAACGTGGGCGCTGGGTTTCAGGCCCAGGCGCGCAGGTACTCGTCCCAGTGCGATTCGGTCGGCGCCCGCTGGCCCAGCGTGTCCTTGACGAAGCCGATTTCCTGCTCGTACTCGGCCGCCGTGAAGCCACCGCGCATCTTCTGGAAGCGGCAGTACACCAGATAGGTGTTCATCACGTCGGTCTCGCAGTAGCGGCGGATATCATCGAGCCGGCCGTCCAGATACTGCGCATACACCTGCGAACCATCCATGCCCAGCTTGCCCGGGAAACCGCAGAGCTTGGCCAGCGCGTCCAGCGGCGCGTTGTTCCTGGGGGTGTACATCGCCAGCAGGTCCATCAGGTCCAGATGGCGCATGTGGTAGCGGCTGATGTAGTTGTTCCACTTGTGCTCCCGGTCGTCCTCACCCATGTCCCAGTACTTGCTGGCCTCCACGCCGTGGCGCAGGCCTCGGTAGTGCAGCACGGGCAGGTCGAACCCTCCGCCGTTCCAGCTCACCAGCTGGGGCTGGTGCTTTTCGATGGTGTGGAAGAAGGCCTGCACGACCTTGCCTTCGCTCTGGCCATCGCGGTCCACAAAGGAATGCACCCGCAGGCCTTCGGCATTGCGGAATACCACGCTGATGACCAGCACCCGCTGCAGGTGTAGCGGCGCGAAATCGCCCTGACCCTTGGCCTCCCGCTCGGCCTTCCAGGCCGCATAAACCTGGTCTTCGGTCCAGTCGGCCGGATCGCCCCGCAGCAAACGCAAGCCCGCTATATCGGGGACCGACTCGATATCAAAAACCAGAACCGGCCAGGCCATGGGATCTCACACGCCGGCTGCAACGGGCCACTGGCCCGGCGGAGCCTTGCGGTCTGCGAACATGGGTAGGCAACGCAGCGGATGCGTCGGCGTGCAGCAGCGCACCACTGTCACCGGGTGGGCAGAAAGCCCAGCGGATCGACCGGTTTGCCTTCCCGGCGAACCTCGAAGTGCAATTTCACGCGATCGGTGTCACTGCTGCCCATTTCGGCAATTTTTTGCCCTTGCCGGACGGTCTGGTCCTCCCGAACCAGCAACGCCTGGTTGTGTGCGTAAGCCGTGAGGTAGGTGTTGTTGTGCTTGAGAATGATCAGGTTGCCGTAGCGGCGAAGACCTGCCCCGGCATACACCACGCGGCCATCGGCTGCCGCCAGCACGGGATCACCCGGTTTGCCTGCAATGCCCACGCCTTTGTTCTTGGCCTCATCGAACGGGCTGATCACCTCGCCTTGCGCCGGCCATACAAAATTCACCGTGTCGGCTGGTGCAGCCTGGGCGGCGGGCGGCACCGCCGTGGGGCTGGCAGGCAGAGGCCGGGCCACCACGGTCCCGCTGGACACCGCTGACGCGGTCACACCGCTCGCTGCTGCACCGGCAGGCGCCACCGGCGGCGCCACACGCAACACCTGTCCGACTTCGATCAGGTTGGGATTGCCCAGTCCATTCCAGTTCTGGAGGTCACGCCAGTGCTGGCCGTTGTCCAGCGCGATGCGATGGAGGGTATCTCCCGCCTGCACCGTGTAGTAGCCCGGTTTGCCCGCATTTTCGGCGCCTGGCAACACACGGGGAGCAGCGGCAGCCGCCCGCATGGCACCACGGTCCTCGACCGGAGCCGGACTGAGCGCCCGCCGGCCGGAACAGCCAGCGCTGGCCAGCGCAACGGCCAGCAAGCACAGGCTCATCACGGCGCCAGGGCTGGGCCAACAGCGGTACAACAGGTCAGCCGAGGGCTGCTTCAGAACTGGGCTCATCTGGATCTCCCGAAAGGCTGGGCTGTGTGGCCTGCCCCAAAAACACAGCCTTTCGCCGGTCCAACGGCCGTCAGGCAACGCCCGATTTTAGGGGTACGAAATGCACCGGCTCCAGTTCGATCCGCTCGATGCCGGTCGCCGTCCTGTCGATCACCACCAGCCGTTGGTGGCCGGCGTTCGCGGCGGCGGGCGCCACCAGTCGCCCCCCCACCGCCAGTTGCTCAACCCAGGCCTGCGGAATAGCCTCACCGCCGGCCGCAGCGATGATGCCGGCATACGGTGCCCCCTGGGCATAGCCTGCCATGCCGTCACCAAACAGCAGGTGCACATTGGGCAGTCGCAAGTGCCGGAGGTTCTCGCGCGCTTTCTCATGCAATCCACGCAGACGCTCGATCGTGTACACCTCGCGCGCGACCAGACTGAGTACCGCAGCCTGATAGCCACAGCCGGTCCCGACCTCAAGTACCCGCCCGAGAAGGCCACTTCGGCCCTGACACAGGAGCTCGATCATGCGGGCCACCACATTGGGTTTGGAGATGGTCTGCCCCAGGCCAATCGGCAGACTGGTGTCCTCATAAGCCTGGTTCACCAGGGCCGAGTCCACGAAACGGTGACGTTCCACGACACCCATGGCCGCCAGAACCTGGGGATGACCTATGCCCTGGGCCTGCAGCTTGCGCACCATGGCCGTACGCACCGCCTGAGAATCCAGCCCGACACCACTGGGCGTGACTGGCCGGGACGGCGACAGCCCGCGGGCGGGGGATGTGGAAGCGCGCACCGGACCGGCAGGCGCGCCCGCGTCCAGCCGGACAGGAAAAGCCGGGCGAAGACGATGGCCTCCCGTGGCATCTCCGTCGGACTTCGGCCCGTTCAGCGGGCGCTTCATGCGCCTTCACCCCTGGCAGACATCAGGGCGGCCAGCGGGGCCCAGTACGGCAGACGTTCGTGGTCGGTGAGATCGATCTGCAGCGGCGTGATGCTGGCGTAACCGGCCGCAGTGGCATGAAAGTCCGTTCCCTCCGCGTCGTCCTTGGCCGGGCCTGCACTGCCGATCCAGTACATGGTCTCGCCACGCGGATTGACTTGCGTGATGACCTGCTCGGCCGCATGACGACGCCCCAGCCGGGCCACCTTGAAACCCCGGATCTCATGGGCAGGCCGGTTGGGAATGTTCACATTGAGCAACCACGGTGAGCCGCGCCGGGTGGCATCGGGAAGCGAAGGCATCAACTGGCGCACCAGCTCGGCCGCCTTTTGAGCGGCCGTCTCCAGGTGGGCCCAACCCTTTTCCGTTTGCGAGAAAGCAATGGCCGGCACACCGAACAAATACCCTTCCATCGCAGCCCCGACCGTGCCGGAGTAGATGGTGTCATCGCCCATGTTGGCGCCATTGTTGATGCCTGACACCACCAGATCGGGCCGATAACCGAGCAGACCGGTCAACGCAATGTGCACGCAGTCGGCCGGCGTGCCGTTGACATAGCGAAAACCATTGGGCGCGGTATGCACGTACAGCGGGGAGTGCAAAGACAGCGCATTGGACTTGGCGCTGTTGTTGTGTTCGGGTGCCACCACTTCCACCTCGCCCAGCCCTTTGAGCGCCTCGTGCAGCGCCACGATTCCGGGCGCCTGATAACCGTCGTCGTTGGAAAGGAGGATTCGCATGCGGGGATTCTAGGAGCAAGCGCCCCAGCCGCCGGTCGCGCGCCTCACCGACCACATCGAACCGGCCACAGAAAGCAAAAAGCCCGGCGAACCGGGCTAAGTGCTTGAATCATCTGGGGTGGCTGATGGGACTCGAACCCACGACAACAGGAATCACAATCCTGGACTCTACCAACTGAGCTACAGCCACCGCAAGCTCTCCATTATAACGAGAAACCCTGCGCGGATTTTCAGGGCTTCGGCTGGGCCGCCAGCATCCTGACCTTGAAGCGTTCCTTCAGTACCTCGTAGTACGCCTGGCCTTCAGCCGAAGCCCACCATTGGCTGTACTGCTGCACCTGTTGCCGCTGCACATCGGCGCTGCGCTCAGCTGGCGCAAGCACCTTGTCCACACGGACAACCGCATACCCCTGCGGCCCCAGATCCACCCCGACCCAGGAAGGCAGAGTCTTGGTGGGTGCGCTGAGCGCAGCCTTGAGCACCGCAGGCGCGACGCCCTGGGCTGCATCACGAGAGACGGTCTGAACCGCTGGCATGTCGGCCGCACTGGCACCACCTTGCCAGGCGGCCAGCTGCTTCTCGCCCGCCTGGCGGGCCAGATCGGCAGCGCGCTGTGCGACCAGAAGGCGCCTGACCTGCTCGCCCACCTCGCTCAGGGCTTGGGTGCGCGAGGGCTGATACCGCACCACGCGGGCGGCGACCAACTGGCTGGGGCCGACTTCGATCGCCTCGGTGTTGTGCTGCTTCTGGACCGAATCTGGTGCAAACAGTGCCGACAGCAATTTCTCGTTACCCAGAACGCCAGCCTCAGGACGGGGCTGTCGCGTCAGCCCTTTGGCCGTCTGAAGCGTCAGCTTGAGACGATCAGCCGCAGGCTGCAAGCTGTCCGCCTGTTCGTACACCAGGTTGCTGAACACGTCTGCACGCTCGACAAACAGCTTCTGCGCCTGCTGCTTGCGCAGATCCGCCTCGATCTCGGCACGCATGGACTCGAAACTGCGCACGGGCGGCGCCTTGATGTCGGTCAGCTGGATGATGTGAAAGCCAAATTCGCTTTCAACCAGATCAGAGATGGCGCCCTTGTTGAGGGCAAACACCGCCTCTTCGAAGGGCTTGACCATGGCCCCGCGCGAGAAGAAGTCGAGGTCACCCCCCTTGGCCGCCGAACCAGGGTCCTGGGAATGGGCCTTGGCCAGTTCGGCGAACGTCGATGGCGCCTTGCGCAACCGGTCGAGCAAACCTTGGGCGGTCTGGCGAACATGGTCCTTCTCGGCTGCACTGGCGCCCGCAGGCACTGTCAGCAGGATATGGCTGGCACGACGCTCTTCACCGCCCGAAAGGCGGGCTGCGTTCTGTTCATAGTAGGCCCGCACGTCGCTTTCGTTGAGTGTCACCTGACGGGCCAGCGCCGCCGCATCGAGCACGAGAAACTCCACATCCGCCTGCTCGGGCGCCTGGAACCGGGCTGGGTTGGCCTTGTAGAACGCCTCCAGATCGGTATCGCCCACGTGTACCTGGGCGGCGTGGTCAGCGGCATTGAACATCCGTACGCTGACCTCGCGGCGCTCAAAGAATGCGTTGAGCGAGACCGTTGCCAGCGCCACAGGCGCAAAGCCGGTCCGCGCGATCCCTTCGGTCACCTGCCGCATCGACAGGTCAGACCGAACCTGGGCTTCGAACATTTCGGGTGTCATGCCCTGACGGCCGACCAGCTGACGGTAAGCCTCGACATCCAGCGAGCCGTCCGGTCGGCGCAAGGAGGCAATGAGCTCATTGCTTTGCAGCTCCTGCGCCAGCCGCTGGTCGCTCGTGTAGAGATGAAATTTCTGGGCCGCCGTCGACAGCACACGGTCGCGCACCAGGCGTTCGAGCGTGGCGTAACGGGCGGCATCGGTATCCAGCAACTTGGCATCAAGGTTGGGCATGGCCTCGCGCAGTCTCCGGGCCTCTGCCTGATGGGCCTGATCCCATTCGCTGCGCGTGATGTCCTGGCCATCCACGGTGGCCACCGCCTCCGAGCGGTTGCGGAAATCGGTAAAGCCTTGCACGCCAAACAGCACAAAGCCCGGAATGATGAGTATCAGCAAGAAACCCATGAGGTATTTCTTGTGATGACGAATGGAATCGAACATGCCTTTTATTCCTCAGAACAGCCCCCCCCGGGCGGCCGTGTCGACAACAAAAAAGGCGAACCTGGTTCGCCTTTTCGATGGTGGTGGGTGCTGACGGGGTCGAACCGCCGACCTACGCCTTGTAAGGGCGCCGCTCTACCGACTGAGCTAAGCACCCCACCGTGATCACTCCTGCGAGCAAGCTCAGTTCAAAGCATCCTTCAAGGCTTTGCCCGGACGGAACTTCGGCACTTTGGCGGCCTTGATTTTAATCTCAGCACCGGTGCGGGGGTTGCGCCCTTTGCGAGCCGGCCGCTTGGTGACGGCGAAAGAGCCAAAGCCCACCAGGGAAACCGTTCCGCCCTTTTTCAGGGTGGTACGGATCGCCGCGATGGTGGCGTCCAGCGCGCGCGTGGCGGCGGCCTTGGAAACATCAGCCTGCTTGGCAATGTGCTCGACGAGTTCTGTTTTGTTCACGAATAGCCCCTCTTGAAATGGTTTGTGGTGTCCCTGCGGACCCTCGCCAACGGAGCTGCCGGCTGGCAGCCCGTGCGACGGAGTCTCTGATGTTCGCACCGATTTGCCCGACAACGGGAGGACGCGTGCCTTTGGATTAGACCCACAGGCAAACTGGCCTGTCAACCAGACACTGCGACAGCCTCTGCGGCGACAAAGCACCGGCATTCTAGTCGCACAACCATGCGGCGCGAGGCCACCGCTCACAACAGTGCTCACGGCCATGCCGGTCAGATGGCGGCCGCGATGGCCCGCCCGACATCCACGGTGCCAGCGGTGCCCCCGAGGTCAGGTGTGCGTGGCGCACCACTCGATGGCGCCAGGGTCGACTCGATGGCCGCCATCACCGCATCGTGCGCCGGTCGGTAACCCAGGTGGTCCAGCATCATGGCGCCGCACCAGATCTGGCCGATGGGGTTGGCCACCCCCAAGCCGGCAATGTCAGGCGCCGACCCGTGCACCGGCTCGAACAACGAAGGGTACTGGCGCGTCGGGTTGAGGTTGGCACTGGGCGCGATGCCAATGGTGCCGGTGCAGGCCGGACCGAGGTCGGAGAGGATGTCTCCGAACAGGTTGCTGCCGACCACCACATCGAAAAAGTCCGGGCGCTGGACAAAGTGGGCGGTCAGGATATCGATGTGAAACTTGTCCACCGTCACATCCGGGTACTCGCGCGCCATGGCGTCGACTCGCTCATCCCAGTAAGGCATGGTGATGGCGATACCGTTGCTCTTGGTGGCACTGGTCAGGTGCTTCTTCGGCCGCGAGCGGGCCAGCTCGAACGCATGGCGCAGCACGCGGTCCACACCGTGACGGGACATCACCGTTTCCTGCATCACGATCTCGCGGTCGGTGCCCGCATACATGCGGCCGCCGATGCTGCTGTACTCGCCTTCGGTGTTTTCGCGCACGATGACCATGTCAATCTCGCCGGGCTGGCGCGGACGGCCATCGCGGCGCACCACCGGAGCGGTCACGCCGGGCATAAGCTTCGCAGGACGCACGTTGACGTACTGGTCAAATTCGCGGCGGAACATCAGCAACGAGCCCCAGAGCGAAATGTGGTCGGGCACCCGGTCGGGCCACCCCACGGCGCCGAAGTAGATCGCATCATGGCCGCCGATCCGGTCCTTCCAGTCGTCCGGCAGCATCTTCCCGTGCTTTTCAAAGTAGTCGCAGCTGGCGAAGTCGAAATGGTCGAACTGCAGCGGAATGTTGAACTTCGAGGCGACCGCTTCCAGCACGCGGATGCCTTCGGGCATGACTTCGGTGCCAATACCGTCGCCGGCGATGACGGCGATGCGATGCAGGGGTTTCATGGAGTCTTCCTTGATGAAAAAGCCGGAACGGGCCCGGTGGGTCAGGCTCAGCGCGGTGAGCGCACCACCAGGCTCACGCCCAGCGCCGTCAGCGCAGTGCCCGCCAGCGTGGTGGCGGTGATGGGCTCGGCAAACAGCAGCCAGGCGATCAGCGCCGTGCAGGGCGGTACCAGGTACATCAGGCTGGTGACCGAGGCCGCTGCGCCGCGCTGGATCAGCAGGTAGAGCAGCGAGCTTCCACCCAGCGTGAGCCCAAGCACCGACCAGGCCATGGCGCCGGCCAGCTCGGCGTTCCAGTGCATGCCTTCGGCTTCCAGCAGCGCCAGCGGCAGGGTCACCAGCAAGGCCGCTGCCAGTTGCACCGTGTTGGCCGTGCGCACGTCACAGGGCTGCACGAAACGCTTCTGGTAGAGCGTGCCAGCGGTGATGCAACACAGGGCCAGCACCGCAAACGACAGGTTCATTCCATTGGCCGAGTCACCCGGGCCACCCGCACCGAACTTGCGCGAGACCACCAGAACCAGCCCGGCGAAGCCCAGCACCAGACCCAGCCACTGCCGGCGCGAGACGTGATGCCCAGTGGCACTGGAGAGCCAGATGGCGGTGAGCACCGGCTGGATGCCGACGATCAGCGACGACAGGCCCGAACCCATGCCGGCCTTGACCGCCGCCCAGACGCCACCCAGATAACCTGCGTGCATCAGAATGCCGGTGACCGACAGGTGCAGGGCCTGGCGCCGGTCAGAAGGCCACTTCACGCCGGCCAGCGCGATCCAGGGCAGGAAGCAGAGGATGGACAGGGCATAGCGCACCGCAAGAAACTTCATCGGCGGCGCGTGCGGCATGCCGTAACGCGCGACGATGAAGCCGGTGCTCCAGATCAGCACGAAGACCCAAGGCATGGCCCGGACCCAGCGTTTGTCTACCACGGTCACTGCGCTCATCGGGCGCGTGCTCGGATGTCGGGCAGGGCCTTTTGCAGGTAATACACCATCGACCAGATGGTCAGCACCGCCGCGATCCAGATCAGCCAGGTGCCCCAGCGATGCGAGTCGATGACGCCCAGCAGCTTGCCGTCGTAGAGCAGGAAGGGAATGGCCACCATCTGCACGGTGGTCTTGAGCTTGCCGATCATGTGCACCGCCACACTCTTGGTGGCGCCGATGATGGCCATCCACTCGCGCAGGGACGAGATAGCGATCTCACGGCCAATGATGATGAGCGCGACGAACACGTCGGCCCGTTCCAGGTGCACCAGCACCAGCAGGCTGGCACAGACGAGGAACTTGTCAGCCACGGGGTCCAGAAAGGCGCCAAAGGCAGAGGTCTGATTGAGCTTGCGGGCGAGGTACCCGTCGGCCCAGTCGGTCAGCGCGAACACCACAAACAGGGCGGTAGCGATCAGGTTCTTCTGTGCCAGGCCCAAACCGTCCCAGTAATAGACGCCGATGATGAGCGGGATGGCCACGATGCGCGCCCAGGTCAGCAGGGTGGGAAGGTTGAAGAACATGAGTCGATTATGAAGGAGCGCACAGCTGTTCCGGCGCCGGGCCGCCTCAAGCCGGACCAGCCCCCAGACCTGGCGAGGACCCGGTCCCAGCCCTGTCCCGGGGCAGCGACCCGCGCAGCGCTGGAGCGTGGGGGCTCAATGCAGAGCGCGGTAGATGGCGTCAGCCAGTTCGGCCGAGATGCCCTCGACCGTCACCAGGTCGTCCACGCTGGCCGAGGCCACACCGCGAACGCCACCGAAACGCTGGAGCAGGCGCGCGCGCTTCTTGGGGCCCACGCCGGGAATGTCTTCCAGGCGGCTGCCCCCGGTACGCACCTTGGCGCGCGCCGCCCGCATGCCGGTGATGGCGAAGCGGTGCGCCTCGTCGCGAATCTGCGCCACCAGCATCAGTGCGGCGGAGTCATGGCCCAGGTAGACCTTCTCGCGGCCGTCGGCGAACACCAGCTCCTCCAGACCGACCTTGCGGCCCTCGCCTTTCTCCACACCGACGATGAGCGACAGGTCCAGCCCGAGCTGCTGGAACACCTCTCGCGCCATGCTGACCTGGCCCTTGCCCCCGTCAACCAGCACCAGGTCCGGCATGCGCGGGCCTGTCGGGGTTTCGGTCTGCGTCTCGGTGCTGCTGCGCTGGACAGACTCGGCCGCGGCATCGTCCGAAGGGGTCGCGTCGGCCGGCACGGTCGCCCCTTCGCGTTCGGCGCGCAGGGCCTCGGCGATCTTGCCGTAACGGCGCAGCAGCACCTGACGCATGGCCGCGTAGTCGTCCCCACCGGTGATGCCCTCGATCTTGTAGCGCCGGTACTGGCTGTTCTGCATCTTGTGCCCTTCGAACACCACGCATGAAGCCTGGGTCGATTCGCCGGCGGTGTGCGAAATGTCGAAGCACTCGATGCGCAGTTCATCCAGGTCATCGTCGGGCAGACCCAGGGCTTCGGCCAGCGCGCGGGTGCGCGCCTGCTGCGAGCCCTCCTCGGCCAACAGGCGGGCCAGCGCGATCTCGGCATTCTTCTGCGCCATGTCCAGCCAGGCTCGGCGATGTTCGCGCGGCTGGTGCACGGCGTGCACCCTGGCACCGTTCTGTTCGGTCAGTGCCGCCAGCAGGCCCTTGGCCACGGCGTGACTGGTCACCAGCGTGTGCGGCAGGGCCGCGCCTAGGTAGTGCTGGGCGATGAAGGCTTCGAGCACGCGCACGTGCACCCGCTCCAGCGGATCGCCGTCGCGCTGCCCGCCCTCAGCCTCCAGCCCTTCGTCGATTTGCGTCGCGTCGTCCACATGGGCAGGGAAGTACGGCCGGTCGCCCAGATGCCGTCCACCACGCACCATGGCCAGGTTCACGCAGGCCTTGCCGCCCTGCACCCTCACGGCCAGGATGTCCACGTCGCGGTCGCCCAGGTTGTCCATGGCCTGCTGGTGCAGCACGCGCGCGAGCGCACCCATCTGGTTGCGGATCTCGGCCGCCTGCTCGAATTCGAGCTTCTCGGCGTGGGCCAGCATGCGCTGCTCCAGTTCGTCCAGCACCGCCTGTGTTTCGCCACGCAAAAAGCGCTCGGCCGCCGCCACGTCGCGTCCGTAAGCGGCCATGTCGATCAGGTCCACGCAGGGGCCGCTGCAACGCTTGATCTGATAGAGCAGGCACGGCCGCGTGCGGTTGGCGAACACCGTGTCCTCGCAGGTGCGCAGGCGAAACACCTTCTGCAGCAAGGTGATGGACTCCTTGACCGCCCAGGCGCTGGGGTAGGGGCCGTAGTAGCTGTGGCGCTGGTCGATCACCCCGCGGTAGTACGCCATGCGCGGAAAGGCCAGCATGGGCACCGGCAGTGCGCCGGCGGTGCGGAAGGTCTCGCGCGTGCCGGTGATCTTGAGGTAGGGATAGCTTTTGTCATCGCGGAACAGGATGTTGAACTTGGGGTTCAACGTCTTGATCAGGTTGTTTTCCAGCAGCAGCGCCTCGGCCTCGGAGCGCACCACCGTGGTCTCCAGGCGCACGATCTTGCTAACCATGTGGCCGATACGGGTGCCGCCATGATCCTTCTGAAAGTAGCTGCTGACGCGCTTTTTCAGGTTGCGCGCCTTGCCCACGTACAGCACCTGGCCCTGGGCGTCGAAGTAGCGGTAGACGCCAGGCAGCGCGGGCAGCGCGGCGACGTCGGCCAGCAACTGTTCGGAATGGGTGTCGGACATGGTCCGTATTGTGTCGTCCGCCGGCATGGACAATCGCGCCCATGCGTTGGGACCTCTTCTGCCGTGTCATCGACAACCTGGGCGACATCGGCGTCTGCTGGCGGCTGTGCGCCGACCTGGCCAGCCGGGGGGAGCAGGTGCGCCTGTGGATCGACCAGCCCGACGCGCTGGCCTGGATGGCGCCCGGCGCGCTGGAGGGCCGCTGGCCTGGCGTGCAGGTGGTTCGCTGGACCGACACGCTGCCCGCAGAGGTGATCGAGTCATGGCCACCGGCCGACGTGTGGGTCGAGGCCTTTGGCTGTGACCCCGCTCAGGGCTGTGTGTGGACACTGGCCGATCGGCTGGCACAGGGGGCCAGCCCACCGGTCTGGATCAACCTGGAGTACATGAGCGCCGAGCCCTGGGTGGAACGCTCTCACGGCTTGCCCTCACCGGTGATGAGCGGACCGCTCAAGGGGCTGACCAAATGGTTTTTCTTCCCCGGCTTCACCCCGGCCACCGGCGGCCTGCTGCGGGAACCCGATCTGGCCCGGCGCCAGGCTGCCTTTGACCACCAGGCCTGGCGGGTCGCCATGGGCCTGCCCCGCAGCGGTTCCCGCTGCGTTTCCCTGTTCTGCTACGAGCCCCCTGCCCTGTGCCAGGTGCTCACCCAGGCCGGCGGGAGCGACTGGCTGGTCACCCCGGGCCGTGCCTGGCAGGCGGTGGCGGCCTGTCCGGCCGGCCCATCGGCTGCTCGTGTGCACGCCCTGCCCCCTGTCACGCAACGCGAATTCGACCACCTGCTGTGGGCCTGCGACCTCAACTGCGTGCGCGGCGAGGACTCACTGGTGCGCGCCCTCTGGGCGGGACGTCCCTTGGTCTGGCACATCTACCGGCAGCACGACGACGCCCACCATGCCAAGCTGAACGCCTTTCTGGACTGGCTGGATGCACCGGCGTCGCTGCGACGCTTCCACCACGCCTGGAACGGCCTGACGGCACCCGAGGCCGCCGTCTGGCCGGATGAGCCCACGCTCGCCGACTGGTCGGTCTGCGCAGTGGCGGCGCGTCAGCGCCTGCTGGCCCAGACCGACCTCGCCACACAGCTGACCGGATTCGTCACCGAAAAGCGATAAAATTCAAGGCTTTGCGGAAATTGGAGCGGCGTGCTGCTCCAGCATCCGCCCCGCCAGCCGTCTGTCTCGCCGCACAGATCGCGGCCCTTCACAGCACCGTTCCCCAGGCCTGTGGCCCTGCGCGGAACCTGCGGCCCAACCGTTGGAACCCCTATGAAAATCGCTCAAGAAATCCGTGCCGGCAACGTCATCATGCACGGCAAGGACCCGATGATCGTCCTGCGCACCGAATACTCCCGTGGTGGCCGCGGCGCCGCCACCGTCCGCATGAAGCTCAAGGGTCTGCTGGGCAACATCGGCACCGAAGTCGTTTTCAAGGCCGACGACAAGATGGACCAGATCGTGCTGGACAAGAAGGAGTGCACCTACTCCTACTTCGCCGATCCCATGTACGTCTGCATGGACAGCGAATACAACCAGTACGAAGTCGAAGCCGAAAACATGGGTGACGCCCTGAACTACCTGGAAGACGGCATGGCCGTCGAAGTGGTGTTCTATGAAGGCAAGGCCATTTCCGTCGAACTGCCGACCAGCGTCGTGCGTGAAATCACCTGGACCGAGCCCGCCGTCAAGGGCGATACCTCCGGCAAGGTGCTCAAGCCCGCCAAGATCGCCACCGGTTTCGAAGTGCCCGTGCCGCTGTTTGTGAGCCAGGGCGACAAGATCGAAATCGACACCCGTACCGGCGAATACCGCAAGCGCGTCTGACCCGACGCGCGCCCCCCAGAGGCTCCTGTTGCAGGAGCCTTTTTTATGGGTGCGGGGGACGCGTCAGCCAGGCGGCGGCACCATCGTTCCCGACCCGAAAGACACGCGAATGGAACAGCTCCAGCATCTCAACGAACGCCGCATCGCCGATGCCTGGGCCGACCTGCAGGCCCATGCCAACAGCGGCAACACCCTGCAGGCCGACGCTTACCGGCTGGCTTTTGCCGACCCCGAGTTCCTGCTGCGACGCGAAACCCGCGGCATCCGTTTTGAGCTGGAGATGCTCAAACCCGACCTGGCCCAACAGGAACTGGGCATCGAGAACACCATTGTGGTCTTCGGCAGCGCGCGCGTGCGTGAACCCGCCGAAGCGCAGGAACAGCTGGAGCTGGCAGAAGCCAGCGGCGATGCACGGGCGATCACCCGCGCACGGACCTTGCTGCGCAACGCACATTTCTACGATCGCGCACGCGAATTCGCCCACATCGTGGCGCGCTACAGCGCAAGCTGCCCCAAGGACGATCAGTTGTTCATCTGTACCGGCGGCGGCCCCGGCATCATGGAGGCGGCCAACCGGGGCGCTCACGATCAAGGGGCGCTCAACGTGGGGTTGAACATCTCGCTGCCACACGAACAGTCGGGCAACCGCTTCATCTCACCCGAGTTGAGCTTCAAGTTCCACTACTTCGCGCTGCGCAAGATGCATTTCATGATGCGGGCGAAGGCGCTGGTGGCGTTCCCGGGTGGCTTCGGCACGCTGGACGAGCTGTTCGAGGTCATCACCCTGGTGCAGTGCAAGAAGGCCAAGCCGGTGCCCATCGTGCTGTTCGGCAGCGAGTACTGGAGGCGGCTGATCCACTTCGACGTGCTGGTCGAGGAGGGCATGATCTCGCCCGAGGACCTGGACCTGTTCAAACTGGTCGATGACCCGCAGGCCGCGTGGGACCACATCGTGCAGTTCTACGGCCTGCAGAACATCTGACCCCCCTGCGTCGCTGCACGGCTTCACCTCAGGGTAACCACACCAGCGGCCCGGCAAAACCGGTTCCGCGGTGTGTACTGGATCGGACACTTCGCGCCGGTTGCCACCCCGTCAATACCCTCCGCCCAGGGCCTTGTACAGCGCCACCTGGTTCTGCTGCTGGGCGAGCTGGATCTGTGCCATCGACTGCTGGGTCGCGAACAGCGAGCGCTGTGCGTCCAGCAGGTCCAGCGAGCTGGCCACACCGCCGCGGTAGCGCAGTTCGGTCAGGCGCAGACGCTCGGCATCGGCCGCGGCCTGGCTTCGCATAGCGGCCAGCTGCTGGCCCAGCGTGGCGCGTCCGGCCAGGGCATCGGCCACTTCGCGGAAGGCGGTCTGGATCGCCTTCTCGTACTGGGCCACGGCGATGTCACGCCCTACCTTGGCCACCTCCAGATGGGCCTGGTTGCGGCCGGCATCGAAGAGGGGGAGCACCGCCTGCGGCGCCAGCGTGAAGCCCCAGGAACCGTCCTTGAACAGACCCGACAGTTCGTTGCTGGCCGTGCCCACGCTGGCGGTCAAAGCGATGCGAGGGAAAAAAGCTGCGCGTGCCGCACCGATGTTGGCGTTGGCCGCGATCAGCGACTGTTCGGCCTGGCGGATGTCCGCACGGCGCATCAGCAAGTCCGACGGCAGTCCTTCGGGTACCGCCCGCAGGGCCACCGAGGCGTCGTCCGCCGTCGGCAACAGGGCCTCGGGAACGACCTGCCCCACCAGCAGGGTCAGCGCGTTGAGGCCCTGCGCGCGGCTGCGTTCCAGCTGGGCCAGGGTGCCCCGGGCGGCGGCGGCCAGCGATTCGGCCTGGTGCAGGTCCAGCGCCGATGCGGTGCCGTTGTCAAACCGCAGACGGGTCAGGCGCAGCGATGCCTCACGGGTCGCCAGCGTCTGCCGCGTCAAGGCCAGCAAGGCCTCGTCGGCCTGCAGTGCCAGCCAACCATGGGCCACCGACGCCACCAGGCTGGTCTGCGCCGAGCGGCGCGCCTCTTCGCTGGACAGGTATTGCGCCAGCGCCGCGTCCTTCAGCGAAGCAACACGACCGAAAAAATCCAGCTCCCAACTGGCCATGGCCAGGCCCGCCGTGTAGGTGCTGCCGATGCCACCGCTGCTGTTGGGCTGTCGGTTGCCGGTAGTGGCCAGGTTCAGCGTGGGGAACGGGTCGGCGCGCCGAATCTGGTAGGCCGCACGCACCTGCTCCATGTTCAGCGCGGCCACCCGCAGGTCGCGGTTGTTCTGCAGCGCCAGCGTGATGAGGTCGCGCAGCCGGGCATCAGCCACCACCGTTTCCCAGACCGGCAGCGTGGCGCCAGGGGTCATGTCGGCCGCCTGGCCAGGGAATCGGGTTGGCACCGGTGCGGCGGGTCGTTCGTAGGCGGGCATCATGGTGCAGCCGGACAAGGCCACTACGGCCAGCATCAGTGCACGGTGTTTGAAGTTCATGGGTATCCGCCAGTCAATGAACGCCGTGGTGGGAAGCCTGCTCGGCGTCGTGCAGCCGCTGCCGCTCGCTGCCTTTGAACAGTTTGCGCACGACCACAAAGAACACCGGCACGAAGATGACGGCCAGCACCGTGCCGGTGAGCATGCCCCCCACCACACCGGTGCCGATGGCCCGCTGGCTGGCCGAGCCTGCGCCCGAGGCCAGGAACAACGGCATCACACCGAGCGTGAAGGCCAGCGAGGTCATGACGATGGGGCGAAAGCGCAGGTGCGCCGCGGCCAGCGCCGCCTCCACCAGGCCCTTGCCCTGGGCCTGCAGATCCTTGGCGAACTCGATGATCAGAATCGCGTTTTTGGCCGACAGGCCGATGATGGTGATCAGGCCGACCTGGAAGTACACGTCGTTCGCATAGCCCCGCAGCAGCGTGGCCAGCAGCACACCCAGCACGCCCAGCGGAACCACCAGCACCACCGCCAGCGGAATGCTCCAGCTCTCGTACAACGCGGCAAGGGCCAGGAACACCGCCAGGATGGCAAAGGCGTAGAGGATGGTGGCCTGCGAGCCGGCCAGCTTTTCTTCGCGCGATTGCCCGGTCCACTCAAAGCCGAAACCTTGCGGCAGCCTGGACGCCAGCACCTCCATCTCGGCCATGGCCTGGCCGGTGCTCACGCCCGGTGCGGCGCTGCCGCTGATGCGCATGGCCGGGTAGCCGTTGTAGCGCACCGTCTGCATCGGTCCGGAGACCCACCGCGTGCGCGCAAAAGCCGACAGCGGCACCGCCTGCCCCTGGGCATTGAGCACGTTGATGCGCAGCACGTCTTCGGGCTGCATGCGGGCCGGCGCGTCGGCCTGCACCACCACGCGCTGCAGGCGGCCGGCGTTGGGAAAGTCGTTGACATAGCTCGACCCCAGGGCCGTGCCGATGGCTGCGCTGATGCCATCAAAGCCCACGCCCAGCGTGTTGGCGCGGTCGCGGTCGATATCAATCTGCAGCTGCGGCGCGTCTTCCAGTCCGTCCGGACGCACCTGGGCCAGCAGCTTGCTCTGCGAGGCCATGCCCAGCATCTGGTTGCGGGCATTGACCAGCGCCTCCCGACCCAGACCGGCACGGTCCTGCAGGCGGAAGCTGAAGCCCGAGGACGCCCCCAGTTCGGGAATGGGCGGCGGACTGAGGGCGAAGATGAAGGCATCCCGGATGCCGGAGACCGCACCGAACACTCTCCCGGCCACCGACTGTGCATCGCTGCCCGGCGTGGTGCGTTCGGCCCAGTCCTTGAGCGTGATGAAGGCCAGTGCGGCGTTCTGTCCCTGGCCGGAGAAGCTGAAGCCCAGCACGCTGACCATGCCCTGCACCTCGGGCTGCTTGAGCACCGCGCCTTCGACCTGCTTCATCACCTCCAGCGTGCGCCCCTGGGTGGCGCCGGGCGGCAATTGCACGTTCACCAGCATCGTGCCCTGGTCCTCATTGGGCAGGAACGAGGTCGGCAGACGCTTGTACATGACGACCGCCGCCGCCACGATGGCCAGGTAGATCAACAGCGTGCGGCCGGCGCGCGGCAGCAGCGCGGCCACGCCCCCTTCATAACGCTTGGCTGTGCGGGAAAAGCCGCGGTTGAACCAGCCGAAGAACCCGGTCTTCTCGTGGTGGTGACCGGCTTGCACCGGCTTGAGCAGCGTGGCGCACAGCGCCGGCGTGAGCGACAGGGCCATGAAGGCCGAGAAGGCGATCGACACGCCCATCACCGCCGCGAACTGGCGATAGATGTTGCCAACCGAACCGCTGAAAAACGCCAGCGGCACAAACACGGAAACCAGCACCACGGTCACGCCGATGATGGCGCCCGAGATCTGGCCCATGGCCTTGCGCGTGGCCTGCAGCGGCGGCAAGCCCTCCTCGCTCATGATGCGCTCGACGTTTTCCACCACCACGATGGCGTCGTCCACCACGATGCCGATCACCAGCACCATGCCGAACATGGTCAGCACGTTGATGGAGAAGCCCAGCGCCAGCAACGCCGCGAAGGTGCCCAGCAGCGCGACCGGCACCACGATGGTCGGGATCACCGTGTAGCGCCAGTTCTGCAGGAACAGGAACATCACCAGGAACACCAGGGCCACGGCCTCGGCCAGGGTCTTGGCCACTTCCTGGATGGAAATCTTCACAAACTTGGAGCTGTCGTACGGAATGGTCCAGCTCATGCCCTTGGGGAAGAACTTCTCCAGCTCGGTCATCTTCTCTCGCACGGCCTGTGCAGTGGCCAGCGCGTTGCCGCTGGGGGCGAGCTGCACGCCGATGCCGGTGGACGGCTTGCCGTTCAGCCGCGCCGAGGTGGCATAGGCCTGGGCGCCGAGTTCAAGGCGCGCCACGTCCTTGAGTCGCACGGTCGATCCGTCGCTCCTGGCGCGCAGCACGATGTTGCCAAACTGTTCCACGCTGGCGAGTTGCCCGCTGACCACCACAGTGGCCGCCATGCTCTGGCCCGCCACATTGGGCAGGGCTCCGATTTCGCCCGCCGACACCTGAACGTTCTGCGCCCGAATGGCCTGGGTGACATCGGCCGCGCTGAGGTTGTAGCCCAGCAGCCTGGCGGGGTCGATCCAGACACGCATGGCGCGTTCGGTGCCAAACAGCTGGGCCTGGCCGACACCGGGTACCCGCTGAATTTCCGGTACCACGCTGCGGGAGGCGAAATCGCCCAGAGCCACCGGATCCCAGGCGGGGTCGTCACTGGAGAGGATGGTGAAGAGCAGGAAGTTGCTGCGCGACTTGTCCACCCGGACGCCCTGCTGCGTCACCGCCGACGGCAGGCGCGGGGCGGCGCGCGAGAGACGGTTCTGCACATCCACCTGCGCCAGGTCGGCGTTGGTGCCCGGTTGAAAACTCAGCGTGATCTGGCCGGTGCCGTTGGCCTGCGCCACCGCTTCCATGTAAATCAGTCCGGGCGAGCCGTTCATTTCCTGCTCGATGACCGACAGCACACTCTCTTCGAGGGTCCGGGCCGAGGCACCCGGGTAGCTGGCACTGACCACGATCGACGGCGGCGCCACCGGAGGGTACTGTGCGATCGGCAACTGGGTGATGGACACCGCCCCTGCCACCATGACGAACAGGGCAATCACCCACGCGAAGATGGGGCGGTCGATGAAAAATGACGCCATGTCGGCCGCTCCTCAACGGGTGGCCGCAGCCGCGGCACCGGGCGGCGTCCAGGGCACGGCCTTGACCGGCGTGCCCGGCGGCAGCATGGCCAGTTTCTGCACACCGTCGACCACCACCTGCTCGCCCGACTTCAGGCCCGCCTGCACCACCCAGCGTCCAGCCTGCTGGCCACCCACCGTGACCGGACGGGTCTCGACCAGACCATCCGCGCCCACCACTTTGACCGTATCGCCCTGTGCGGAGCGCGTGACCGCCTGCTGCGGCAGGGCCACGGCATCGCGGGCGACAGCCTGTTCCATGCGCACCCGCACATACAGTCCCGGCAGCAGTGCGCCCCCCGGGTTGGGCACCTCGGCGCGCAGGCTCACCTGTCCGGTGCCCGCATCCACCGTCAGATCGGAAAACAGCAGGCGGCCGGGCTGCGCGTGTTCGCTGCCATCGTGCAGCACCACGCGCACCGCGACAGCCCCCTGACCGGCCGGTTGAAGCTGTCCGGAGGCCAGGGCACGCTGCCACCGCATGGCCTCGGTGGCCGACTGGGTGACGTTCACGTACAGCGGGTCAATCTGCTGGATCACCGCCAACGGCGTCGCCTCGCCCTGCCCCACCAGGGCGCCTTCGGTGACCAGTGAACGGCCGATGCGACCGGCAATCGGCGCTGTCACCCGGGCGTACCCCAGATTGATGCGCGCCGTCTGCACAGCGGCGGAGGCGGCGGCCACGTCGGCCACGGCCGCCTGTTGCGCGGCGAGCGCCTGGGTGTAGTCCTGCTGACTGATCGCCTGTTCACTCGCCAGCGGCCGGTAGCGCTCCACAAGGGCACGGGCGTTGCCCAGTGCGGCCACTGCCCGCGCCCGCGCCGCCTCGGCGCTGCTGAGCGCGACTTCGTAGGGTGCATCGTCAATCAGAAAGAGCGCCTGGCCGGCCTGTACATCACTGCCCTCGCGGAACAGGCGTTGCTGCAGGATACCCGCCGCCCTTGCACGCACCTGCGCCACCCGGGAAGCTTCCAGCCGCCCCGGCAACTCAGCCTGCAGGGCCACTTCGCCCAGTTGCACCGTCACCACCCCCACCTGGGGCGCCGGCATGCCCGCACCCGGCCCTTGGCCGCCCGCCGCTGGTGGTGCGCCAGAGGGCGAGCAGGCGACCAGTGCGCCCAGCAGGCTCAGCGCCCACCACGGGCTGCGCCCGGGTTTGGCCAGAAAGGGGGTGGGTTGGCTGAGCATGGAAACCTCGTGTGGTCGGATCGGGCAGGAAACAGGGCGACCGCCGAGCCCGCAGGAGGGCGCGGCGGCGGGGGGGGCTGTGGCGGCGACTCAGTCCTGACGGCTGGCGGGAAGCAGCCCGTCCGGCTCAGCCGCGCGCGAGGGCAAACGCAGATGCAAGGCGGCCTGGGCCAGCAGGTTGGCCGAGACCGGAGCGGTCACAAAAACAAAGAGCGTGATCAGCAGTTCAGCCATCCCCGGGTGGCCCTTGGACCAGCCCAGCAGCAGCGAAGCCAGCAGCACACCGCCCACGCCCAGGGTGGACGACTTGGTCGGCGCGTGCAGCCGCATGTAGAAATCAGGCAGTCGCACCATGCCGATGGCGCCTACCAGCAGGAAGAAGGCCCCGACCAGGATCAGGATGGCCGCTGCCCATTCGGTCACAGGGTTCAATGTGTCCATCGTTTCACTCCACCACGTCGCCACGACTGAGGTAACGAGCCAGCGCCACCGTGCCCACGAAACCCAGCAGCGCAACGATGAGCGCCGCTTCGAACAGCAGCGGGGTCTGCCAGCGCAGGCCCAGCAACACCACCAATGCCACCAGGCTCAGGTACAGCGTATCCAGCGCCAGCACCCGGTCAGCGATGGTTGGGCCGCGCAGCAGGCGCCAGCCGCACAGCAGCAGGGTCAGGGTGACGGCGCCGATGCCCAGGGTCAGCGCCAGTTCAAGCACGTTCATGCCCCGCCCTCCCCGTCCAGGCGGAAGACCGCCATCAGTGGCGCCTCGTAGCGCGCCTTCATGTCGGCCACCATGCCGGCCGCATCGTCACAGTTCAGCGCATGTACCCAGATGCAATGCGCCGATTCGTCCACCACAGCCGAAACGGTACCGGGCGTCATGGTGATGATGCTGGCAAACAGGGCGTTGACCCGGTGGTGTTCGCAGGCCAGCGGCACCCGCAGCCAGGCCGGCTGCGGACGGCTCATGGGGCCCAGCACCAGTCGGGCCACGGTGATGTTGGACATCACGATATCCCAGGTCACCAGCAGCGTCAGCCGCATCGCGGCACCCCAGTGGATCGGGCTGCCCACGTGCAGCAGGCCACGCAGCAAGCGCGGCACGATCAGGCCCAGCAGGGCTGCCGAGAGCAAGTGCACCGGCTCCAGGCTGCGCGAGAGCGCCAGCCAGCTCGCAGCCAGCAGCAATGACAGCACGGGATGGTTGAACCAGCCACCGCGGCGGTCCAGGGCGTCGGATTTCATTGGGCGCTCTCCTGCACGACAGGGTGACCGGCAGCGGGCGTACCGCGGTGGCCATCATAGGGACGCGTGGTCTGCGCCGGCACACCGGGCACCTGCCCGAGTACCGCACGCGCGTAGTCGGCCTGCGAGGCCAGCTGGGACGCCGCTGCGTCGGTGTAACGCTTGACCGGGGAAGCCAGAACGGCCAGCGCGACGGTCAGTGCCATGAAGGTCCAGACCGGCACCAGCAGGCGCGGGCTGGTCCCCGCGGCACCGGCGTCAGTGGCCGGCTGTACGTGCCAGAACACGATGACGCCCGCGCGCGCCAGGCCGACGATGGTGAGAAAGCCCACCGCCAGCACCACGCTCCAGACCCAGGCCTGCGCGGCCAGGCCACTGCTGGCCTGCAGCACCATGAGCTTGCCCAGGAAACCGGGCAGCGGCGGCAGACCGGCTGCCGAAGCGGCGCCGAACAGCATCATCACGCCCAGCAACACCGGCTCGCGCACCGCGTGGGCCGGCTGCAGTCGGTCGTGCGTGTCGCCGCGTTGCGCAGCCATCACCTCGATCAACAGGAACAGGCCGGCCATCACCAGGGTGCTGTGCAGCATGTAGTAGAGCGCAGCCGACAGGGCCGAAGGCGTGAACAGGCCGACGCTGGCCAGAATGGTGCCCACTGACGACACGGTCAGGTACGCCACCAGCCGACCCAGACTGTGCGCCGCCAGCGCTCCCAACACGCCCAGCGCGCTGGTGCCCAAGGCCAGGGGCAGCAGCCAGTCGGCCACCGATTCGCCTCCCAGCACCTGCCCATGGACGCGCACGATGCTGTAGACGCCGACCTTGGTCATGATGGCGAACAGCGCCGCTACCGGCGCGCTGGCGGCGGCGTAGGTGCCCGGCAGCCAGAAGTACAGCGGCAGCATGGCGGCCTTGAGGCCGAACACCACCAGCAGTACCAGCGCTGCGGCCTGCGCAAACACCCGCGAGTCACCCTGCAGTTGGGCGACCCGCTGCGCCACATCGGCCATGTTCAGCGTGCCGGTGGCCGCGTACACCAGCGACAGGCCGATCAGGAACAGGCCCGAAGCCACCAGGTTGAGCACCACGTAATGCACCCCCACGCGCAAGCGCTCGCGCCCCTGGCCGTGAAGCAGCAGCACGTAGGACGCGATCAGCAGCACCTCAAAAAACACGAACAGGTTGAACAGGTCCCCCGTGAGGAAGGCACCTGACAGCCCCATGAGCTGGAACTGGAAGATGGCATGGAAATAGCGGCCCCGGCCATCCCAGCCGCCGGCGGCATACCACAGCACCGGCAGCGCGATCAGGTAAGTCAGCAGCACCATCAGGGCCGAAAGCCGGTCCACCACCATGACGATGCCGAACGGCGCCGGCCATTCACCCAGGCGGTAGACCAGCAACTCGCCCTGCGCCGCGTGCTGCACCAGGCCAGCCGCCATGAGCAACCCGAGCACGGTGGACAGCAAGCTGATGCGACGGCGCCAGCGCAGGGCACGGTCCTCGTGTGCGCCACCTTGCGACGCCATGCCCCCCGGGTCACCGATCAGCAACAGCAACACCGCGGTCAGCAAGGGCAGCACCACCGACAGCACTGGAGCGTGCTGCAGCCAGACGTCAAACAGCGAACCGGTCATGTGCGCGGCCCCCCGGGTTCGTGACCGTCCACGTGGTCACTGCCACTTTCATGGCGGCTGCGCAGCGCCAGTTCCACCACGAAGCCGGTGGTCGCAAAGCCGATCACGATGGCGGTGAGCACCAGCGCCTGCGGCAACGGATCGGCCACCGGCCCCTCGCCCACCAGCACCGGCGCGGCGTTGGTCCAGAGCCGCCCCATCAGGAAGATGAACACGTTGACCGCGTAACCGAACAGCGACAGGCCGAGCACCACCGGGAAGCTGCGCCCGCGCAGCATGAGGTAGATGCCGGCGGCGGTCACCACGCCCACGCCGGTAGAGAGAAGAAATTCCATGCTCATTTGTCAAACCTCCGTGCTGCGCACTGCGGTGCTGAGCGCCTTGGGAACGGCCCGGCGGCGCTCATGAGGCACTCCGTTGGGGAGCGGCGGGCGCTTCGCGCGAGGCCTGGCCGAGCACCGAGATCGTCAGCAGCGTGCCGCCGACGACCACCAGGTACACCCCCAGGTCGAACAGCGCGGCCGTGGCCAGCGGTAGCTCACCCAGCAGCGGCACGTGCGGGTGGCCGTGGGCACTGGTCAGGAACGGGCGGCTGAGCGCGAAGGCGCCCACACCGGTCAGCCCTGCGATGCCCAGACCGGTACCGATCCAGCGCACGAAGCGGCGCCCGCCGCCCGCGCGCAGGAACTGCTCGGCCCGCGCCTGCCCCAGCGACATGAACTGCAGCACCAGCGCCACGGCGGTGATCAGGCCGGCGATGAAGCCGCCGCCCGGCAGGTTGTGGCCGCGCATGAAGATGTAGAGACTGAACACCAGCGCCAGCGGCAGCACCACCGACGCGGCCACGCGCAGCAGCAGCGGCTGTTGCGCAAAGGTCCAGGCGCGGCCGTCCGGGTCCACGGCCGGGCGACGCGTGCGCATGCCGTCCATGAGGGCCAGCACGCCGATGGCGGCGATGCCCAGCACGGTGATCTCGCCCATGGTGTCGTAGCCGCGGAAGTCCACCAGGATGACGTTGACCACGTTGGTGCCGCCGCCCTTGGCCAGCGACTCCTGCAGGAAGTACCACGAGATCGAGTCCTGGTTGCGCGTGAGCACCAGCCAGGTGATGACCGACATGGCCGCGCCGCCCGCCAGCGCCAGCAGCGCGTGCAGTCCCCTGCGCAGCGCCGGGGTTTCCTTCGGGCTGGTCTGTGGCAGCAGGGCCAGACCCATCAGCAGCAGCACGGTGGAGACGATGTCCACCGACAGCTGGGTCAACGCCAGGTCGGGCGCGGAGAAGCCCAGGAAGGTCAGCGACGCGGCCACGCCGACCACCCCCACCAACACGACGGTCTGGAAGCGCTGGTGGTGCGTGCGCACGATGACCAGGCAGGTCAGCAACAGCAGCGCCCACATCGCCCAGGCCAGCGGCGTGGCGGGCATCTGCGGACGGGAACCGGTGCTCATCCCGCTGCCGACGAAAGGCAGCGCCCCCAGCACCAGCGCCGTCAGCAGCAGCCAGCCCACGTAGCGCTGCAGCGAACCGGTCTCCAGCCGCGCCGTGATGCGGCCCGACAGGCCGAACAGGTGGTCGATCAGCCATTCGAAGATGGCACGACCGGTGGCCGCACCAAACCAGTCTTCCGAGCTGATGCGGTGCAGGCGCCGGCCTTTGGCGAGCCACAGGTACAGGCCGATGCCTACCGCCAGCGCGATCGCACTCATCAGCAGCGGCAGGTTGAAACCGTGCCAGATGGCGAGGTGGTACTCCGGCAGCTCGCCGCCCACCAGCGCGCTGGCGGCTACGTGCACCAGCGGGCCGAAGGTGATGGCCGGCAGCAGGCCGACCAGAATGCACAACGTCACCAGCAGCATGGCCGGCAGCTTCATGCCCATCGGCGGCTCGTGAGGGTGATCATTGGGAACGTCGCCCAGATCTCCGTTGAAGTAGGTGTCGTGCACGAAGCGCAGCGAGTAGGCCACGCTGAACACGCCGGCCAGGGTTACCAGCGCAGGCACCAGCCACGCGTAGACACCGCTGGTGCCGACGACGGCTTCGGTGAAGAACATTTCCTTGGACAGGAAGCCGTTGGTCAGCGGCACACCGGCCATGGACGCGGCCGCCACCATGGACAGCGTGGCGGTCCAGGGCATGAACTTCCACAGCCCGCCGAGCTGGCGCATGTCGCGCGAATGCGTTTCGTGGTCGACGATGCCGGCGATCATGAACAGTGAGGCCTTGAAAGCTGCGTGGTTGAGCACGTGGAACACCGCCGCCACGGCCGCCAGCGGCGAGCCCAGGCCGATCAGAAACACCACCAGCCCCAGGTGGCTGACGGTGGAGTACGCCAGCAAGCCCTTGAGGTCGTGCTTGAAGATCGCGACGAAGGCCGCGAACAGCACCGTGGCCAGGCCCGCCGCACTGACGATGGCCTCGAAATGCCCGGTGCCGGCCAGCACCGGGTACAGGCGCATGAGCAGGAACACACCGGCCTTGACCATGGTGGCCGAGTGCAGGTAGGCCGAGACCGGCGTGGGCGCGGCCATGGCGTCGGGCAGCCAGAAATGGAACGGAAACTGCGCGCTCTTGGTGAATGCGCCCAGCAGGATCAGCAGCAGCGCGGGCACGAAGCGCGGGTCGGCCTGGAGGGTGGCGACCTGGGCCGCCAGCGCGCTGATCTCGTAGGTACCGGCGATCTGCCCCAGCAGCACAAAGCCACCGAGCATCGCCAGGCCGCCGCCACCCGTGACGGCCAAGGCTTGGCGCGCTCCGGCGCGCGCGTCGGCACGGTGGCTCCAGAAGCCGATGAGCAGGAACGACGAGATGCTGGTCAGCTCCCAGAACACCACCAGCAGCAGCAGGTTGTCCGACAGCACCACGCCCAGCATGGCGGCCATGAACAGCATCATGAAGCTGAAAAACTTGCCAGCCGAGTCCCCGGGCGACAGGTAGTAAGCCGCGTACAGCACGATCAGCAGGCCGATGAACAGGATCAGCCCGGCGAACATGAGCGAGAGGCCGTCCAGCCGGAAGCTCAGCTGCAGGCCGATCTCGGGCAGCCAGGGCCAGGCATTCATGATGGTCTGGCCGGCAAACACCGCCGGTGCCTGCACCAGCAGCAGAGACAAGGCTGCAGCGGTGACCAGGCCGGCCGCCAGCGCAGTCAAGGGGCGGGACTTCGGGCCGAGCCAGGCAGTGGCCACGGTACCCAGCAGCAGAGGCAGCAAGACGATCAGTAACAGCACGGTGCTTCCTTGGGGTGAGCGCGCATTCTAGGCAACCCGGAACCTGGCTCTCGAATCAGGGCCGGTGGAGGCGTCGGGGTCCACTGCCCTCCATCGCCGTCGGGTGCCGCAGCCCCCAGGCCAGGCGCGCCCCACTGCCCACCACCGCACCCATGGTCCAGAACACAGCCGCCACACCCACCCATGCACCGGCAGAACCCAGCAGCAGGGGCATGAGCACGCTCGAACCATTGATGGCCATGGAGCGCAGGCCCAGCGCCTGCCCATGCCGATGACGGGGTGTGATCTGGTGCAGGGTGCTCATCACCATGGGCTGCACCGAGCCCAGTGCCAGGCCCAGCAGCACCGACAGCAGGGCCATGGCCCAGGCCGCCTGCACCAGCGGGTACAGGGTCAGCAGCACGGCGGTCCCCGCCATCGCCAGGGCAATGACCGTTCCCTCGCGCAGGTGAGCGGCCAGCCAGGGCATGAGCAGCCGGATCGCGGTGGCAGCCACCGCGAAGCCTCCCAGAATGCTGCCAATGACCGTGGCCGGCAGGTCCCGTTCGTGGCCGAGCACCGGCACCAGAAACGTGTGCACGTCCCAGCACGACGCAAGCATCCAGTTGACGATCATCAGCCGGCGGAACACCGGTTCCCGCAACAGACCCCAGGAAGAGGCCTCGCGGTGCACCGGTGGCCGTTCCGTCACGGGATGCCCGGGTACGCGTCGCACCCACCACCAGGCCAGTGCGGGCAACAGCGCCAACAAGGCATATGCCGCGCGAAAACCCGACGCATCGATCAGCAGGCCGGCCAGGAACGGCCCCAGAAAATTGGAGATGGACGGGCCGACCGCCACCCAGCTGAACACCTGCCGCAACTCGGGTCCGTCGCTGGCCATGTGCCCCACGTGACGCTGCAGCGCGATCATGGACAGGCAGACCGCCGCACCGCAGCACAGTGCCGTCAGACACAGCACCCAGAACTGCGGCCACGCCAGGGCCAGCCACCCGCCCGCACAGGCGAGGACGCTGGCCACCACGAACGGTCGGTGCAGGCCATGGCGTTCGGCAAAACGGCCCGCTGGCAGGGCCAGGAATACCTGGGCCAGCGCGAAGAACGCCAGCAGCATGCCCACCGCTGCCGCGCTGTATCCCTCGCGCAAGGCCATCAGCGGTGCGGCCATGCGAAAGCCGGTCATCCCGGCGTGGACGCAGATCTGGGCCGCGATGAGGCGGGCCAGCGTGCGCCGTGTGCCGGATGTCACGTTCGCTCGCCGTCAGCCGTGTCCAGCGGATCGCTCGGCAGCAGGCTTTGCGCCCGGTCCTGCGGCAACGCCTCCACCGTCTTCAGCGCCCGGCCCATGGCACGGCTGCGCACCTCGGCTGCGTCCAGGGTGTTGAGAACGGTCTGGGTCTGGTTCTTGACCTTGGCCAGCACATCCCCGAACTTGCCGAACTCGGTCTTGACCGCGCCCAGCACCTGCCACACCTCGGAGCTGCGCTTTTCCAGCGCCAGCGTGCGAAAGCCCATCTGCAGCGCATTGAGCATGGCCATCAGCGTGGTCGGCCCGGTCAGCGTGACGCGGTGATCGCGCTGCAGCGCCTCCATCAGCCCGGGGCGGCGCAGCACCTCGGCGTACAGGCCTTCGGTGGGCAGGAACAGGATGGCGAAGTCGGTCGTGTGCGGCGGCTCCAGGTACTTCTCGGCCATGCTCCTGGCCTCCAGCCGGATGCGCTGCTCCAGCCCGCGCGCGGCCTGTTCGGCGCCCTCGGCGTCGGCGCGCTGCTGGGCGTCCAGCAGGCGCTCGTAGTCCTCGTTCGGAAACTTGGCGTCGATCGGCAGCCAGCACGGCGCGCCGTCGTCGCCCCGGCCCGGCAGGCGGATGGCAAAGTCCACCATGTTGCGGCTGCCGGGCCGCGTGGCCACCTGGGTCGCGTACTGGTCGGGCGCGAACACCTGCTCCAGCAGTGCACCCAACTGCGCCTCACCGAACATGCCGCGGGTCTTCACGTTGCTCAGCAGGTGCTTGAGATCGCCCACACCCTGGGCCAGGTTCTGCATCTCGCCCAGGCCCTTGTGCACCTGCTCCAGCCGCTCGGCCACCTGCTTGAAGCTCTCGCCCAGGCGCTGCTCCAGCGTGGCGTGCAGCTTCTCGTCCACCGTGGCGCGCATCTCGTCGAGTTTGCTCGCATTGCTCGCCTGCAGTTGCTGGATTTGCGCCTCCAGCGTGCCGCGCATTTCGGCCAGACGGCGCTCGTTGCTCTCCATCAGTGCCTTGAGCTGCTGCGTCAGCGTGTCGCCCAGCGTGCCCCGCAGTTGCAGCAGCTGGTGGGAAAAGGCGTCGAGCTGCGCGTTCTGGGTGCGTGTGGCCTCGGCACCCTGGCGGATCAACACCTCCTGGAAGGTGGCCAGGGTCTGCTGGACTTCCTGTCTGCCCGTGCGGGCACTCTCGCCGATGTCGCGCCGCAACTCACTTTCCATGCGGTCGATGCGCTGGCCGGTCTGCAAGGCCTGCGACTGAACAGCGTCCAGCAGTTGCTGTCGCTGGGCCACCGCCTGCGCATCCACTGGCGGACGGCGCAGCAGCAACCACAGCACCAAACCGATGCTGGCCGCCGCGAGCGACAGCAGCAACAGGCCCGGCAGGCCCATGCTCATCGCGTCATCACCTGCGGGTTCAACGGTGTCAAGGCCTGCCCCTGGGTGAGGTAGGCGATCAGGTTGTCGGCCGCCAGCAGGGCCATGGCTATGCGGGTGGGCACCGTGGCGCTGGCGATGTGCGGCGTGAGCACCACGTTCGGAACGGTCAGCAAATCGGGGTTGACCTTGGGTTCGCCCTCGAACACGTCCAGTCCCGCAGCGGCGATGCGCTTCTCGCGCAGCGCTGCGACCAGCGCGGCTTCGTCAACAATGCCGCCGCGGGCGATGTTGACCAGCGTGGCGGAGGGCTTCATGCGGGCAATGTCGGCAGCCCCCACGATGTGGTAGGCCTCGGGCGTGAAGGGCAGTACCAGCACCACATGATCGGCCTGCTCGAACAGCTCTTGCTTGCCCACGTAGCGCGCGCGGCAATCGGCTTCCTTGTCAGGGTCCAGGCGCGAGCGGTTGTGGTAGATCACCTTCATGCCGAAGCCGTGGGCGCCGCGCCGTGCGATGGCCTGGCCGATGCGACCCATGCCCAGGATGCCCAGCGTGCTGCCGTGCACCTCGGCGCCCGCGAACAGGTCCAGAGACCACTCTTTCCAGTGCCCTGCACGCAGGAAATGCTCGCTCTCGGCCACCCGGCGCGCGGTGGCCATGAGCAGCGCAAAACCAAAATCAGCCGTGGTCTCGGTCAGCACGTCGGGCGTGTTGGTGCCCAGCACGCCCGCTGCCGTCATGGCCGGGAGATCAAAATTGTTGTAGCCCACTGCGATATTGGCCGCTATCTTCAGCTGCGGGCAGGCCGCCAGCAGCGCAGCGTCAATGCGTTCGCCGCCGGTGGTCATGACCCCGGTCTTGCCTTGCAGCTTGTCCACCAGCTGGGCAGCGGTCCAGAACACGCCTGGTGGCGTGGTCTCGACCTCGAAATACTGGCGAAGCCTGTGCTCCACCTCGGGAAACACGGCGCGGGCGATCAGGATGGAGGGGCGTTGTGTGCTCATGCGACCGATGGTAATGGGCACCGCACAGCCCTGGTGTCACCACGGCTGCTCCCACAGCCGGGCCCGCGGGGATCAGACCGCCAGCAGATCCACCTCGAACAGCAGGGTCGCGTTGGGCGGGATCACGCCGCCGGCGCCGCGCGCGCCATAGCCCAGGGCCGCCGGGATCACCAGGCGGCGCGTGCCGCCCACCTTCATGCCTTGCACGCCTTCGTCCCAGCCCTTGATGACATGGCCGGCACCGAGCGGGAATTCAAACGGCTGGCCGCGGTCCTTGCTGGAGTCGAACTTGCTGCCCTGCACGCCGTCGTTGAACAGCCAGCCGGTGTAGTGCACCTGCACAGGCCGGCCGGCCTTGGCCTCATCGCCTTGGCCGACCACGGTGTCTTCGTATTGCAGGCCGCTGGGGGTGGTGATCATGAAAATTCCTTGGGTGAAATGGATGGAAACAGGCGCCGGATTATTCCAGCCAGTGCGTGAAGCCGGCGACCGGCTCCCGTGGCGTGACAAAGGTGTTCACCTTGTCGGCCGGATCGGCGTAGCCCAGGGCCATGCCGCAGACCAGCATTTCGTTCTCTCCCGCGCCGATGTGCGGCAGGATGATCCTGGCAAAGCCGTTCCAGGCCGCCTGCGGGCAGGTGTCCAGCCCGTGGGCCTTGGCCGCCACCATGATGTTCTGCAGGAACATGCCGTAGTCCACCAGCGAGCCGCGGCCCATGACCTTGTCCAGGGTGAACATCAGGCCGACCGGCGCGTCGAAGAAACGGAAGTTGCGCTGGTGCTGGGCGTGCATCTTGTCCTTGTCGCCCTTGCCGATGCCCAGCAGGCCGTACAGGCTCCAGCCGTTTTCGCGCCGGCGGTCGATGTAGGGACTGACCCATTGCGTGGGGTAATAGTCGTACTCCTCGCGGTACTGCTCGGCCAGCGCCGGGTCGGCCCGCATCGCGTCGTGGGCTGCGCAGCATTGGTCCACCAGGGTGTCCCGGCTGGCGCCCTGCAACACGTACACCTTCCAGGGCTGGGTGTTGGTGCCCGACGGTGCGCGGCTGGCCACCTGCAGGATGTGTTCGATCGTCTCGCGCGGCACCGGCCTGGGCAGGAAGGCGCGCGCCGACAGGCGGGTGGTGATGGCGGCATCGACGCTCTGGGCGTCGATCACGGCGGGCGGGTTCTGTGTCATTGAATGGTCTCCAGGGTGGCTTTGAGTTTCTCGGGCAAGGGCACGGGCCGGCGGGTCTGCCGGTCCACATAGACATGAACAAAATGCCCGCAGGCCGCGGCCAGGGGCTCGCCCTGGGCGAACAGGCCGACCTCGTAACGCACGCTGGAACGGCCCAGGTGCGCCACGCGCAGGCCGGCTTCGATGGTCTGCGGAAAGGCCAGCGGTGCGAAGTAGTTGCACTGCGTCTCGATCACCAGGCCAATCACCTCGCCGGCATGGATGTCCAGCGCGCCTTGATCGATCAGCCAGGCGTTCACGGCGGTGTCGAACCAGCTGTAGTACACGACGTTGTTGACGTGGCCGTAGACGTCGTTGTCCATCCAGCGCGTGCCGATGGAGCGGAACACGCGGTAGTCGTCCCGCTGCTGGGCCTGGGGGCGAGGTTGGGAAGCGGTGTCGGCGTGCATGGCAGCGCATTCTGCCTGCGCAGGGCTCAGTGCGTTGTCACCGTCGCGCGAGCCCGCTGCTGCGCCCGCGCAGCCCAGCGGGCGTGGTAGTCCAGCGCCACGCGGTAGGTGTTCATCTGCACTTGCACGGTGGCGTCCATGTCGGTGCCGTAACCGCCGGCCATGGCGAAGGCCAGCGGCAGCCGGCGTTGCCAGGCCCAGTCCATCACCCGGCGGTCGCGCGCCTCCAGGCCGTCAAACGTCAGCTTCAACCGGCCCAGCCGGTCGCCCTCGTGCGGGTCGGCTCCGGCCAGGTAGATCACCAGCCCGGGCTCGAAGCGACGCTCCAGTTCTTCCAGCGCCCGTTCCAGTGCTTCCAGGTAGGCGGCGTCACCGGTGCCGTCGGGCAGCTCCACATCCAGATCGCTGGGCTCCTTGCGGAAGGGGAAGTTCTTTTCCCCGTGCAGCGAGAGCGTGAACACCGACGCGTCGTTGGCGAAGATGTGCGCCGTGCCGTTGCCCTGGTGCACATCGAGATCGATGATCGCTACCCGCAGCGGGCCACGCGCCCGATGTACCCGCGCATGCTCGGCCTGCATCAGCCGTGCGGCGACGGCGGCGTCGTTGAACACGCAGAAGCCACTGCCCTTGTCGGCGTATGCATGGTGGGTCCCACCCGCAATGTTGGCGGCCAGGCCTTCGCCCGCCATCGCCGTGCGGCAGGCCTGCAGCGTCGCGCCCACGGAACGCCTGGCCCGCTCGGCCATTGCCGGACTCCAGGGAAAACCAATCTCCCGCTGGGCAGCCGCGCTCAGCGTGCCGTCTTGCACCGCCTGGATATACGCCGGGCTGTGCACCAGCGCGAGCTCGCCGTCGGTGGCCGGCTGTGCCTGTTGCAGGCGAACGTGCGCACACTCGGTTGCCAGCCGATCACGCAGACGACCGTACTTGGCCATGGGAAACCGGTGCCCCTCGGGCAAGGGCAGGACGAACTGCGTGGCGTAGAAGACGTGCATGCGTGGCCGAACGAGACGGAAAACACCCTGGTGATCAGCCGTCAGCACCCGACAGGCGCCTGAAATGGCAAAGTTTTCGGCTTAATTTGTTGCGCCGCAACAAAAAAACTTGCATCGGGCTGTGGCGTCCCTATAATACGGTCATGTTGCGGCGCAGCAAAGCGAACGAAAACAACAGCGTCCAGACAGCGCGGTGTTCTCGAAGCAGCCTTCAACTACCCTCTTCAAACCCTCTACAGGAGCTAGAACATGTTGACCGCTGAACAAATCGTTGCCGCCCAGAAAGCCAACATCGAAACCCTTTTCGGCCTGACCCAGAAAGCCTTCGAAGGCGTGGAAAAACTGGTTGAGCTGAACGTCCAGGCCACCAAGGCCGCCATGGCCGAAGCCGCCAACAACACCCAGGCCCTGCTGTCTGTCAAGGACGCCCAGGAACTGTTGAGCCTGCAGGCGAGCCTGATGCAGCCGCTGGCTGAAAAGACCGCTGCCTACAGCCGCCACCTGTACGACATCGCCTCCGGCACCGGCGCCGAGTTCGGCAAGGCCGCCGAAGCCCAGGCAGCCGACGCGCAGAAAAAATTCATGGCCGTCGTCGACAACGCCGCCAAAAACGCTCCCGCCGGTTCCGAAACCGCCGTGGCCGTGATGAAGAGCGCTGTCTCCGCCGCCAGCAACGCCATGGAATCGGTTCAAAAAGCTGTCAAGCAGGCCGCCGAAATGGCCGAAGCCAACTTCAACACCGTGACCACCCAGGCCGTCAACGCCGCCAAGGCGCCCGCCCGCAAGCGTTGATGTCCAACGGCGGTGCTCGCCGGCGACCGGTCTTGATCCTGGTCAAGGCGAACACCGTCCAATCACTGGACACTGGCGCCTGACTTGAGAAGGCGGTGCTGGTTTCCACCCGTTTTTTCTGGTTGTCTCCTCGGGTCCTCGCCAACCTCCGGTTTCACGGGACCCCTTGAAGCCCCTGTCGCAAGACCGGGGCTTTTTTTATGTCGTTCAGCCACCGCCGACCGGCCGTAGCTTGGCCAGTTCCGCCTTCAGGCCCGGCAAAGCCGCCAGCATCGCCGCCCGGCCCGCCGCGATCGAGCGCTGTCGGGACGAAAAGTCGGCGCTGCCGACACCGCTGAGAGCCGGCCGCACCACGATATCGGCCGCACGCAGTTCGTGGCGGTTGATGCTCTGCCCCATGATCGCCGTGGTCTGCAACAGCACCTGCAGCAACCCGCTGGCGTCGTTACCCTGGGGATCGCTGGAGATATCCACCGCCAGCACCACTTCGGCCCCCATGGCGCGGGCCTGACTCACCGGTACCGGCGCCACCAGTCCGCCGTCCACATAGTCGCGGCCGGCAATGGCCACGGGCGTGAAAACGCCCGGTACGGCGCTGGATGCCCGCACCGCCATTGCCGTGTCACCCCGGCGAAACAGCATGGCCTGACCGTTGCCCAGATCGGTCGCGAGGATGCCCAGCGGCATCGCCATCTGCTCGATCAGACGGCCTCCCACGGCCTGGCGCACGTAGCGCGCCAGCGCTTCACCCCGCAAGACGCCACAGCCGCCGAAGGGCAGTGTCCAGTCGGTCAGGGTGGCCTCTTCCATCGTCAGCGCCGCACGCTCCAGTTGGGCGCCGTTCTGGCCAGCGGCGTAGAGCGCCGCCACAAGGCTGCCGGCGGACGTGCCAACCACGAGATCAGGCCGGATGCCATGGGCCTCCAGCACCTGAATCACGCCCACATGGGCAAAGCCACGGGCGGCTCCCCCCCCCAGCGCCAGCCCCAGACGCGGTGCCCGCAAGGACGGCTCCACCGCCACGACCGGTGGTTCTGGCGCCGATGGCGCCAGGGCGGAACAGCCCGCCAGCATGACCACGCCCAGTACCATCACCCGTTTTAAAATGCTATTGCGAACCATTCTCGTTACTGATAACATCGATCATCCCATCTCTGCCCACGCAGTTTTTTATTTCCATGCCGCCACGGCCATCGACCATGTTCCATACGACCCGACTCCCGATTGTCCTCGCCCTGACGCTGGGTGCCCTGAGCGCCCACGCACAGGACAAGGTGCTCAACATTTACTCGGCCCGCCATTACCAGACCGACGAGGTGATGTACGAGACCTTCACCCGGACGACCGGCATCAAGATCAACCGCGTGGACGCGGATGACGCCGGCATCGTGGCACGGCTGAAGGCCGAAGGCGCCGCCTCCCCGGCCGACGTGGTGCTGCTGGTGGACGCCGCCCGCATGGCCAGCGCCGACGCGCAGGGCCTGTTCCAGCCCATCCGGTCGGCCACGCTGGACGCGGCCATCCCCGCGCAGCTGCGTGCGCAAGCGGGCAAAGATGGCGTGACCTGGACCGGCTTTTCCACCCGCGCACGCGTGATCGTGTACGACCCGTTGCGCGTCAAGGCCACCGACGTGGCCACCTATGAGCAGCTGGCCGACCCCAGGCTCAAGGGGCTGCTGTGCACCCGCTCGGGCTCCCACCCGTACAACCTGTCGCTCTTCGCGACCGTGATCGAACGCCTGGGTGACGCCAAGGGTGAAGCCTGGCTCAAGGGTGTGGTGGACAACATGGCCCGAACCCCCAAGGGCGGCGACACCGACCAAATCAAGGCGGTTGCCTCGGGCGAATGCGGCGTGGCACTGACCAACACCTATTACCTCGCCCGCCTGATCAAGTCAGCCAAGCCGGAAGACCGCGCCGTGATGGAGAAAGTCAAGGTTGTGTTCCCCAACCAGGCCACCACCGGCACGCACGTCAACATCGCCGGCGCAGCCGTGGCACGACACGCCAGGAACCGCGAAAACGCCATCGCCTTCATGGAATTTCTGGCCTCGCCCTTCGCGCAGGACTACTTCGCCAATGGCAACGACGAATTCGCCGCCGCCAAAGGCGTGAAGATCCACAATGCCGCACTCAAGGCCATGGGGGGGGAGCACTTCAAGGCCGAACAGATCCCGCTGGGTGTGGTGGCCAAGAACCTCACCAAGGTGCAGCAAATGCTTGACCGCACGGGATACAAGTGAACGACTCCCCCTGCGCCGCTGACGCGGCCTCCCCCCTCCGTGGCGCGACTGCGGCGCTTCGGGGGTGTCAATACACCTGTGGCACGTAGATCTCGCCGGGCACCTGGTGGCGGCGGTAGTCCTCGTGGCGGATGCGTTCGGGCAGCTCGATGACCGGGCGCTCGATCTCGTGGTACGGCATCTGTGACAGCAGGTGGTGGATGCAGTTCAGGCGCGCCTTCTTCTTGTCGTCTGCCGGCACCACCCACCAGGGCGAGTCGGGAATGTGTGTGCGCTCCAGCATCACTTCCTTGGCCGTGGTGTAGAGCTCCCAGCGGCGGCGGCTTTCCAGATCCATCGGGCTGAGCTTCCACTGCTTGAGCGGGTCATGGATACGGCCCAGAAAGCGGATCTCCTGCTCCTGGTCCGACAGCGAGAACCAGTATTTGATGAGCTGCACACCCGAGCGGATGATCATCTTCTCGAACTCGGGCACGTCGCGGAAAAACGCCTCGACCTGCTCGTCGGTGCAAAAGCCCATCACCTTCTCGACGCCCGCGCGGTTGTACCAGCTGCGGTCGAACAGCACAATCTCGCCCGCCGCCGGCAGGTGCTGAACGTACCGCTGGAAATACCATTGCGTGCGCTCGCGGTCGCTGGGTGCCGGCAGCGCCACCACCCGACACACGCGCGGGTTCAGGCGCTGCGTGATGCGCTTGATCGCCCCGCCCTTGCCCGCCGCGTCGCGCCCCTCGAACAGGATCACCACCTTGTGGCCGGTGGCCTGCACCCAGTCCTGCAGCTTCACCAGCTCGGCCTGCAGGCGGAACAGTTCGCGGAAATAGACGCGCCGGCTTTCCTTGTGCTGCAGCAGTTCCTCGGGGCTGATGTCGCCCACGAGCTCGTCCACGTGGCGGTCCTCGATCTCCATTTCCAGCTCTTCGTCATAGCCATCCATCAGGTCGGTCAGGATGCGGCTGTGCAGGTCGGTGTGGTCGATCATGGGCGTGACAGAAAATCAAAACCGCCAGCCTAGGCAGGCTGTGTGACAGCCCCGTGAAAACACCGTGACAACCGGACTGTTCAAGGTCACCGGCACCGGGCCATAATTGACGTTTACGTCAACGTCAACTCACCACTTCACGAGGAGCAACCCATGGATATCGCAGGCAAAGTCTTCATCGTCACCGGCGGCGCATCGGGCCTGGGCGAAGGCACGGCGCGCATGCTGGCCGCCAACGGCGGCAAAGTCGTCATCGCCGACATGCAGGCCGAAAAAGGCGAGGCGGTTGCCAAAGACATCGGCGGCGCCTTCGTCAAATGCGACGTCAGCAGCGAAGCCGACGGCCAGGCCGTGGTGGCCAAGGCCGTGTCCATGGGCAAGCTCATGGGCCTGGTCAACTGCGCCGGTATTGCCCCGGCCGAGAAGACCGTGGGCAAGAACGGCGCCCACAGCCTGGCGCTCTACACCAAGACCATCATGGTCAACCTGGTGGGCAGCTTCAACATGATCCGCCTCGCGGCCGACGCCATGTGCAAGAACGAGCCCGAGGCCACGGGCGAGCGCGGGGTGATGATCTCCACCGCCAGCGTAGCCGCCTACGACGGCCAGATTGGCCAGGCGGCCTACGCCGCCTCCAAGGGCGGTGTGGTCGGCATGACACTGCCCATCGCTCGCGACCTCTCGCGCAACGGCATCCGCAACATGACCATCGCCCCCGGCATCTTCGGCACGCCCATGATGTTCGGCATGCCGCAGGAGGTGCAGGACGCGCTGGCGGCAGCCGTGCCCTTCCCCTCGCGCCTGGGCACGCCG
>JBJTNV010000125.1:0-7204 GCA_046074205.1 Hydrogenophaga sp.
GAGACCTCCAGCGCCGACAGGCGCTCGCGCAGCGCCGCTTCCAGCGCGTTCTCCCAGCCCGGCTCGATGTGCAGCCGGCTCCACAGGCCTTGCAAACCGTCCAGCCCGTGCTTGGCCAGCCAAGGCTTGAGCTTGCCGTCGGTTCGCACCTTGTCCTGCAGGGCCTTGAGGGCTTCGAGCCGTGCCGACAGGTCGGCCTGCGTGGCCGATTCCTGGTTGACCGCCTGCTGCGCCGCGCGCCGCGCGTCGTCGAGCTGGGGCACGTTGTCCTGCAGCTCGTGCAGCACGGCATCGGCCATGTCGGCCAGTTCCTGTGCCTGCGCCAGCTGGGTCTGCAGGTTCAGCAGACGGGCCTCGTCGGGCGCGGCCAGCGCGTTGCGGTCGGCGCTGAGTTTTTCACGCCGCACGCTGATCTGGCGGCTCTGTTCCTCGATGCTGCGCTGCTCGGCGGCCAGCACCTGGATTTGCTGCTGCACCTGGGTGACGCTGCCGCGCTGTTCGTTGGCGCGGTTCTGGGCGGCGCGCAGCGCGTCTTCCAGCGCCGGCAGGGCCCCGGCCTGCTCTTCACCCTGGGCGGCGAGCACGACCGACTTTTCTTCGGCTTCGACGATGGCGCCGGCCAGGTGCTCCAGTTCCACACCGGCGTCCTGGCTGCGCGTGGACCAGGAGGCGATCTGCTCCTTGAGCTGCACCAGCCGCTGCTCGACGCGCTGGCGGCCTTCGACCACGAAGCGGATCTCGGCTTCCAGCTTGCCGACTTCGGCACTGGCTTCGTACAGCTTGCCCTGGGCCTGGTTGACCTGGTCACCCGCCGCGTAGTGCGCCTGGCGGATGGTTTCGAGTTCGCTCTCGACCCGGCGCAGGTCCGCCGTGCGCGATTCCAGGTCGTTCATCGCCTGGGCTGCGTCGGTCTTGACCTTGACCTGATCAGCTTCGGCCTCGCCGCGTTTGAGGAACCAGAGCTGGTGTTGTTTGAGCGTGGCGCTGGCATTGAGTTCGTTGTAGCGCGCCGCCACCTCGGCCTGCTTCTCCAGCTTTTCAAGGTTGGCGTTGAGCTCGCGCAGGATATCCTCGACCCGGGTCAGGTTCTCGCGCGTGTCGGCCAGGCGGTTGGCGGTCTCGCGCCGGCGCTCCTTGTATTTGGAGACGCCCGCAGCCTCTTCGAGGAACAGGCGCAGTTCCTCCGGCTTGGATTCGATGATCCGACTGATCGTGCCCTGGCCGATGATGGCGTAGGCGCGCGGGCCCAGGCCGGTGCCCAGAAACACGTCCTGCACGTCGCGGCGACGGACCGGCTGGTTGTTGATGTGGTAGCTGCTGGTGCCGTCGCGCGTGAGCACGCGCTTGACCGCAATCTCGGTGAACTGGCCCCACTGACCGCCGGCGCGGTGGTCGCTGTTGTCGAACACCAGCTCCACGCTGGAACGGCTGGCGGGCTTGCGGTGGTTGGTGCCGTTGAAGATCACGTCCTGCATGGACTCGCCGCGCAGCTCAGATGCCTTGCTCTCACCCAGCACCCAGCGCACCGCGTCCATGATGTTGGACTTGCCGCAGCCGTTGGGGCCCACCACGCCCACCAGCTGCCCAGGGAGCATGAAGTTGGTCGGTTCGGCGAAGGACTTGAAGCCCGAGAGCTTGATCGAGTTGAGGCGCACGGCGATCGCGTAGCAGCTTGTAACCGCTTGATTTGCAATGAAAATCCGCCCCGCTCAGGGGCTGGAAGGCACGACGCATGATACCGTGTCTGCCCCTGCGAAGCCGACGGCCGGGAGGGCCTGCGAGGCCTTGGGATAATCGCCGGATGAATCCCCGACTGTCCCTCCTGCAGCCCTATCCCTTCGAGCGGCTGCGCCAGCTCTTCGCCGGCGTCACGCCCAGCCCCGCCCACCGGGCCATCAGCCTGGGCATCGGCGAACCCAGGCACGCCACACCGCAGATGCTCAAGGATGCGTTGACCGCTGCACTGGACACCGGCCTGACCGGCTACCCCGCCACCGCAGGTGAACCCGGGCTGCGACAGGCCGCCGCCGACTGGTTGCAGCGACGCTACGGCGTCACCGTCAACCCGGCCACCGAGATCCTGCCGGTCAACGGTTCACGCGAGGCGCTCTTTGCCTTCGCCCAGTCCGTGCTGGACCCGACGAAGCCCGGCGCCGTGCTGGCCTTCCCCAATCCGTTCTATCAGATCTACGAAGGCGCGGCCCTGCTGGGCGGCGCCCAGCCGTACTACGTGCCCAGCGTACCGGCGCGCAACTTTGCGGTGGACTGGGACAGCGTGCCCGATGACGTCTGGGCACGTACCCAGCTGATCTTCGTCTGCTCGCCCGGCAACCCGACCGGCGCGGTGATGCCGCTGGACGAGTGGCGCAAGCTGTTCGAGCTGAGCGACCGCCACGGCTTCGTGATCGCCTCCGACGAGTGTTACTCCGAAATCTATTTCCGTGACGAGCCGCCCTTGGGGGGGCTGGAAGCGGCGAAGCAGCTGGGCCGCGACTTTCGCAAGCTGATGATGTTCACCAGCCTGTCCAAGCGCAGCAACGTGCCCGGTCTGCGCAGCGGCTTCGTGGCCGGGGATGCGGCGCTGATCCAGCAGTTCCTGCTCTACCGCACCTACCACGGCAGCGCCATGAGCCCTGCCGTGCAGGCCGCCAGCGTGGCCGCCTGGAACGATGAGGCGCACGTCATCGACAACCGGCGCCAGTACCGCGAAAAGTTCGCCGCCGTCACGCCACTGCTGGCCCAGGTGCTGGACGTGACGCTGCCCGACGCCGCCTTCTACCTGTGGGCCGGCGTGCCAGCGTCGTTCGAAGGTCGCATCCCCGGCCTGAGCGCCGATGAAGCCTTCGCCCGCGAACTGCTGGCTCAATACAATGTGACCGTTTTGCCCGGCAGCTACCTGGCCCGCACGGTCGGTGGTGTCAACCCCGGAGCCGGCCGCGTGCGCATGGCGCTGGTGGCCGAGCCGGCCGAATGCCTGGAAGCCGCCGGCCGCATCGTGCGCTTCTGCCAGGACAACGCCTGATCCTGCACCGCACGACTCCACCTCTCCCGCAACCTCAAGTTCAAACCCGAGATGACCCAACAACTGCAAACCCTGATCGAAACCGCCTGGGACAACCGCGCAGAGCTGTCGCCCGCCTCTGCTCCCAAAGAGGTGATGGACGCGGTCAACCATGTGATCGATCAGCTCAACACCGGCAAGCTGCGCGTGGCCACACGCGAAGGTGTGGGCCAGTGGACCACCCACCAGTGGATCAAGAAGGCCGTGCTGCTGTCGTTCCGCCTGAACGACAACGCCATCATGAAGAGCGGCGACCTGACCTTCTTCGACAAGGTCAAGACCAAGTTCTCCGACATGAGCGAGGCCGAGCTCAGGGCCAGCGGCGTGCGCGTGGTGCCGCCGGCCGTGGCCCGCCATGGCAGCTTCGTGGCCAAGGGCGCCATCCTGATGCCCAGCTACGTGAACATTGGCGCCTACGTGGACGAGGGCACCATGGTGGACACCTGGGCCACCGTCGGCTCCTGCGCGCAGATCGGCAAGAACGTGCACCTTTCGGGCGGCGTCGGCATCGGCGGCGTGCTCGAACCCCTGCAGGCCGGTCCGACCATCATCGAAGACAACTGCTTCATCGGTGCCCGCTCCGAGGTGGTTGAAGGCGTGGTGATCGAGGAGAACTCGGTCATTTCCATGGGCGTGTACATCGGCCAGAGCACCCCGATCTATGACCGCGCGACCGACACCGTGAGCTACGGCCGCGTGCCGGCCGGCTCCGTGGTGATCAGCGGCAATCTGCCCAAGGATGGCGGCAAATACAGCCTGTATGCGGCCGTGATCGTCAAGCGCGTGGACGCACAGACGCGGGCCAAGACCAGCCTGAACGACCTGCTGCGAGACTGATGTCACACGCCCTGCCGCGAGCGGCTGCGGGCCCGTTGCCGATGAGCGCCACCCTCCGACTGACCGAAGCCCTGATCGCCCGTCCATCGGTCACGCCGCTGGACGAAGGCTGCCAGGCCCTGATCGCCGAACGCCTGCAGGCCCTGGGGTTTGCCTGTGAAACCCTGGAAAGCGGTCCAGCCGACGGCCGCGTGACCAACCTGTGGGCTCGCCTGGGCAACGGCCGAAAACCCACCCTGGTCTGGGCTGGCCATACCGATGTGGTGCCCACCGGCCCCCTCACCGACTGGAGCAGCGACCCCTTCATCCCTGCCCACCGGGACGGCAAGCTGTACGGCCGTGGCGCCAGCGACATGAAAACCTCGCTGGCCGCCATGGTGGTGGCCAGCGAGGCCTTCCTGGCCACCACGCCCGAGCCGGCCATCGACATCGCTTTCCTGCTCACCAGTGACGAAGAAGGGCCGGCCAACGATGGCACGGTCATCGTCTGCCGCGAGCTGCAGCGCCGGGGTGAGCGGCTGGACTGGTGCATCGTCGGTGAACCGACCTCGGTCGAGCGCACCGGCGACATGATCAAGAACGGGCGCCGCGGCACCATGAGCGGCAAGCTCACGGTCAAGGGCATTCAGGGCCACATCGCCTACCCGCACCTGGCCAGGAACCCCATCCACCTGGCCGCTCCAGTGCTGGCCGAACTGGCCGCCACCGTATGGGACGCCGGCAATGCCTACTTCCCGCCGACCAGCTGGCAGGTCAGCAACATCCACGGCGGCACGGGCGCGAGCAACGTGATCCCCGGAACCGTGGTCATCGACTTCAATTTCCGCTTTTGCACCGAGTCCACGCCTGAAGCCCTGCAGCAGCGGGTACTCGGTGTCCTGGCGCGCCACGGCCTTCAACCCGGTACCGATTTCGACCTGAGCTGGACCGTCGGGGGGCTGCCCTTCCTCACCACGCCGGGCACGCTGGTGGACGCCGTGCGCGCCGCCATCCGGGACGAAACCGGCATCGAGACCGAGCTGTCCACCACCGGTGGCACCAGCGACGGACGCTTCATCGCCCGCATCTGCCCGGAGGTGATCGAACTGGGTCCGCCCAACGCCACCATTCACAAAGTGGACGAACACGTGGCCGTGGCCGACATTGAACCGCTCACGCATATCTACCGCCGAACGCTCGAACGGCTGGACCGGGAAGCACGCACATGACCTTGCAGGACGTGCTGGCCGGCGCCACCGACCGGCTCGAAGCGGCGCAACTGGCCTACGGCCATGGCACCACCAACGCGTGGGATGAAGCGGTCTGGCTGGTGCTTTGGCAGCTGCGGCTGCCCTTGGATGCGGATCTGGACGACATGTGCACCACCCCGGTCAGTGAGGACGACGCGCTGGCAGTGGACAGGCTCATCACGCGCCGTATCGAGACACGTTTGCCCGCCGCGTACCTCACGCACGAGGCCTGGCTGCAAGGCGTCCCCTTCTACGTGGACGAGCGCGCCATCGTGCCGCGCAGCTTCATCGCCGAGCTCATGACCGACGGCAGCTTTGACGCCTGGCTCTCGGACAGCACCCGCCAGGTGCTGGACCTGTGCACCGGCAACGGCAGCCTGGCCGTGCTGGCCGCCATGGCCTGGCCCGACGTGCAGGTGACCGGTGCCGACCTCTCGTCCGACGCCCTGGCGGTGGCCCGCATCAACGTCGATCGGCACGGCTTGCAGGACCGCATCACGCTGGTCGAGTCCGACGGCCTGGCCGCCTGCCCCGGCCCCTGGGATCTGGTGCTGTGCAACCCGCCCTATGTGAACGCGCAGAGCATGGCCGCCCTGCCCGCCGAATACCGGGCCGAGCCTGAGCTGGCCCTGGCCGGCGGCGCCGACGGCATGGACTTTGTCCGGAACCTGCTGCGCGATTTGCCCGCGCGCCTCTCGCCCCATGGCGTACTGGTGCTCGAAATCGGCAACGAGCGCGCGCATTTCGAAACCGCTTTCCCCACCCTGGAAGCCATCTGGCTGTCCACCAGCGCCGGTGACGACCAGGTGCTGCTGCTCACCGCGGACGCCCTCAGGGCCCTCTCATGATCACTTTGCGAAACGTGGTCCTTCGTCGTGGCACGAAGGTCCTGCTCGATGGCGCTTCTGCAACCATCAACCCCGGAGAAAAGGTCGGTCTGGTTGGCCGCAACGGCGCCGGAAAATCCAGCCTGTTCCGCCTGCTCGACGGCACGCTGCACGAAGACAAGGGCGATTTTTCGGTGCCCGCCCAATGGCGGATGGCCCAGGTGGCGCAGGACATGCCCGAGACCGACATGCCCGCCACGCAGTTCGTCATCGAAGGTGACGTGACCCTGCTGGCGGCGCAACAGGAAGTGGCGGCCGCCGAAGCCAGTGATGATGGCGAACGCATGGCCAACGCCTACATGGCCCTGCACGACGCTGGTGCCCACGACGCCCCTGCGCGGGCGCAGGCGCTGATCCTGGGGTTGGGCTTTGGTCTGGACGAACTGGAACGGCCGGTCAACAGTTTCTCCGGCGGCTGGCGCATGCGCCTGCAACTGGCTCGCGCACTGATGTGCCCGAGCGAGCTGCTGCTGCTCGACGAACCGACCAACCACCTGGACCTGGACGCCCTGGTCTGGCTGGAAGCCTGGCTCAAGCGCTACGAAGGCACCATGCTCGTGATCAGCCACGACCGCGAGTTCTTGGACGCGGTGACAGACGTCACCATCCACATCGAACGCGCCCAGCTCACCCGCTACGGTGGCAACTACAGCCGCTTCGAGGACATGCGCGCCGAGCAGATGGCGCTGCAGGCCACGGCCTACGCGCGCCAGCAGGACAAGATGGCGCACCTGCAAAAGTTCATCGACCGCTTCAAGGCCAAAGCCAGCAAGGCCAAGCAGGCCCAGAGCCGCGTCAAGGCGCTGGAGCGCATGGAGAAAATCGGACCCGTCTTGGCAGACGCCGAATTCACCTTCGAATTCACCGAGCCTCAGAACCTGCCCAATCCCATGCTGGCCATGCAGGACGTGAGCTTCGGCTATCCCGCCGCGCAGGCGGGGGGTCCACCCACCACCATCGTGCGCAACGTCAGCCGCTCGGTGCTGGCGGGCCAGCGCATCGGCATCCTGGGCGCCAACGGGCAGGGCAAGTCCACCGTGGTCAAGACCATCGCCCGCGACCTGCAGGCACTGGCCGGTACCATCACCGAAGGCAAGGGCCTGAACATCGGCTATTTCGCGCAGCAGGAACTCGACGTGCTGCGCCCGGCTGACACGCCGCTGGAGCACATGATCCGCTTGGTGCGCGAT
>JBJTNV010000126.1:0-6858 GCA_046074205.1 Hydrogenophaga sp.
GTCCAGTTTGGCCTCTTGCGCTTGCGCCAAGTTTTGCGCCGCAGGCCAATAGCCGCAGCTGTACGCCATGGACGGGTCCAGCATGGCTTCGTACAAATCGTTGCCCAGGTCGTAGTGCATCTCGCCCACCTGCCAAGCCCGGTGAGGTGACTGCAGGTTGGTCATCTGCGCCTTAAAAGAAGCCCACAACCAACCAGCACGCCCCACTTTCTCGTCCAGGCGGGCCCGCAAAATGCGGGTGATGAATTCGTCCAGCTGGTCGCAATCCCACCAGCCGTCCATGTAGCTTTCGCCCAGGCCCAAACTGCCCCGCGTGAGGATGCGGTCAAACGTGGCGGGGTGATGCACCTGCATGTCCCAAGGCCGATGGCCCCCCACCTGCACATCGGCCGTGGCCAACAGCACCGATGCACGGCGCCAGTTGTCGTCGGTGCGGGCCAAGCCGTGTGTGTCGCACACGGTGTCTGAACCCATGCATGTCTCCTGAACTGAAGTCTTTGGACCAGATAGATGCCAGCGGAAATGGCACCCGTCGATGCTAAGAAACAGTGCGAGGGCTTGGCGATCCAAGCTTCAAAGTACGCGGCCTACCTGGAACCCCTTAGCACGGCCCCCACGCGGACAGGTGCGAAGGCCCCCTTGAAGGCCCTTGAATGTGCATAATTGACGTTGACGTAACGTCAATCAAATTCAGGAGAAACTCATGGACATTCAAGGCAAGGTTTTCATCGTCACCGGCGGGGCTTCGGGCCTGGGGGAAGGCACGGCGCGCATGCTGGCGGCCAACGGCGGCAAGGTCGTCATCGCCGACATGCAGGAGCGCGGCGAACAGATCGCCGCCGAACTGGGCGGGGCCTTCGTGCGCTGCGACGTCAGCAGCGAGGCCGACGGCCAGGCGGTGGTGGACAAGGCCCTGTCCCTGGGCAAGCTCATGGGCCTGGTCAATTGCGCCGGCATCGCCCCCGCCGAAAAGACCGTGGGCAAGAACGGCGCGCACAACCTCGCGCTCTATACCAAGACCATCATGGTCAACCTGGTGGGCAGCTTCAACATGATCCGCCTGGCGTCCGAAGCCATGTGCAAGAACGAAGCCGAGGCCACCGGCGAGCGCGGCGTGCTCATCAGTACCGCCAGCGTCGCCGCCTACGACGGCCAGATCGGCCAGGCTGCCTATGCGGCCAGCAAGGGCGGCGTGGTCGGCATGACCCTGCCCATCGCGCGCGACCTGGCCCGCAACGGCATCCGCAACATGACCATCGCTCCCGGCATTTTCGGCACGCCCATGCTGTTCGGCATGCCGCAGGAAGTGCAGGACGCCCTGGCCGCCGGCGTCCCCTTCCCCAGCCGCCTGGGCACCCCGCAGGACTACGCCAAGCTGGCCCAACACATCATTGAGAACGACATGCTCAACGGCGAGGTGATCCGCCTGGACGGCGCGATCCGGCTGGCGCCACGCTGAGTCCACCAACGCCGGCGGGAGCTCTGCGGCTCACGCCCGGCGATGCCAGGCCAGCACGCGAGGCGTGATCAGCACCAGGGCCACGATGGCCAGCAGCGTGGCCGACACCGGCCGCTGGAAGAACACCGTCCACTGACCTTCTCCGATGGACATGGCGTTGCGGAACTGCGCTTCGGCCAGCGGACCCAGGATCAGACCGACGATCACCGGCGCAGTCGGGAAGTCGAAGCGGCGCATGGCCACGCCCACCAGCGCCAGGCCGAACATCACGAAGAGGTCGAACGCGCTTTGGCGCATGCCGTACACGCCCACCGTCGCAAAGATCAGGATGCCGGCGTACAGCGGCGCCTTGGGAATCTTCAGCAACTTGACCCACAGCCCCACCATGGGCAGGTTCAGCACCAGCAACATGACGTTACCGATATAGAGCGAGGCGATCAGCGCCCACACCAGTGCGGACGAGGTCTGGAACAGCTGCGGCCCGGCGTTGATGCCGTAGTTCTGCAACGCCGACAACAGAATGGCCGCCGTGACCGAGGTGGGAATGCCCAGCGTCAGCAGCGGCACCAGGGTGGCCGTCACGGCCGCGTTGTTGGCCGCTTCCGGCCCGGCCACGCCTTCGATGGCGCCGCTGGTGCCGAACTCTTTCTGGTGCGCCGGATCGGCCAGTTTGCGCTCGGTGGCATAGCTCAGGAACGTCGGGATTTCAGAACCGCCCGCCGGGATGGTGCCGAACGGAAAGCCGATGGCCGTACCGCGCAGCCAGGCCGGCCACGAGCGCTTCCACTCGGCCCGTGTCATGTGCGCCCTGTTCATCTTGTTCAGGCTGGCGTCGCTCCTGCCTTCGTACAGGGCGTTGTAGAGCGCCTCGGTCACCGCAAACAGCCCCACCGCCACCAGGACCACCTCCACGCCATCCATGAATTCGATGATGCCGCCCGTGTAGCGCACCTGACCGGTGATCTGGTCCATGCCCACCAGACCCATGGCCAGTCCGAAGAACAGTGCCGTCAGGCCGCGCAGCGTGCTCTGCCCCAGCACCGCGCTGACGGTGGTGAAGGCCAGCAGCATCAGGCAGAAATACTCGGGCGGGCCGAGCTTGACGGCGAACTCGGCCAGAAAGGGCGCAAACAGCGTCACCAGCACGGTGGCGATGGTGCCCGCCACGAAGGAACCGATCGCCGAGGTGGCCAGCGCCGCACCGGCGCGGCCGCTTTTGGCCATCTTGAAGCCCTCCAGCGCGGTGACCATGGTGCCCGTCTCGCCTGGCGTATTCAGCAGGATGGAAGTGGTGGACCCCCCATACATGGCGCCGTAGTAGATACCGGCAAAGAAAATCATCGAGGCGGTCGGCTCCACCTGTCCGGTGATCGGCAACAGCATGGCCACCGTCACGGCCGGGCCCAGACCCGGCAATACGCCAATGGCCGTGCCCAGCGCGCAGCCGGCCAGTGCCCAGAGCAGATTGACCGGTGTGGCCGCGGTGGCAAAACCGCCCAGCAGGTTGTTCCAGAGTTCAAGCATCGTGTGCTCCTGATGATCCGTTGCCGTACCGCCGCCAGGCGGGCTGCGCGCCCCCGGGGGGCACTCCATACACGCCGTGATGGGCGTGGGGGCTCATATCCAGCCGCTGGTGGTTAGGCCGGGCAGGTTGACCGCCAGGAACTGGGTGAACAGCCAGAAGGTGGGCGCCGCGATCAGCATGCCGGTCACCACATCCCTGACGGTTCGCATCAGGTCGCCACCGGGCCGGCCTTCGCTGATGCGCAAGCCACGCACCGCCAGCACGAAGCACAGCGCACAACTGAGGATGAACCCGATCGAGGTGATCAGCGCCGCATTGCCCAGGATGCCCGCCGAGACCCAGGCCAGCGCCCGCCAGTCGCCGCGTGCGGCACCCGAGGGCGTCTCCATCTGGCGATAGCCTCCCGTGCGCACCTCCCAGATGAGCAGCACGCCGCACAGGCCCATGCCAGCCGCCACCAGCCAGGGCAGAAAATCCGGACCCACGCCCGCATAACCCGCGTCAGACGGGATGTTGGCCGCGCCATAGGCCAGGCCCACGGCCAGCAGCAGCGCCGCAATGCCCATGGCCAGCTGGCCCGGGCGGTGATCAGGGGTGTGTTCGGCTTGCATGAAGCGCTCCTGCCGGTGACAACAGAAACGGCCACGGCACCCGCGCCGTGGCCGATGGAAAAGGCTCGCTGGCGGACCGCTTACACCATGCCCGCGCGGACCATGGTGGCGCGCAGGGTGGAGAAGTCCTTGTCCACGAACTCGTCAAAGGCCTTTCCGGTCAGCAGGGCGGAGGTCCAGTTGTTCTTGACCAGCGCGTCCTGCCAGGCCTTGCTCCGGGTGGCCTTGACCACCATGTCGGTCAGGGCCGCGCGCTGTTGGGCGGTGATGCCGGCGGCACCGTAAACACCACGCCAGTTGCCAATTTCCACGTCGATGCCCTGTTCCTTGAGCGTCGGGATGCTCTCCATACCCTTGATGCGCTGCCCCGAGGTCACGGCAATCGCCTTCATCTTGCCGCTCTCGATGTACTGCTGAAACTCGCTGTAGCCGGAGCCCCCGACGGTCACGTTCCCCCCCAGGATGGCGGCGACCGCCTCACCGCCGCCGCGGAAAGGCACATAGTTGATCTTGGCGGCGGGGACCCCCACTGCCTGGGCAATCTGCGAAGCGGCAATGTGCTCGGTCGAGCCTCGCGAGCCGCCCCCCCACTTGACGCTGCCCGGGTCCTTCTTGAGGGCTTCCACCACGTCTTTCATGCTGTTGAACGGGGAGTTGGCCGGCAGCACGAACACGTTGTATTCGGTGGTCAGGCGGGCGATGGGGGTCAGCTGCGTCACCGACACCGGCGGCTTGCCGGTGATGATGCCGCCGAGCATGACGGCTCCCATCACCATCAGCGCGTTCGGGTCCCCCTTGGCGGCGTTGTAGAACTGCGCCAGACCGATGGCACCGGCGGCGCCCCCCTTGTTTTCAAAGGTCACGGTATCGACCACCTTGGCATCGCGCAGGGCTTCGCCCAGGGCGCGACCGGTCCCGTCCCAGCCACCACCCGGGTTGGCGGGAATCATCATCTTCAGGTTGGTGGCGGCCCACGCCGCGTGAGGCAGGGCGCCAGCAGCGGCCAGTGCGGCCATCGACTTCAGGAAGGTGTCGCGACGCATGTGCAGTCTCCATTCGGGGTTGAACAACAGGGCTGATGTTCCGGCTGCACCCTGTCAATCGGCTGTCCGCCGACTCGGGAATTACCCTGCCCTGCCTGCTGCGGCACAGCGGAGCCTCGCGCCGATAATCCGCCGGCATGAAGCTGCTGCTGATCGAGGACAACCCCAGCCTGCAAACCACCCTGCAGCGCACCTTCGGGCGCCGTGGCATGCAGGTGCTCGTGTGCAGCGACGGCGATCGTGCACTGACGGTCTGGCAGGCCCAGCAGCCCGATGCCGTCCTGCTCGACCTGAGCCTGCCGGGCCGCGACGGGCTGCAGGTGCTCGGCGACGCACGGGCCGCCGGGCTGCACACGCCAGTGATCATCCTCACCGCCCGCGGCACGGTGGGTGATCGCATCCTGGGCCTGAACACCGGTGCCGACGACTACCTGCCCAAACCCTTCGACCTGGACGAACTCGAAGCGCGCGTGCGCGCGCTGGTACGGCGCCGAGGCAACCCGGCCGAGGCCCCGCTGCCCGGCCAACGCCCCGCCTGGTGCGGCCTGCAGGCGGACCCGCAGCAGGGTGCCGTGTATTTCGAAGGGCAGCCCCTGGAACTTCCGCCACGCGAGCTGGCGCTGCTGCGCGCCGTGCTGGCGCGCCCGGGCCAGGCCATTGCCAAGGAACGGCTGACCGAACTGGTGTTCCCCGGCCAGGCACAGGTGCAGCCCGAGGCGATCGAAGTGGTGGCCTACCGGCTGCGCAAAAAGATCGCGCACACCGGGGCCCAGCTGGTCACCCTGCGCGGACTGGGTTACCTCCTCAAGGCAGGCACATGACCGCCCCCGTCGCGGCACGCCCACGCCCGCTGTCGCTGCGGCGCACATTGCTGCTGGGCATCCTGTTGCCGGTGGCCGGCTTTGTGCTCATCAACACCGTGGTGCTCTACCGGCAGGCCCTCGCCGCCGCCGACACCGCCTACGACCGCACCCTGCTGGCCACCGCCAAATCGCTGAGCGAGCAGCTGGCCGTGGAAGGCGAAGGGTCACAGGCCCATGTGCGCCCCACGCTGCAATACGCCGCGCTCGAAGCCTTCGAGGCCGACAACCGCAGCCGCATCTTCTACCGCATCACCGGCTTCCGGGGCGAACCGGTCTCCGGCTTTGAAGACCTGCCGCCCCCGCGGGCCCACATGCCCGAGCAGAAAATCTACGCCGCCCTGGTGCACTTCTACGACGACGTTTACCGGGACGTGCCCGTGCGCATGGCGGTGCTGCTGCAACCCGTGGCCGGCAGCCAGGCGCAGGGCATGAGCACCATCCAGGTCGCCGAAACCCTGGAACTGCGCCAGACCCTGGCACGGCAAATCCTGCTGGACACCCTCTGGCGCCAGGCTGCGCTGGTACTGGTGATCGTCGCCGTGGTGGTGTTCGTGGTCCAGCGCGCCACGCGGCCGGTGCGGCGCATCAGCCAGGCCTTGGGCGCGCGCAGCGAAAACGACTTGTCCCCCCTGCCGGCCGACGACGCCCCGCGCGAACTGCTGCCACTGCTGGAAGCGACCAACCAGCATATGCAGCGCCTGTCGCAGCTGCTGGAACACCAGAAACGCTTCGTGCGCGACACCTCGCACCAGCTGCGCACGCCGCTGGCTGTGCTCAAGGCCCAACTGCAGTCCGCCCGCCGCGGCGATCTGCCACCCGAACAGGCACTCCAGGAGATCGCCCACACCGTCGACAGCGCCACCGAACTGGCCAACCAGATGCTGGCGCTGGCCAAGGTGGAGCAACTGCGCGAAGACAAAGACCCGCCCGTGGTCGACTGGGCCACCGTGCTGCGCACCGTGGCGCTGGACCTGGCGCCGCTGATCGCCGACCGCGCCCTCGACTTCTCGCTGGACGTACCCGACCAGCCAGTGACCGTGCGCTCGCACGAATGGGCCCTTCGAGAAGTCAGCCGCAACCTGCTGCACAACGCCATCGGCCACACCCCTGCCGGCGGCCGCCTCGCCGTGACGCTGAACGCCACCGGCCCTGAGGCGGTGCTCACCGTCAGCGACAGCGGCCCCGGCCTTGCGCCCGCCCTCCGCGAACGCCTGTTCCAGCCCTTTGCCACCGATCCGCAGCGCCGCGGCGGCACGGGCCTGGGCCTGGCCATCTGCCACGGCATCGTGCAATCGCTGGGCGGCCGCATCGCACTGACCAACCGCGAACGCCTCGGCCGAACCGAAGGTCTGGACGC
>JBJTNV010000127.1:0-5291 GCA_046074205.1 Hydrogenophaga sp.
CATGCGCGAACTGCTCGACCATGCCGCTGCCAACGGCTACGGCATTCCGGCGTTCAACGTCAACAACCTGGAGCAGGTGCAGGCCGTGATGGCCGCGGCTGACGAAGTCGGCGCACCGGTCATCCTGCAGGCCTCGGCCGGCGCCCGCAAGTACGCTGGCGAAGCCTTCATCAAGCACCTGATCCAGGCCGCCGCCGAGATGTACCCGCACATCCCGATGGTCATGCACCAGGACCACGGCACCAGCCTCAAGGTCTGCGAAGGCGCCATCGCCCTGGGCTTCGGCTCGGTCATGATGGACGGCTCGCTGATGGAAGACGGCAAGACCCCGGCCAGCTTCGACTACAACGTGGACGTCACGCGCAAGGTCGTCGAACTGGCGCACAAGACCGGCGTGACCGTCGAAGGCGAACTCGGCTGCCTGGGCAACCTGGAAACCGGTGACGCCGGCGAGGAAGACGGCATCGGCGCCGAGGGCAAGCTGGACCACAGCCAGATGCTGACCGACCCCGAAGAAGCCGCCCAGTTCGTCAAGGCCACCCAGCTGGACGCGCTGGCCATTGCGATTGGCACCAGCCATGGCGCCTACAAGTTCAGCCGCCCGCCCACCGGCGACATCCTGGCGATTTCCCGCGTCAAGGAAATCCACGCCCGCATTCCCAACACCCACCTGGTGATGCACGGCTCGTCCAGCGTGCCGCAGGAGCTGCGCGCCATCATCAACCAGTACGGCGGCGCCATGAAGGAAACCTACGGTGTGCCGGTGGCCGAGATCCAGGAAGCCATCAAGCACGGCGTGCGCAAGATCAACATCGACACCGACATCCGCATGGCCATGACCGGTGCGGTGCGCAAGTTCATGGCCGAGAACCCCGAGAAGTTCGACGCCCGCGAGTGGCTCAAGCCCGCCCGCGAAGCCGCCAAGGCGGTGTGCAAGGCGCGCTACCTCGAATTCGGCTGCGAAGGCCAGGGCGCCAGGATCAAGGGCGAGACGCTCAGCGTGATGGCGGCCAAGTACGCCCAGGGTGAACTGGCGCAAAAAGTGGTCTGAGCCCGCCGGGACCGACCTGCGATAATCCGCCGGAATGGTTCAAAGCCCGTTGACTGTTCGGTCACCGGGCTTTTTTCTTGTCTGTCCCTGTCCCCGCGACCGATCATGAGCACCGCCCTGCACACCTCCGCCCTCAAGTCCCTGCCCCTGCTTGCGCGTGGCAAGGTGCGCGACAACTACGCCGTGGGCGACGACCGCATCCTGATGGTGGCGTCCGACCGCATCAGCGCATTCGACGTGATCATGGGCGAACCCATCCCCGGCAAGGGCGCGCTGCTGACCACGCTCAGCCTGTTCTGGTTCGACCGGCTCGGCCCCAAGGGCCTGAACATCTGTCCCATCCACCTGACCGGTGAGGCGCCCGAGAGCGTGGTCTCGGCCGACGAGGCGGACCTGGTCAGGGGCCGTTCGATGCTGGTGCAGCGCTTGAAACCCATCCCGGTGGAAGCCGTGGTGCGCGGCTACCTGGCCGGCAGCGGCTGGAAGGAATACCAGGACAGCCGCTCGGTCTGCGGCGTGAAGCTGCCCGAAGGCCTGCAGAACGCGAGCCAGCTGCCCGAGCCGATCTACACCCCGGCAGCCAAGGCCGAGATGGGCGAGCACGACGAGAACATCACCTACGAACAGACGGTGGCCATGGTCGGTGCCAACATCGCCGCGCAGATCCGTGACAAGGCCATTGCGCTGTACAAGGCCGCCGCCGGGATCGCGCTCCAGAAGGGCATCATCATCGCGGACACCAAGTTCGAGTTCGGCCTGGACCCGAACGGCACCGTGGTGCTGATGGACGAGGTGCTGACGCCCGATTCCTCACGCTACTGGCCCGCCGACCAGTACGTGGTGGGCAGCAACCCGCCGAGCTACGACAAACAGTTCCTGCGCGACTGGCTGGAGACTGCCAAGGTCAACGGCCAGCCCTGGGACAAGGCCGCGCCCGCACCACGCCTGCCGCGCGAGGTGATCGAGAAGACCGCCGCCAAGTACCAGGAAGCGCTCACGCGATTGATGGGGTGACACCCCCGCGCCGCCGGCGGCGTCACGCCCTCAAGGGGGCGGCGCTGCAAAGCCGGTTCCGCGGTGCCCTGGGCTGTGCGTCACACCTCGAATCCCCTGCGTAACGCCCCGCGCAGGTAGTCCACGAACAGCGACACCGCGCGCGGCACATGCGCCGCGTAGGGCCGGATCGCGACGATGCGGTCGGCAAACGAGCCCACCGGCGCCCAGTCCGGCAACACCGCCACCAGCTTGCCCGCCTGCAGCGCCGCCTGCGCGCTGAAATCCGGCAGCAGCGCGATACCCAGTCCGGCCAGCGCCGCGTCGCGCAGCGCCTCGCTGTTGTTGGCGGCGAGCGATCCGGACACCTGCACCGTCACCCGCTCACGCGCACCCGCTCGGCCTTGTGGCTCAAAGGTCCAGGCCGGGCGTTCCTGCGGGCGCGGGTAGTGCAGGCAGTTGTGTGCCGCCAGATTGGCCGGCTGCTGCGGCGTGCCGGCGCGGCGCAGGTAGGCCTTGCTGGCCACCAGCACCGAGCGCGTGGTGCACAGGGCGACCGCCACGTGCGTGTCCGGCGGGTGCGCGGTGTGGCGGATAGCGAGGTCAAAACCTTCCGTGGCCAGCGAGCTGAGCCGGTCCGACAGGTTCAGCTCGATGCGCACCTGCGGGTACTGGCGCAGAAAATCCGGCAGCAGCGGCACGATCTGCTGGCGCGCCAGCGCCACCGGCGCCGTCACGCGCAGCAGGCCCTGCGGCGCCTCGGCCAGGTCGCGCACCTGCGCAAAGCTCTGGCTGATCTGCTCGAAGGCGGCGCGGGTCTGGTCCACCAGCCGCTGGCCAGCTTCGGTCAGGCGCACGCTGCGGGTGGTGCGCTGCACCAGCGTCACACCCGCCACCCGCTCCAGCTCGGCGATGCGCTGGCTCATGGCCGCCTTGCTCACGCCCAGGCGAGCGGCCGCCGCGGTGTAGCTGCCCTGTTCGGCGAGCACGGTGAGCCAGTGGCAGTGGCTCCAGAGATCCGCCATTTTCTGTTCGGTCATGTCTGGATTGTTCACCATGGCGAACAATCAATTCAAGTTTTCGGTCTTGTATCGAAAGGGCCGGCTTCCTAGACTGCGTCGATTCCCCTAGTCCGGAGACCGCCCATGAACGCCCGCACCCCCATCACCAGCGACATCACCCACTACATCGGCGGCGCCCGTAGCGCCGGCACGTCTGCCCGCGCGCAAGACGTGACCAACCCCGCCACCGGCGCGGTCACCGGCCGGGTGCACCTGGCCAACGCGGCCGATGTGGAAGCCGCCGTGGCCGCCGCGCAGGCCGCGTTCCCGGCCTGGTCCGACACGCCGCCGATCCGACGCGCCCGCGTGATGTTCAAGTTCCTGGAGCTGGTTAACCAGCACAAGGACGCACTGGCCCACGCCATCACCGCCGAACACGGCAAGGTGTTCACCGACGCGCAGGGCGAGGTCTCGCGCGGCATCGACATCATCGAATTCGCCTGCGGCATCCCGCAGCTGCTCAAGGGCGACTTCACCGACCAGGTCTCCACTGGCATGGACAACTGGACCATCCGCCAGCCGCTGGGCGTGGTCGCCGGCATCACGCCGTTCAACTTCCCGGTCATGGTGCCCATGTGGATGTTCCCGGTCGCCATCGCCGCGGGCAACACCTTCGTGCTCAAGCCCAGCCCCATCGACCCCACGCCCAGCCTGCTGATCGCCGACCTGCTCAAGCAGGCCGGTCTGCCCGATGGCGTGTTCAACGTCGTGCAGGGCGACAAGGAGGCCGTGGACGCGCTGCTGGTGCACCCCGACGTGAAGGCCATCAGCTTCGTCGGCTCCACGCCGATTGCGAATTACATCTACGAAACCGGCGCCCACCACGGCAAGCGCGTGCAGGCCCTGGGCGGCGCCAAGAACCACATGGTCGTCATGCCCGACGCCGACCTCGACCAGGCGGTGGACGCGCTGATCGGCTCGGCCTACGGCTCGGCCGGCGAGCGCTGCATGGCGATCAGCGTGGCGGTGCTGGTGGGCGACGTGGCTGAAAAAATCATGCCCAAGCTGATCGAGCGCACGAAAACGCTGAAGGTGCTCAATGGCACCAACCTGGCCGCCGAGATGGGCCCCATCGTGACCCGTGCCGCGCACGAGCGCATCAGCGGCTATATCGCCGCTGGCCAGGCCGAAGGCGCGCAGCTGCTGGTGGACGGCCGCGCGTTCGATGCCCAGCAGACCGGCGAAGGTTGCGAGAACGGTTTCTGGATGGGCGGCACGCTGTTCGACCACGTCACGCCCAGCATGCGCATCTACAAGGAAGAGATCTTCGGCCCGGTGCTCAGCTGCGTGCGCGTGAAGGACTTCGGCGAAGCCGTGCAACTCATCAACGACCACGAGTTCGGCAACGGCACGTCATGCTTCACCCGCGACGGCAACGTGGCCCGCGAGTTCGCGCGCCGCATCCAGGTCGGCATGGTCGGCATCAACGTGCCGATCCCGGTGCCCATGGCCTGGCAAGGTTTCGGCGGCTGGAAGAAGAGCCTGTTCGGCGACATGCACGCCTACGGCGAAGAGGGCGTGCGCTTCTACACCAAGCAAAAGTCGATCATGCAGCGCTGGCCGGAAACGACGGCCAAGGGTGCCGAGTTTGTGATGCCCACCGCGAAGTAATCTTTTTCGACTGACTGGATGGCCTCGTTGCGCTGTGGCGTGGCGGGGCCTTTTCCTTGGCGGCTTCTGCGGCGGTTCTGAGCTGGGGCGGGGGACATGAGCGGCGCAGGGCGCCCCGGTGTGCCGGTCCAGCGAGCGAAGGGTTTCCGAAATCCGCAACGCAACGAGCGCCTATTCACCGCCCCACCCAAGCCGAATACTCCAACGGCCGAATCCCAAACCGCACCGCATTGCCCGCATGCAGCGCCGCGAACTCGGCCAGCACCAGCGCAGTGAAATGCGCGTGCTCGTCCGGCGGCACCGAGGCGGGTATCTTGGTCTTCACGGCCTGCTCGTTGGCGGCTTCGCCCTTGCGCACGATGGCGGCGACCACCTCGGCCAGCGCCTGCCGGTGGCGCAGCCGAAAGATGTCGGGCGGCACCAGGGTTTGTTGAATGGCCACGTACTGCTGGCATGAGCGTTCGTAGGCCCACACAAACACATCGCGCAGCAGCTCCACCCGGTTGAGTTCGTACACGCCCAGCAGGGCGTTTACATAGATCTGCTGCGGCACGTCGATGAAGGACAGCGGGCAG
>JBJTNV010000128.1:0-21700 GCA_046074205.1 Hydrogenophaga sp.
GAAATTGATGGAGAGGGAAGAGTTGACGTCCAAGGCCACCAGTGTTTCGGTTTGGTCGATGACGATGGCGCCGCCGCTGGGCCATTGCACGGTGCGGCTGTAGGCGGTTTCAATCTGGTGCTCAATTTGAAAACGGCTGAACAGCGGCGCGTCGTCGCGGTACCGTTTTACGCGGTGCCCGTGCTCGGGCATCACGTGGCTCATGAATTGGTGCGCCTGTTCGTAAATGTCATCGGTGTCGATGAGGATTTCACCGATGTCACTGTTGAAATAATCGCGAATGGCGCGAATGACCAGGCTGCTTTCCTGGTAAATGAGGAAAGCGCCCTTGCCTGCTTTGGAGGCGCCGTCAATCGCGTTCCACAGCTTGAGCAGGTAGTTCAGGTCCCATTGCAAGTCTGCCGCCTCGCGGCCAATGCCGGCGGTGCGCGCGAACTGCAGTGGGACCTGAACTAACTGCTCAAGCTGTGGTCCGCCATCGACGGCGCGGCCAAGGGCGGCAAGGGCGCCTATCTGATCTACCAGGAATCAAGCCTGGTGATCCGCGCCATCCGCGACTACTTCAACAGCGACATCGGCGAGATCCTGATCGACACCGACGACATCTACGAACAGGCTCACCAGTTCATGAGCCACGTGATGCCCGAGCACGGTCACCGCGTCAAGCGCTACCGTGACGACGCACCGCTGTTCAGCCGCTTCCAGATCGAGCACCAGATCGAAACCGCCTACAGCCGCATCGTGCAGCTGCCCAGCGGTGGCGCCATCGTGATCGACCAGACCGAAGCCCTGGTGGCGGTGGACGTGAACTCGGCGCGCGCCATCAAGGGTGGCGACATTGAAGAGACTGCCACCCGCACCAACCTGGAAGCGGCCGACGAGGTGGCGCGCCAGGCTCGCCTGCGCGACCTCGGCGGCCTGATCGTGATCGACTTCATCGACATGGAAGAGTCGAAAAACCGCCGCGAAGTGGAAAACCGCCTGCGCGATGCGCTGCGCCAGGATCGCGCGCGTGTGCAGTTCGGCTCCATCAGCAAGTTCGGCCTGCTCGAAATGAGCCGCCAGCGCCTGAAGCCCACACTCAGCGAAGGTTCGTCCATCCCCTGCCCGCGCTGCGGTGGCTCCGGCCATATCCGCGACACGGAAAGCTCGGCGCTGCAGATCCTGCGCGTGATCCAGGAGGAGTCGCTCAAGGACAGCACGGCTGCCGTGCTGGTACAGGTGCCGGTCGAGGTGGCCAGCTTCCTGCTCAACGAAAAGCGCACCGAAATCACCAAGATCGAACTCAAGCAGCGCATCAACGTGCTGCTGGTGCCCAACAAGTCGCTGGACACGCCGAACTACAAGCTCGAACGCCTCAAGCACGACGATCCGCGCCTGGACAACCTGGACTCCAGCTACAAGCTGGCCGAAGAAGTGGACGACCCGACCAGCTTCACCCGGCGAAGCCAGGAGCGCACCAACAAGCAGGAACCGGTGATCAAGGGGGTGCTGCCTGACGGGCCGGCCCCGGTGGCTTCTGTCAAGCCGGAGCCGGTGGCCACGGCGCCGGCAGCGGCCGTTCCCGCGCCGCCGGCACCGGTCCAGGCGGGCCAGGGTTTCTTGGGCTGGCTCAAGCGTTGGCTGGGGGTGGGTGAACGCCCGGCCCCGCAGAGCGAAGCCGCCGTGACGCCAGCAGCCCGCACCGGCGGGCGCGAGGCACGTGGCGACGGTCGACGCGACGGGCGCGGCCGGGGGGGGCGTGGTGGCGACGGCCGTACACCGCGTGAAGCGAAAGACAACCGCGACGGCCAGCGTGCGCAGGGCGGCCGCAACGTTGAAGGCCGCGAGGCCAGTCGTTCTGTCCGTAGCGAAAGCCGTGCAGAGCACGGCGGCCGGGGCGAGAACCGCGGCGAAGGCCGCCCGAACGGTCGCCGGGACAATCGCCGGGACAGTCTGCCGGTGTCCGCAACGCCCGAGCAGGAAACGCAGGCCCTGGGGGCCGTGCAGGGCAGCGAAGTGGCCGCAGCACCGGAGACGGGTGAAGGCCAGCGCCGCGAGCGCCGTCCGCGCACCGACAACCGCCGACGCGCTGAGGGCACGGACGCGGGCTCATCTGTCCCGGGCGATCTGTCCACACGGCAGATCGACGAAACGCTGACGGACGTCCGCCCGGACGGCACCGCAGAGGCGGCCGATGGCGAGAGCGGCGTCCAGCGTGCGCCGCGCGAGCGCCGCAGCCGTGACCGCTATGGCCGCGACCGCCGCGACCGCGCTGCGCGCGAGCCCGGCACGGGTGATGACTCCGGCGCCGAGGTGGTGGCCGCGACGGTTGTCGACACCGACTCCGCGCAAGCGCCCGTGCGCAGCAGCTACTTCACGCTGCCGCCACAACCCCATGACGCCGCACCGCTGGCCACCGAAGCAACGGCCACTGCACCCGCTGCTGCGCCCGAAAGCCTTCCCGATGCGCCGCGAACCGCAGCCCCTGCCCAGCGTCCGGTGGCGGCCGCCCCCCAGGGTCTGCCCAAGGTTCAGCCCTACACCGTGTCCGTGGAAGAACTCAACCGCATCGCCCAGGCATGCGGTCTGGAGTGGGTCAACTCGGACGCTGGCAAGGTGGCGGCGGCTCAGGCGGCCATTGCGGCGGAACCGCTGCCTGTTCGCGTGCCCCGCGAACCGAAGCCCGTGGTGCTGATCGATGAAGGCCCGCTGGTGCTGGTGGAAACACGCAAGGATTTGCGCAACATGCCGCTGCCCTTCGAGACTGCCTGAGGCCCCCGCCGGGCCAGCGCCTTCGCGCGAACGCCCGGTGGTCCACCCCCTACGAAACGCCGGCCATCGCCGGCGTTTTGTCTGGCCGAACGAATGCTGCGCGGGGCGCCATGCGGGCGCCCGTCGACTCAGGCGTCGTCGAGCAGGGCCGCCCGCTTCCAGGCCGCCTGCGCGGCCTCGGCGTCGCCCCGCTCTTCGGCCAGCCGCGCCAGCGCACACCAGGTGCGGCGCAGAAGCAGCACATCCTGCAGGCTGTGGCTGGCCTGCCCCAGCAGCTGGGCTGCCTTGCCCCAAAGCTGCCGATGCATGAACGCCTGTCCGGCGATGTACTGCAGGCACGGGTTGCCGGGATACTCGCGCAGACACTGCTCCAGTCGCGCCAGCCAGGCCGCATCGAGCGACGGCAGCCCGGGTTCGAGCAGCAACACCAGCTGGCGTTGCCGGGCATGATCGTTCTGCGGCCAGGGCGTCCACAGGGTGTCCAGCCAGCCACGCACGCGGCGGGCCGCTTCGGCCTGTTCAGCGGCATCGCCCTGCCGCGCCAGGGCATTGGCCCGTTCCGCAGCGGCCAGTACCAGCTCGGGCATGGCACGTTCGCGCTCATCCAGCCGCTGCCACACCGCGTCCAGCTGAGCTGCATCCCGGGCTTCGCGCAAGGCATCCAGCCCCAGACTGCGCAGCAGGCTGCGCGATGCTTCAGGGGAGAAGGCACGGTGTTTGGCCAGCAGACGTGCGGTTTCCAAAGCGTCGACCGTAGCGCCGTCCAGGCGGGCGGCGCGCAGTTTCAGCCGCAGCGCCAGCACGCGGCGGGCCGCGCCCTGCGGCAGCTCACGCAGGCGGTTGCGGGCCAGACCGGCCTCGCGGTCCTCGATCGCCCAGCGCACGGCCCGCAGCAGCGCACCTTCGTGCGCCACCGGCACCGCTTCGGCCAACGTGGGGTGCAGGGCCGCCTGCAGGTGCTCGTCCCGCACGCTGCGGTTCTGCAAGGCCTGGGCGCTCTCGGCCACCAGCAGGTGTGCCAGCAGCTGCAATGGCTCCCTCTGTGCCCATTGCACTGCGGGCAGGGCGTTGAGCCGTTCCAGCGCATTCAGGCCAGCCGCCTGCGCACGCACGAAGCGCCCCGCCAGGAGGTTGGACAGCGCATCGAGCACTGCGGCCACGGCCGACCGCTCCAACTGCTGGGCACGCCAGCGCCGCGCTTGTACCGGCAACCCGCGCACCAGGGCGATGGCCCGCAAGGCCAGGTAGAGCAGCACGAACAACGCGATCAGCGCGAAGACCACAAAATTGAAGGCTACGTCGTAGCGCTGCGGCGGCCAGAACAGGGTGACCATGGCCTGGTTGCGTCCCATCAGCAGGGCCAGGGCCACCGCCACGGCCGCCAGCCCCAGCAGCCAGAACACGCTGCGCATGGCGCCAGATTCAGAGCGCCGGGACATCAGCGTCCCCCGGCCGCAGCGGCAAGGGCCGCCAGGGTCTCGTCAGGGCGCGGCACGTCCACCGGCGACATTTGCAGGCGCAGCTGCTTCAGGGTGACCAGGGCAGCCTGGACGCTTGCCGACTCGCGATGGAAGTAACGGTTGAGCAGCGCCTCGACGGCCAGAAGGTCGGCCTGGGCCGACACCGGCTGACGTGCCAGCAAGCCCAGACGCGCGTTGAGCAACTGCAGCTTGAGGTTCTCGCGCAGGAAAAAGCCTTCGCCCGGCGCGAGCAGCGCCGCTTCGGGATGGTCGATGCGGCTAACCCGCACGAGATCGCGCAGCCCTTGCAGCAGGTCACGCCACACCCGGTCCCAGCCCTGCCACCAGCGGGTGTCGGCACCAGCCACGGTCGGCGACTGCGCCGTGGCCGGCAAGGACGGGGTTGCTCCGCCACCGACCGCCGCGCCGATATCGGGGATCAGCGGCCACTGGTCCACCGCTCGCGCGAGTTCGCCCAGCCGCTCGACCAGCGACGGCACATCGGTCAGTTCTGCGCTTTGCAAGCGGGCAATGTCGCGCGCCACGGCACGCTGGACCGGGTTCAGGCGCGGTTGCGCGGCACGGGCGATGCGCTTGTCCGCCGCCTGCAGGGCCGACAGCAAGGGCTGCGCACTGCCGGTCAGCTGCGCCTGTTGCAAGGCCAGCCGCAACGCCGATTCGAGATCCTGAACCAGGTTGTCGTCGCGTGAGCGCGACAGACTGAGCATGAGTTCGTCCAGCTGGCTGCGCTGCAGCACCACCTCCGACAGCTTCACCTCGGCCACCGCCAGACGCGCCTGCAGCTCTTGCGCCAGCGCTTCGGCCTGCTGCGCCCGTTCCACTGCCTGGGCAGCGCGGACCTGCACGTCCTGCTGGCGGCGGGCCAGCTCCTGTTGTGTCAGGTTCAGCCGCTGCCACACCAGCGCGGCCATCACCAGGGCCATCAAGGCCAGCAGCAGGGCGAGCCCCACGGGCCATGAGGAAGGACGCACAACCGGCAAGGGCATGGCGCTGCGTGGGGTGTCGGGCTGGGGCGGTGCCCCGGGGCTGGCAATCGGCGGTGTCTCGGTCATGGGTGGCTCCAGCGGGATTCTAGGGTGCGGACCACGTCGTCCAGTGCCGGCCGGGTCTGCAGCACCTGCCCGAAACCTGCCTCCCGTGCACGGGTCGCAATGCGCGGGTGCGTCACCAGCGCCTGAGCCCCGCCCCAGCACGCCCGGGGCTCGGCCAACAGCAGATGATCCAGGGCCTCTGAACTGCTGAACAGCCAGACCGAACCCGGCGCCTGCCCCTGTTGCGCGATGGCCTGTTCGGCAGGCCCCCAGAGCGGTGCGAGGCGCTCGTACGCGGCCACGGACCGAACCGACGCCCCAGCCTGCTCGCACTGGCGAATCAGCCAGTCCCGACCGGTTCCCCCGGTGACCGCCGGCTGGGACGCATCGCCCACGCTGGCACCGCGCACGATGAGCACGCGCGTGCCCGACCGCAACTGCGGCGCGACCACGGGCCACAGCGACTCGGAATCAAACTGACCGGCATCGGCCGGCGGCACGTCAATGCGGTCGGGCGCCAGGCCCAGGGCAGTCAGCGCAGCCGCCAGCGCCCGCGCCGTGCCCGGACCGGGTGCCCAGAAGCGGGTGCGGTTGGCCGGGGGCACTGGGGGTATCGCAGGCGCCGAAAAAAAGTGGCGAACGGCCTCGCCGCTGACAAACATCAAGGCATCGTAGTCTGCCCACTGCGCCCGGCACCGATCCAATGGCGTGCGTGCGCTGGCTGATCGGGGTTCGTCGATGCGGATGAGGGGCAGTGCCAGCGCGGGCCAGCCTGCAGCCTGCAGACGGCTCACCCAGTCCGCCGCCTCGCGCGCCGGGCGGGTGACGATCAGCTGCCGCAGCACCGGACCCGCACCCGCAGAAGGGTCGGTGGCCGAGGTCAAGGCCTCACACCTCCGGGAGCGGTGGCCGCGCACCCGCAGCACGCAGCGCCGTCGCCACCCGCTGGCCCAGTGCCTCGGCGTCGTCCAGTGATCGCACCACGGCTTGTTCGCCAACCCGCACCAGCGCCGCTTGGCCTTGCGGGTCGCCCCAGGCAGCGTCCAGCCGCAGGGTGTCGGTCGTACCGTCGACCCACTGCGCATAGGCGGCCAGCGGCATGGAACAGCTGCCCCCCATTGCACGGGAAACCGTCCGCTCGGCCGCCACGCGCCACCAGGAGGGCAGGTGCACCAGCGGTTGGAGCGCTTCGATCAGATCGACCCGGTCGGATCGCACTTCAATGCCCAGCGCCCCCTGCCCGGCTGACGGCAGCGATTGCGAAGGCTCGAAGACCTGGCGAATGCGCGACGACAGATTCAGCCGCTTGAGGCCGGCAGCCGCCAGCACGATGGCGTGGTACTGGCCGTCATCCAGCTTGCGCAGGCGGGTGTCGAGATTGCCGCGTAGCGGCTCGATCCGCACATCCTGACGCCCCAAGGCGTCGAGCGCGTCGCGCAGCAGCACCACACGACGCAGGCTCGAGGTACCGATCACCGCATTGGCTGGCAGGTCGGACAGTCCCGCGCAGTGCGGCGAGACCCAGGCGTCGCGCGGGTCTTCGCGTTCCATGACGCAGGCCAGGGCGAAGCCGGCAGGCAGGTCCATGGGCACGTCCTTGAGCGAATGCACCGCAATGTCGGCCCGCCCCTCTTCCAGGGCCACCTCCAGTTCCTTGACGAACAACCCCTTGCCGCCGACCTTGGACAAACTGCGGTCGAGAATCTGGTCTCCCCGGGTGGTCATGCCGAGCAGCCCCACCCGGTGCCCCAGCGCCTGCAGGAGGGCCTGTACATGTTCCGCTTGCCAGAGGGCGAGACGGCTTTCGCGCGTGGCGATGGTGATGGAAAGGCCCGCGTCGGTATGGGAAGTCGTCACGATGAAGGTCAAAAAATCAGGCGCCATGCGGCCTGCAGGCCGATTTGGTACCCGTTTGGTAACGGAAAAGGCAGCCGGGAATGCTAGCATGGGCGTTGCCTAAAAATTCAGCACTTCTGCCCGACACGCCATGAGCCGTTCTCCCGTGCGCTCCGCCGCTGCCACCCCCTCCCGCCGCGCAGGCGCCCCCGACAAGGACCAGCCGCTGATCGACGACATCCGTCTGCTGGGCCGCATCCTGGGTGAGGTGATCCGGGAACAGGAAGGACAGGCCATGTTCGACCTGATCGAGCAGATCCGGCAGCTCTCGGTGGCGTTCCGCCGTCATGCCGACGCCTCGGCCGACAAGGCACTCAAGCGGTTGCTCAAGGGCCTGTCGGGCCAACAGACCGTCAGCGTGATCCGCGCCTTCACCTACTTCAGCCATCTGGCCAACCTGGCCGAGGACCGGCACCATATCCGTCGCCGGGCGGTACACGAACGCGCAGGTGAGCTGCAGGCAGGCAGCCTGCCCATGACCCTGCAGCGCCTGCACAAGGCCGGCATTGCACCGGCCACCATCGTCGAGACCCTGTCGCACGCGCATATCTCGCCCGTGCTCACCGCACACCCCACCGAGGTGCAGCGCAAGAGCATTCTGGATGCCGAACGCGCCATCGCCCGACAGCTGGCCGAACGCGAACACCTGCTGCCACGCGAGCTGGCCGACAACGAGCAGCAGCTGCGCGCCCGGGTCACCCAGCTGTGGCAAACGCGGCTGCTGCGCTTTACCAAACTGACCGTGGCCGACGAGATCGAAAACTCGCTGAGCTACTACCAGGCGACCTTCCTGAGCGAGATTCCGCGCCTGTACCGCGATCTGGAGGAAGGACTGGGCACCGCCGCCGCCGAAGGCATTGCCCCTTTTCTGCGCATGGGCCAATGGATCGGCGGTGACCGTGACGGCAACCCCAACGTGGTCGCCCCCACGCTGCAGCTGGCCCTGCGCAGCCAGTCCGAGGTGGTGCTGCGCCACTACCTCACGCAACTGCACCTGCTCGGTGGTGAACTGTCGATGTCGGCCATCCTCACCAGCGTCACGCCCGCGATGCGTGCATTGGCCGAGCGCTCTCCCGACACCAACGACCACCGGCAGGACGAGCCCTACCGGCGCGCCCTGACCGGCATGTACGCCCGCCTGGCGGCCACCCTGACGCAGCTGACGGGCGGGGAAGCGGCGCGCCACGCGGTCGCCCCGCAGGACCCCTACCGCCGTGCCGACGAACTGCTGGCTGATCTGCGCACCCTCGAAACTTCGCTGCTGCTCCACCACGGCGCATCGCTGGCGCGCGGCCGCCTCAAGCCGCTGATCCGCGCGGTGCAGGTGTTCGGTTTTCACCTGGCGACGGTCGACCTGCGCCAAAGCTCGGACAAGCACGAGGAGGTCGTGGCCGAGCTGCTGGCCACCGCCCGCATCGAGTCCGACTACAGCGCCCTGTCGGAAGACGCCAAACGAGCCCTTCTGCTGCGCCAGCTGAACGACGCGCGACCACTGCGCGTCCCCGGCGCCGAATATTCGGCGCACGCGCTGAGCGAACTGGCCATCTTCGAGACGGCCCGCCAGGGGCGCGAGGCCTTTGGTGAAGACGCCATCCGCCACGCCATCATCAGCCACACCGAAACGGTGAGCGACCTGCTGGAGGTACTGCTGCTGCAAAAGGAAGCGGGCCTGATGCGCGGCCTCCTGACCGAAGGTGCGACGGCCGACCTGATCGTGGTGCCGCTGTTCGAGACCATCGAAGACCTGCGCAACGCGGCACCCATCATGCGCGACTACTACGCCCTGCCCGGCGTTCGGGCCATGGTGCAGCGGGGTACACCCAGCGGCTACAGCGAGCAGGACATCATGCTCGGCTACTCCGACAGCAACAAGGATGGCGGCATCCTCACCAGCAACTGGGAGCTCTACCGCGCCGAGATCGCACTGGTCGAACTGTTCGACCGCCTGAACGCACAAGACAGTCCAACGGGTTCCATCGACACCGCTGCCGGCACGGCGCACCCACCGGACGCAGCGGCGCCCTGCAAACGCATCCGTCTGCGCATGTTCCACGGCCGAGGCGGCACCGTCGGCCGCGGCGGCGGTCCCAGCTATCAGGCGATCCTCGCCCAGCCGCCCGGCACCGTTCGCGGCCAGATCCGCCTGACCGAGCAGGGCGAGGTGATTGGCTCCAAATACGCCAACCCGGAAATCGGCCGTCGCAACCTGGAAACCCTGGTGGCAGCGACACTGGAAGCCACGCTGCTGCAACCCACACGCAACGCCCCCAAGGCTTTCCTCGAGGCTGCCGCCGACCTCTCCACGGCCAGCATGCAGGCCTATCGCGCGCTGGTGTATGAAACGCCGCGCTTTGCCGACTACTTTTTCGCGGCCACCCCCATCCGCGAGATCGCCGAGCTCAACATCGGCTCGCGCCCGGCTTCACGCAAGGCAACACAGAAGATTGAAGACTTGCGCGCCATCCCCTGGGGCTTCAGCTGGGGCCAGTGCCGGCTGACGCTGCCAGGCTGGTATGGCTTTGGCTCGGCGGTGCACGGTTTCCTGCACGCCAACGGCGCGAGGGGACTGGCCGCCCGGAAAACCCTGCTGCAGAAGATGTTCAGGCAGTGGCCGTTCTTCAGCACGCTGCTGTCGAACATGGACATGGTCATGGCCAAAAGCGACCTGGCACTGGCCACCCGTTATGCCGAACTGGTCCCCGAGAAAACGCTGCGCACCCGGGTGTTCACCGCCATCGAGTCCGAATGGCACCGGACCAGCGAGGCGCTGGCCATGATCACGGGCAAGCCACAGCGCCTGCAGGACAACGCTGCGCTGCAACGGTCGATGCGCCACCGATTCCCCTACATCGACCCGCTTCACCACCTGCAGGTCGAGCTGATCCGGCGCTACCGCGCGGGCGAAAATGACCCTGGGCGGGATGAAAAAGTCCGCCGGGGCATCCACCTGTCCATCAATGGCATCGCCGCCGGACTGCGAAACACGGGCTGATGGCCAGCGGCGCGTGCCAAACCTAGAATGCCGGGATGGGCCATCTCCTCAACGCCGACCTGCACTGCCATTCTGTCGTCTCCGACGGCACCCTCACCCCCGAAGCACTGGCGCAGCGCGCCAGGCTGCAGGGCGTGGAACTGTGGTCGCTCACCGACCACGATGAGGTCGGCGGACAGGACCGCGCCATCGCCGCCGCTCGCGCGGTGAACCTGCCCTACCTCACCGGCGCCGAAATTTCAGTCACCTTCGCCGGCACCACGGTGCACATCGTCGGTCTGGGCTTTGACCACACCGCACCAGCACTGGTGGAAGGCCTGCGCCGTACACGCGGCGGCCGCGAGGAGCGCGCCCGCGACATGAGCGACGATCTCGCCAGGGCGGGCATTCCCAACGTCTTCGAGGGCGCACTCAAGTACGTGGGCAACCCGGAACTGATCTCGCGATCGCACTTTGCACGCTACCTGGTGGAAATCGGCGCCTGCAGCGATACCGGGGAGGTGTTTCGCAAATACCTCACCGAAGGCAAGCCCGGTTTCGTGCCGCACCGCTGGGCCACCCTGCGCGACGCCGTCGCCTGGATCACCGGAGCCGGCGGCATCGCCGTCATCGCCCACCCCGGCCGCTACAACTTCACCCCCACTGAGGAATATGCGCTGTTCACCGAGTTCAAGGCCCTGGGCGGCGAGGCTGTGGAGGTGGTGACCGGCGCGCACAGCGCGGCGGATGTGATCAAGTACACCGGCTTCTGCCAGGAATTCGATCTGCTCGCCTCGCGCGGCAGCGACTTCCACAGCCCCGACGAAAGCCACACCGACCTGGGCCGGCTGCCCGACCTGCCCGGCACGCTCACCCCGGTCTGGACTCGGCTGGGCGCCCGTATCCAGTAACCCCCGTCCTCTGCGCCCGCAGCGGACCGGCCATGTGGCCCACGACCTGAGCGGCACACCGCGCGGTCCCGGCCGGCACCACCCCACCATGTCCCAGTTCTTCGAAGTCCATCCCGACAACCCCCAACCCCGGCTGCTCAGGCAGGCGGTACAGCTGCTGGACAAAGGCGGCGTGCTGGCGGTGCCCACAGATTCGAGCTATGCCCTGGTCTGCCACCTGGACGACAAAGCCGCGGCCGACCGCTTGCGCCGCATCCGCCAGGTGGACGACAAACACCACCTGACCCTGCTCTGCCGCGACCTGAGCGAGCTGGCCAGCTATGCCCGGGTGGACAACCGGCAGTACCGGCTGCTCAAAGCGGCCACGCCCGGCGCCTACACCTTCATTCTGGAGGCCAGCAAGGAAGTGCCACGGCGACTGAGCCACCCCTCGCGCAAGACCATCGGACTGCGCGTGCCCGACCACAAGACCTTGCTGATGCTGCTGGACCTGCACAACGCGCCGCTGCTGGCCACCACGCTCATACCGCCAGGGGAATCCATGCCCATGAATGAGGCCGAGGCCATCCGCGAGCGTTTTGAACACGAGGTCGATGGCGTGCTGGCCGCTGGCGCCTGCGCGCTCGAACCCAGCACCGTGATCGACCTCACCCCCATGGGCAACGGTGGCGAACCCGAAGTCGTGCGTGTGGGCCAGGGACCGTTGTCACTGCTGGGCCTGTGAAGCAGCGCCCCGTCCGGCACAGGCATCGCTGCCGGCATCTGGGACAATAAGCGTTTGATCCGTAACGCCATGGATTTCGCCCAGATCATCCAGACCATCGCCATCTACGCGCTGCCGGTGCTGTTCGCCATCACGGTGCACGAGGCGGCGCACGGCTACGCGGCACGGCATTTCGGTGACCCGACCGCTCACCTGCTCGGTCGCATCACACTCAACCCGCTCAAGCACATCGATCCGCTGGGCACCATCGCGATGCCGCTGATGCTGTATTTCGCCACCGCGGGCGCGTTCCTGTTCGGTTACGCCAAACCGGTACCCGTGAATTTCGGTCGCCTGCGTCACCCCAAGAAGGACATGGTCTGGGTCGCCCTGGCGGGCCCGGGGGCCAATCTGGCGCAAGCGCTGGGCTGGACCCTGCTGCTGTACCTGCTGATTTTTGCCGGGGTGAACGAACGCTTCTTCACCGCCATGTGTGAAGCGGGCGTGCTGGTCAACCTGGTGATGTTCGCCTTCAACCTGTTTCCGCTGCCGCCGCTGGACGGTGGCCGCATCCTCGTCGGCCTGTTGCCACAACCCCTGGCCTGGCAAGTCTCGCGCGTGGAGCCCTGGGGCTTTTTCATCGTCATGGCGCTGGTGCTCACCGGCGTGGTCAGCCAGTTCTGGATGCGTCCGCTGATGCTGATCACCAGCCGCGCCATCGAGCTGCTGCTGACCCCCCTGCGTTATCTGCTTTTCTGATCTGTTTTCCATGAGCCAGCGTCGCGTCCTCACCGGCATCACCACCTCGGGCACTCCGCACCTGGGCAACTACGTCGGTGCCATCCGGCCCACCGTGCGCGCCAGCCGCCAAGCCGACACCCGCAATTTCTATTTCCTGGCCGACTACCACGCCCTGATCAAGGTGGGTGAACCGGCGAGGGTGCAGCGCTCCACACTGGAGATCGCGGCCACCTGGCTGGCCTGCGGTCTGGACCCGGACAAGGTCACCTTCTACCGCCAGTCCGACATCCCCGAAATCCCCGAGCTGACCTGGCTGCTGACCTGTGTCACCGGCAAGGGACTGCTCAACCGCGCCCACGCCTACAAGGCTGCCGTGGACAAGAACAACGCCAGCGGTGACGACCCGGATGCTGGCGTGACCGCCGGCCTGTTCATGTACCCGGTGCTGATGGCGGCCGACATCCTGATGTTCAACGCCCATCAGGTACCGGTCGGGCGCGACCAGATCCAGCACATCGAAATGGCGCGCGACATCGCCGCCAGCTTCAACCACCTGTACGGTGAGCATTTCACACTGCCCGAGGCCGTGATCGAGGCGCACGTGGCCACTCTGCCCGGCCTGGACGGCCGCAAGATGAGCAAGAGTTACGACAACACCATCCCGCTGTTCGTGCCGCGGGATCAGTTGCGCAAGCTCATCATGGGCATCGTGACCGACTCGCGAGTGCCCGGCGAACCCAAGTCCACTGAAGGCTCAGCCGTGTTCCAGCTGTTCCAGGCCTTTGCCAGCAACGAGGAAACCGCAGCATTCGCGCATGCCTTTGCCGACGGCATCGCCTGGGGTGAAGCCAAGGAACGCCTGTTCGAACGCCTGGACCACGAGATCGCCCCCCTGCGCAGCGTCTACGAAGCGCTCATGTGCGATCCGGCGCGCATCGAACACATCCTCAAAACCGGTGCGGCAAAAGCCCGCGCCGAAGCCACGGCCTTCACCGCACGGCTGCGCCACGCCGTCGGTCTGCGCCCGCTGGTGGGCACCGCAGACCAGGTCCGCCCGGCCAAAGCCGCCAAGACGGCCGTGCCCTGTTTCAAGCAATACCGTGAAAGCGACGGCCTGTATTACTTCAAGCTGCTCGATGCCAAAGGCCAGGAGCTGCTGCACAGCACGGGGTTCACCTCACCCCGGGACGCCGCCCAGTCCGTGGCGACGCTGCAAAAGGAAGGGGCGGCCGCACTGAGCCCGATGGCTGATCGCCTGGTCTGCACAGCTGAAGCCGAACGCATTCAGGCCGCACTCGCCTTCTTCGCACAGACCTGAAAAACAGAGGTTCTGGTTTTTGTCCCATGCCCTGCCGGCACGGGAGCCAACGATCAGGACACCGGCACGGCACCGCACGGGACACGCCACCCCGTTGTGGATGCCGTATCCTCGCGCACCAGCGCTTGTCTTCGGGGTTACTTACATGAGCATCTTTGTCGTTGACGATCATCCACTGATGCGAGAGGCCATCGTGATGCTGCTGCGCCGCCTGCGGGCGTCCGCTCAGGTGGTGGAACTCGAACGCCTGGCATCCGTCAGCAAGGCCATCGCCGAACATGGTGAACCCGAGCTGGTCTGCCTGGACCTCAAACTGCCGGACACCAACGGCGTGTCCGGGGTGCGCGAAATCCGCCAGATACTGCCCGACACGTCGCTGATCGTGCTCTCTGCCTCTGCCGCTTCGGACTACGAAGACCTGGCCCGTGAGGCCGGCGCTGACGCTTACGTCGAAAAGTCGGCAGGCGCCAGCCAGATTGCCAAGGTGCTCAAGGAATTCCTGGCCGAGGAACCCGAAGACGAAAACGCCCCGACCATTCCGGAAAAACTCTCCAAACGTCAGAAACAGCTGCTGGTCATGCTCGACCGGGGCTTGTCCAACCGGGACATTGCCGAGCAACTGCAGATCAGCGAGCACACCGTCAAAGTTCACCTGTGGCGACTCTTCCGGCGCCTGAACGTCAAAAGCCGCTCACAGGCCAGTCACCTGGCGCGAACGGCAGGCCTTCTGGAGAAGTGACCATGCCATGACGCCGCCGGGCCTGCTAGAATGCTGGGCTTGACCGCGGAGAGGTGGCAGAGTGGTCGAATGCACCGGATTCGAAATCCGGCGTACAGTTTCTACTGTACCGAGGGTTCGAATCCCTCCTTCTCCGCCACACATTGAAAAGCCCGGCAATGCCGGGCTTTTTCTTTGGTCGCCCTTCCGGGCTCAGGCTGCCAGCCGCTCCACCCCGCCCAGGTAGGGTCGCAGCACCTCGGGCACGGTGACGCTGCCGTCGGCATTCTGGCAGTTCTCCAGCACCGCCACCAGCGCGCGGCCCACGGCCAGGCCGGAGCCGTTGAGGGTATGCACCAGCTCGTTCTTGCCCTGGGCGTTCTTGAAGCGGGCCTGCAGGCGACGCGCCTGGAAGGCCTCGCAGTTGGAGACCGAGCTGATCTCGCGGTAGGCACCCTGGGCCGGCACCCAGACTTCCAGGTCGTAGGTCTTGCTGGCACCAAAACCCATGTCGCCGGTGCACAGGCTCATCACGCGGTAGGGCAGGCCCAGCTTCTGCAGAATGGCTTCGGCGTGGCCGGTCATTTCTTCCAGCGCTTCGTCGCTCTTGTCGGGGTGCACGATCTGCACCATCTCGACCTTGTCGAACTGGTGCTGGCGGATCATCCCGCGCGTGTCGACCGGCGCTGCCGGCTTCGGAACGGAAGCACGGGGTGTGCGCCGTCATCTTGATGGGCAGGTCGGCTTCGGCCAGCACGGTGTCGCGCACCACGTTGGTCAGTGTCACCTCGCTGGTCGGGATCAGGTACAGCGCCTGGTTCTCGTCCGCGCCTTCCTGACCGCCCTTGTTGGCGGCGAACAGGTCGGCCTCGAACTTGGGCAGCTGGCCGGTGCCGCGCAGCGTGTCGGCGTTGACGATGTAGGGCGTGTAGCACTCGGTGTAGCCGTGCTGCTGGGTCTGCGTGTCCAGCATGAACTGCGCGAGCGCGCGGTGCAGGCGGGCGATGGGCCCGCGCATGAAGGTAAAACGCGAGCCGGCCAGCTTGGTACCGGTGTCGAAGTCCAGACCCAGTTTCTCGCCGATGTCCACGTGGTCGCGAACCGGGAAGTCAAAGGTCTTCGGTGTGCCCCAGCTGCGCACGACCACGTTGCCTTCTTCGCCCGCGCCCACCGGCACGCTCTCGTGCGGCAGGTTGGGCACGGCCAGCAGCAGGGTTTGCAGCTCGCCCTGGATCACGTCCAGCCGCGCGGCCGAGGCTTCGAGTTCAGCCTTCATTTCACCCACCTGGGCCATCGCGGCATCGGCCTCGGCGTGCTGGCCCTTGCCCTTGAGCATGCCGATCTGTTTGGAAAGGCTGTTGCGCTGGGCCTGCAGCGCTTCGGTGCGGGTCTGCAAGGCCTTGCGCTCGTGTTCCAGCGCCTGGTAGGCGGACACATCGAGGTAGGGCTGCGGGCTTTTGCGGGTTTCCAGGCGCGCGACGACGGCGTCCAGGTCTTTGCGGAGGAGAAGGATGTCAAGCATTCGGGGATTGTAGGCAGCGGCCTCAGTGCAGATGCTGGAGGGCACTGTCGCCCCCGATCTTGAGACCCTTGGGCAACGGAAACTTGATCGTCTCGGTGATGCCGTCGAGCTTGCGAACCGAGATCGCACCCAGTTCACGCAGACGGTCAATGACCTGCTGCACCAGGATGTCGGGCGCCGAGGCGCCGGCGGTCAGGCCCACGCGCTGCTTGCCATGGAACCATTCGGGCTTGAGCTCGCTGGCGTTGTCGACCATGTAGGCCTCGGTACCCAGGCGGTGCGCCACTTCTCGCAGGCGGTTGCTGTTGGAACTGGTCGGGCTGCCGACCACGATGACAATGTCCACCTGCGGGCTCAGCAGCTTGACCGCGTCCTGCCGGTTCTGCGTGGCATAGCAGATGTCCTGCTGCTTGGGTTCGCGCACCTTGGGAAAGCGTGCCTTGACGGCAGCCAGAATGCCGGCCGTGTCGTCCACGCTCAGCGTGGTCTGCGTCACCACCGCGAGCAGATCGGTCTGCTTGGGCTGCACCTTGGCCACGTCGTCGATGTCCTCGACGAGGTGGATGCCTTCGCTGAGCTGGCCCATGGTGCCTTCGACCTCGGGGTGGCCCTTGTGGCCGATCATGAGGAACTCGTAGCCTTCCTTGAACAGCTTGGCCACTTCCACGTGCACCTTGGTCACCAGCGGGCAGGTGGCGTCGAAGATGCGAAAGCCGCGGCGCTCGGCCTCTTTCTGCACCGCCTGGCTCACGCCGTGGGCGGAGAACACCAGCGTGGCGCCGGGCGGCACCTCGTCCAGTTCCTCGATGAAGATCGCGCCCTGGGCCTTGAGGTCGTTGACCACGTAGGTGTTGTGCACGATTTCGTGGCGCACATAGATGGGCCGGCCGAACTTGGCCAGTGCGCGCTCGACGATCTCGATCGCGCGGTCCACCCCGGCGCAGAAACCGCGCGGTTCTGCAAGAAGAATCTCGCTCATCAGAGCACCCCGATCAACTGGACCTCGAACGTCACCGGTTGGCCCGCCAGCGGATGGTTGAAGTCGAAGCGCACCGCGCCGTCGGGCGCCACTTCCACGGCCGATCCGGCGTAGCTGCCCAGACCGTCGGGGGTGGGGAACTGCACCACGTCGCCCACGGCGTACTGCTCGTGCGGGTCGCCGAGCTGGTTGAGCAGCTTGCGCGCCACCCACTGCACCATCTCGGGCTGGCGCTCGCCGAAGGCCTCGCCGGCGGCCAGCTCGATCACGGTGGTCGTGCCTTCCTCCAGCCCCAGCAGGCGCTGCTCCAGCGCGGGCGAGAGTTCGCCGCTGCCCAGGCTCAGCGTGGCGGGTTGTCCGGCCGCGAAGGTGTCGATGATGACCTGACCCTGTGGCCCCGAAAGCCGGTAATGCAGGGTGAGAAAGGAGCCTTCCTGGACGTGTGGCATGGACGGAATGGGGATGAAGGTCAACCCGGCGACCTTGCCGGAGAACGCCGGCCCCAGAAATGGCGCCTCGCGAACAGCCCGCTATTGTAAAAAGCGGCCGGACCACGGGAGGAAAACCACATGGAAGGCACTGCCACCCCCTCCGGCCTCAAGAGTCTGCCCAGCGAAGCACGCCCGCGCGAGAAGCTGCTGGCGCGCGGTCCATCAGCCCTGAGCGATGCCGAACTGCTGGCTCTGCTGCTGCGCACCGGCATGGCCGGCAAGCATGTGCTGCAGCTGGCGCAGGAACTGCTGGACCGCTTTGGCGGTGTCGCCGGCCTGCTGCACACCGGGGCTGACGCCCTGTCGGTCATCAAGGGGCTGGGGCCGGCCAAGCGAGCCGAGGTGGTGGCCGTGCTGGAGCTCGCACGCCGCGCCCTGGCACAGCAGCTGCAGCAGCGGCCATTGTTCGACAGCCCGGCAGCCGTGCGCCACTACCTGCAGTTGCAGCTGGGCGCACGCACGCACGAGGTGTTCTGCGTCCTCTTCCTGGACAGCCAGAACCGCCTGCTGGCCCTGGAAGAGCTGTTCCGCGGCACGCTCACACAGACCAGCGTTTACCCGCGCGAAGTGGTGCTGCGCGCCCTGCATCACCACGCGGCCGCCGTGGTGCTGGCGCACAACCACCCCAGCGGAGAAGCGCGTCCTTCCCGGGCCGATGAAGCGCTCACCCAATCGCTCAAGGCGGCACTGTCGCTGGTGGACGTGCGCGTGCTGGACCACTTCATCGTCACGCGCGATCAGGCCGCGTCCATGGCCGAACTTGGCCTGGTCTGAAGGGCTTCTCGCCTGCGCGAGAATGCACGGATCATGAAAGTGCGCTCTCTTGCCGAGCTCAAACACCTGCAGAAAGTGATCGCGCAGCGCGTGGCCGCCGAGACGGCTGCGCGGGCCGCCGAACGCGAGCGCGCCTTGCAGGCCGACCGGCAACGGCGTCAGTTCGAACTGGCCGTCGGACCGGTGCAGGCGCTCAAGACTGCGCACCGCGTGCACCACCTTCCACCCCCCGTGGAGCCAACGCCGCGGCAACGCCAGCAGGACGAACAGGCCGTGATGCGGGAAGCCCTGTCGGACGAGTTCGATGTGGAAACCCTGCTGCACACCGACGAGGCGCTGAGCTTTCGCCGCACCGGCCTGGGGCCGGACGTGGTCCGCAAGCTGCGCGAGGGCCACTGGAGCATCCAGCGGCAGATCGACCTGCATGGCCTGCGCACCGACGAGGCCCGCGAGGCCCTGGGCGGCTTCGTCCGCGAGGCCCACGCGCTGGGCCTGCGCTGCGTGCGCGTGGTGCACGGCAAAGGACTGGGGTCGCCGGGCCGGACCCCGGTACTCAAGAGCCGGGTGCAACGCTGGCTGGTACAGAAGAACGAGGTGCTGGCGTTCGTTCAGGCGCGCCCGGCCCATGGGGGAGCGGGCGCGCTGCTGGTGCTGCTCAAGCCGGCCGGCAGGTAGCCCGCCATCTGGCTGCTCGGTGCCAGGGTGCCGTGGAACCGGCTTTGCCGGGCCGCAGGCTCCGTCCCCTGGGGGTGACGCCGCAGACGGCGGAGGTACTTACCGGTTACGCATCCAGTCGGCAGTCCTGAAGAAACTGTCTTGCAGGCGCGAGCGCAGCGCATCAGGCACACCGGTTTCGCCCATGGCCTGGTCCATGCAGGCCAGCCACTGGTCGCGCTCCAGGATGCCGATCTGGAAGGGCATGTGCCGCATGCGCAGACGCGGGTGACCGAAGCGGTCTTCGTAGTGCGAGGGTCCACCCAGCCAGCCACACAGGAACCAGAACAGCTTCTGGCGCGCGTCGTCCAGGGTGGTGCCGTGGCTGGCGCGCAGCTCGGTGTACCCGGGCTCGATGTCCATCAGGTCGTAGAAGCGGTCCACCAGCGCGCGCACGCGGTCTTCACCACCGATCCATTCGAACGGGGTGGCGGGTTGGGTGTCGGGTTTGGAGGCGTTCATGGTCAGGCCGCGGCTTTGCGCAAGGTTTCAATGACAGGGGTGTTCAGCACGCTGCGCAGGCCCCACCAGCCCGCTGCCAGCGCCAGCGCGCCGCCCGAGAGGCTGCCCAGCAGCGGCACCAGCAGCGGTGGCTGCCAGCTGAACTGGAAGGCGTATTTGGCCAGCCCCCAGCCCACCGCCATGGCCACCAACGAGGCAACGAAGCCGGCCAGCAGGCCCACGCCCAGCAGCTCGATGCGCTGCACGTCGCGCAGCAGCTTCGACCCGGCACCCACGGCGCGCAGCACAGCGAATTCGCGTTCGCGCTCGCCGCGCGTGGCGGTGATGGTGGCCAGCAGCACCACCAGGCCAGCGGCCAGTGCGAAGCCGAACAGGAATTCCACCGCACGGATCACCTGGCCGAGCACGCGCTGCACCTGGGCGATGGTCTGGCTCATGTCCACATTGGTGATGTTGGGGAATTCGCGCACCAGGGCGTTGTCGAACTGCGGCTTGGCATCGGGCGCGCGGAAGGCGCTGATGTAGGTGACCGGCACATCGGCCATTTGCGCCACCGGGTACATGACGAAGAAGTTCACCCGCATGGACGACCAGTCCACCTTGCGCAGGCTGGTGATGCGCCGCTCCACCACCTGGCCGGCGATATCGAAGCCCAGGCGGTCGCCGAGCTTGATGCCCAGCTCGTCGGCCAAGCCTTCTTCCACGCTCAGGCCATCGGCCTCGTCGGGCGTCCAGCGGCCGGCCACCAGCTGGTTGTGCGCCGGCTGCTGAGCACTGTGCGAGAGGTTGAACTCCCGCTCGACCAGGCGCTGCGCACGGTCGGTGGCGTACTGCTCGGGCGTCACGGCGGCGCCGTTGACGGTGACCAGACGGCCGCGGATCATGGGGAACCAGTCGTACTTCTGCACCCCGGCGGCCTGCAGCGCCTGCTGGAAGGGCTCGGCCTGCTCGGGCTGCACGTTGATGACGAAGCGGTTGGGTGCGTCGGGCGGCGTGGCGTTGCGCCAGCTGGCGATCAGGTCGGTGCGCAGCAGCACCAGCAGCACCAGGGCCAGCAGACCGACGGCCAGCGAGCTGATCTGCACCACCGCGTAGGCCGGGCGGGCCGAGAGCTGTCGCGTGGCCAGCACCAGCGCGCGCGGCGCGGTGTTTTCATTGACGCTGGCGCGCAGCAGCTTCACCGCGCCCCAGCTGATGAGCGCAAACACCGCCACCGCCGCCGCAAAACCGCCCACCGCGATACCGCCGAGCACCAGGTCGCGGCTGGCGGCCAGCAGCAGCGCGGCAAAACCGGCGATGCCCAACCCCAGCACCCCCAGCGTGCCGGGCTTGAGCTGGCCCACATCGCGGCGAATCACGCGCAGCGGCGGCACCTGCGCCAGCTGCAGCACGGGCGGCAGGCCGAAGGCCACCATCAGCGTGAGCCCCATGCACAGGCCCAGCAGCGCGGGCCAGACGCTGGCGGCCGGCAGGGCCGACTCCACCAGTCCGGCCAGCAGCAGCACGAAGACGTGGTGCACCGCCCAGCCCAGGACCACGCCCAGCGCGCTGGCGGCCAGGCCGATGACCAGAAACTCGAACGCATAGGCGCGCGCCATGGCGCCCTGCGACAGGCCGAGCACGCGCAGCATGGCGCAGTCGTCCAGGTGGCGCTGCGCAAAACCGCGCGCCGCGATGGCCACCGCCACGGCCGACAGCAGCGCGGCCAGCAGGGCCACCAGGTTGAGGAATTTTTCGGCGCGCGCCAGCGTCTGCTGCATCTCGGGCCGGCCGCCCTCCAGCGATTCGAGGCGCAGACCCCGCACGCCGGGTTGGTCGATCTGGGCCTGCGCCCAGTCGGCAAAACGCTTGACTTGCGGGTCGGCCCCGGCCACGGCCAGGCGGTAGGTCAGGCGGCTGGCGGGTTGCACCAGGCCGGTGGCGGGCAGGTCGGCGGCGTTGATCATCACGCGCGGCGCGAAGCTCATGAAGCCCGCACCACGGTCGGGCTCGACCACGATCACACGGGTCAGCTGAAAACTGGCGTCGCCCAGCAGCAGGGGCTGGCCGATCCTCAGATCCAGCTGCACCAGCAGGGCGGCGTCCACCCAGGCGGTGCCGGCAGCGGGAACGTCGCTGGTCGGGGTGTCGGGCTGGTCCGGCCCCGGTGCCACGCGCAGGCTCCCGCGCAACGGGTAACCGGGCGCCACGGCCTTGAGCGCCACCAGCCTGGCCGCGCCACCCTCCTCGTCGCG
>JBJTNV010000129.1:0-11036 GCA_046074205.1 Hydrogenophaga sp.
CCGCCCGCACCGGCCTCCTCGAGCAGGAAATCCATTTTGTGCAGACCGATGCCGTGCTCGCCGGTGCAGGTGCCGCCCAGGCGCTGGGCGCGGCTGACCAGCTGGTGGTTGAGTTGTTCTGCCGCCGCGAACTCGGCCGCGTTGTCCGGATCGATCAGGTAACCAAAGTGGAAGTTGCCGTCGCCCACATGGCCGACCAGGAAATAGGGAATGCCGCTGGCATCGGTTTCGGCCACCGAGTCCAGCAGGCAGTCGGCCAGGCGGCTGATCGGCACGCAGGTGTCGGTGCTGATGGTTCACAGCCGCTCAGAGCACAAAGATTTTCCCCGGGTTCATGATGTTGTGCGGGTCCAGTGCCCGCTTGATGGTGCGCATCATGTCCACCGCGCCGTCACCGGCTTCGTGGCGCAGAAAGTCCATCTTGTGCAGGCCGATGCCGTGCTCGCCGGTGCAGGTGCCGCCTAAGCGCAGGGCGCGGCTGACCAATTGCTGGTTCAGTGCTTCGGCGGTTTCGCATTCTTGCGGGTTGTCCGGGTCGATCAAATAGCCGAAGTGGAAGTTGCCGTCGCCCACATGGCCGACCAAAAAGTAGTGGATGCCGCTCGCGTCGGTTTCGGCCACCGAGTCGAGCAGGCAGTCGGCCAGCCGGCTGATGGGCACGCAGGTGTCGGTGCTGATGGCGCGGCAGCCCGGCTTGCTCTGGATGGCGGCAAAGTAGGCGTTGTGTCGCGCCGTCCACAGGCGGGTCCGGTCTTCCGGCGTGGTCGCCCACTCAAAGGCGTTGCCGCCGAATTCGGCCGCGATCTCCTGCACCGTTTCGGCCTGTTCCTTCACGCTCGCCGGCGAGCCGTGGAACTCCATCAGCAGCATGTGTTCCTCGCGCAGGCCCAGTTTGCTGTGCGTGTTGACCATGCGCACGGTGCCGGCGTCGATCAGCTCGCAGCGCGCGATCGGCACGCCCAGCTGGATGATCTGGATGACGGTGCGCACCGCGGCTTCGATGGTGGGGAAGGAGCAGGTCGCGGCCGAAATCGCTTCGGGCAGCGGGTAGAGCTTGAGCGTGACCTCGGTGACGATGCCCAGCGTGCCCTCGCTGCCCACCATCAGGCGCGTGAGGTCATAGCCGGCCGATGATTTTTTGGCGCGCGTGCCGGTGCGGATGACCTGGCCCTGCGCGGTCACCACCTCGAGCGCCAGCACGTTCTCGCGCATGGTGCCGTAACGCACCGCGTTCGTGCCGCTGGCGCGCGTGGCCGTCATGCCGCCAATGGACGCGTCGGCGCCCGGGTCGATGGGGAAGAACAGGCCTTCGCTCTTGACCGCGGTGTTCACGCCGGTGCGCGTGATGCCCGGCTGCACCGTCACCGTCAGGTCTTCGGCGTTGACCGACAGCACCTGGTTCATGCGGCTGACGTCGATGCTGATGCCCCCCTGGATGGCCAGCAGATGACCCTCCAGCGAAGAGCCGACGCCGAACGGGATGACCGGCACCTTGTATTGCGCGGCCAGTTTCACTGCGTCGGCCACGTCCTGCGTCGATTCGGCAAACACCACGGCCGAGGGCGGCGGCACGCTGAAGATGGATTCGTCTCGCCCGTGCTGCTCGCGCACCGCCAGCGCGGTGGAGCACTGCGCGCCAAAGCGCTGCTGCAGCGCGTCGACCAGTGCGGCAGGCACCTCGCGCAGCTGCGGCTGCGGGGCCAGGTGAGGGTGGTGTGTGGGGGCGTTCATGGCGGTCTCCGTGCCCGCGCGCAGGCCACGCGGATAATCGCCCGGATTATCGGCTTCGCGCCCCGATCGGGGCGCTCTTCGGAGACATTCCCGCATGGGCAACCGACTCACACAGATCGCCACCCGTACCGGCGACGCCGGCACCACCGGCCTGGGCGACAACGCGCGCGTGTCCAAGAACAGCCTGCGCGTGCACGCCATGGGCGACGTGGACGAACTCAACTCCCACATCGGCCTGCTGCTGTGCGAAGACCTGCCGGCCGACGTGCGCGCGCTGCTGGTCGAAATCCAGCACCAGCTCTTCAACCTCGGCGGCGAGTTGTCCATTCCCGGCTACGAGCTCCTCAAACCGGAGGCCGTACTGGCGCTGGACGAAGCCCTGGCGACGTACAACGCCCGGCTGCCGCGCCTGCAGGAATTCATCCTGCCCGCTGGCAACCGCGCCGCCAGCCAGGCCCATGTGTGCCGAACCGTCGCGCGCCGGGCTGAGCGGCACCTGGTGGCCCTGGGCAACGAAGAGGCGATCAAGGAAGCGCCACGCCAGTACCTCAACCGCCTGAGCGATCTGATGTTCGTGCTCGCGCGCGTGCTCAACCGCATGAACGGTGGCGATGACGTGTACTGGAAGAGCGAGCGACTGGCCACGCAGGGCGAGGGCTGACCGTGCCACCGCGCGGCCCGTTGCTGTGTGCGCTGGGGCTGGGCCTGTGCGGCATGGCGCTGGCGGCACCACCCAAGCCCGCCCGGGTCGATCTGTTGTGCGACGCCGTGTACCTGCCGGCGCGCAGCAGCTGGGCGCGCAGCGTGCGCATCACCTTCGACGACCAGCGCGTGCAGTCGGTCGCCATCGACGGCCAGCCCGTCTACAGCTTCAACGTGCAGGGCACCACGGTGCTCACCGCGCTGGACAACGAACGCATTCGCATCGACACCGCCGCCATGACCTGGAGCAGCGACTTTCGCGGTCAGGCCACGGCGCAGGGGCGCTGCGAACGGCAGGACTGATCAGGCCTTCTTTCGCCCGATCAGCGCCCACAGCCCGATCGCGCCAAAGGTCGCGGTACCGATGCCACCCAGCGCGAAGTCGCCGAACTTGAGCGTGTAGTCGCCCGTGCCCAGCACCAGGGTGATGGCGGCGACCAGCAGGTTCTTGTTGTCCGAAAAGTCCACCTTGTTGTCGACCCAGATCTTGGCGCCGGCCACGGCGATCAGGCCAAAGACGACGATGGACACGCCGCCCATCACCGGCAGCGGAATCGCCTGGATCAGCGCGCCGAACTTGGGCGAGAAGCCCAGCAGCACGGCCATGCAGCCGGCCACCAGGAAGACGGCGGTGGAGTAGATCTTGGTCGCGGCCATGACGCCGATGTTTTCGGCGTAGGTCGTCACGCCGGTGCCACCGGCGCTGCCAGCCACCATGGTGGCGACGCCGTCACCGATGAAGGCGCGGCCCATGTAGCGGTCCAGGTTTTTGCCGGTCATGGCGGTCACGGCCTTGATGTGGCCCAGGTTCTCGGCGACCAGGATGATGGCCACGGGTGCGATCAGCAGCATGGCGTTGGCGCTGAACACCGGCGCGCTGAAATTCGGCATGCCGAACCAGGCGGCGCTGGCGATGCCCGACAGGTCCAGCGGCTTGCCAAAGCCGAGCCCGTTGGTGAGCACGGCGTAGACGATGCTGGCGACGATCAGGCCGACCAGGATCAGCAGGCGCTGCACCATGCCGCTGCTGAACACGGCCACCAGCGCAACGCAGACGAAGGTGATGCCCTGCATCCACTGGTCGAAGTCGGTCGGCGCCATGTTCTTGATCGGGATGCCGGCCAGGTTCAGGCCGATCACCGCCACCACCGCGCCGGTGACCACCGGCGGCATGAAGCGCTCGATCCAGCCGGTGCCGATGGCCTGCACCACCACGCCGATGAGGGTGTAGAGCAGGCCGCAGGCGATGATGCCGCCCAGCGCCAGGCCGATGTTGGCGTTCGGGCCCTGGCCCGCGTAGCCGGTGGCGGCGATGACCACGCCGATGAAGGCAAAGCTCGAACCCAGGTAGCTGGGCACCTTGCCGCCGGTGACGAGGAAGAAGATCAGGGTGCCGATGCCGCTCATGAGGATGGCGACGTTGGGGTCAAACCCCATGAGGATGGGGGCGAGCACGGTGGCGCCGAACATGGCGATCAGGTGCTGCACGCCCATGACGCCGGTCTGTGGCCAGGGCAGGCGCTCATCGGGGCCGATGACGCCGCCGTGGGCGAGGGTGGTGGGGGATTGTTCGGTCCAGCTCAATAGGCCCATGGGGACTCCGTTTGTGGTTGCAACGGCGGCGATTGTGCCGTGCGCGGCGGCGGCCCACAGCTTGCGCTGCAGCAAGCGGTCTGCAGCGCTGTCGCTTGCGCGAAACGGGGCAGGACAACACCGCTGCTACCCTGCGCGCCAGGAGACAGGACCCGCCCCATGCGCACCCCAGCCGCCCCTTTCACACCCCAAATCCGCCTCTACCAGGACTGGTTGTCCCGCGAACGCGGTTTGCACTTTGCCGATGACGACGCGCTCTGGCGCTGGTCCACCACCGAGCTGGACGCCTTCTGGCAAAGCATCTGGGACTGTTTCGACCTGCGCTCGCCCACGCCGCACACGGCCGTGCTGGAGCGCAACGTGATGCCGGGCGCGGTCTGGTTCCCGGGTGCGCAGGTCAACTACGCGCAACAGGTGCTGCGCCATGTGGAGCCGGCGCACGCGGCGGGTTTCCCGGCCGTGATTTCGGACAACGAAAAAGGCCAGCGGCGCGAACTGTCCTGGCCCGAGCTGCGGCGCCAGGTGGCCTCGCTCGCGCTGCACCTGCAGGCCCAGGGCGTGATGCCCGGTGACCGGGTGGCCGCCTACCTGCCCAACATCCCCGAGACCATGGTGGCCTTCCTGGCGGTGGTGAGCATCGGCGCGGTGTGGAGCGTGTGCGCGCCCGACATGGGCACCCACGCCGTGCTGGACCGCTTCCGGCAGATAGAGCCGGTGGTGCTGATCGCCTGCGACGGTGTGACCTATGGCGGCCAGGATCATGACCGCCTGGGCGCGGTGGCTGAGCTGCGTGCGGCCCTGCCCAGCGTGCGCCACGTGGTGCTGCACGCCAACCTCGCCCAGGACCCGGCCGAAGTGGACCGTGCCATGGAAGCCGGCCAGCCCTGCGCGGCCTGGAGCACCGCCGTGGCGCGTGCCGATGCGGCGGTGGCCGCTTTCGATCCGCTGTGGCTGCCCTTTGACCACCCGCTGTGGATCGTCTATTCCAGCGGCACCACCGGTCTGCCCAAGCCCATCGTCCACGGTCATGGCGGCACGGTGATCGTGGCGCTGGCGCTCAAGACCTTGCACAACGATGTGGGCTGCAGCTACCACCCCAACAGCTGGGGCGAGCGTTACCACTGGTACAGCTCCACCGGCTGGGTGATGTGGAACGCGCAGACCAGCGGATTGCTCAACGGCACCACCTGCGTCATCTACGACGGCAACCCCGGCGGCACCAAAGAACACCCCGACTGGACCGTGCTCTGGCGTTTCGCGGCGCGCGAAGGCGTCACCTTCTTCGGTGCGGGGGCCGCCTTCTACGCGCACTGCATGAAGGCTGGTGTGGACCTCTCGACCTGTGGTGACCTCTCGTCCGTGCGGGCGCTGGGCAGCACCGGGTCGCCGCTGTCGCAAGACGTGCAGAACTGGGGCACGGAACAGTTTCGCCGGCTGAGCGAAGCGGCGCAGCGTGGGGGTGACATCTGGTGGTGCAACATTTCCGGCGGGACCGACTTTGCCGGCGCCTTCATCGGGGGGAACCGGGCCTTGCCGCAGACGCCCGGCCGCATGCAGTGCCGGCTCCTGGGGTGCGCCGTGCAAGCCTGGGACGAGCAGGGCCGCCCGGTCGTCGACGCCGTCGGCGAACTGGTCTGCACCCAGCCCATTCCGTCCATGCCGCTGTACTTCGTCGGCGACACGGACCACCGCCGCCTGATCGGCAGCTACTTCGACATGTACCCGCCGGGCCATGGCAGAAAGCCTGGCGGCGGCGATCTCGACGCCAGCGCCGGCGCTGTCTGGCGCCATGGCGACTGGCTGCGCATCTTCCCCGACGGTTCCTGCGTCATCTACGGCCGCTCCGACGCCACCATCAACCGCCACGGCCTGCGCATGGGCACCAGCGAGCTCTACAGCGCGATCGAGGCCTTGCCCGAGGTGTTGGATTCGATGGTGGTCGACCTCGAATACCTCGGCCGTGACAGCCACATGCCGCTGTTCGTGGTGCTGCGGCCCGGCCTCATGCTCGATGCGGCGCTGGCCGGGAAGATCCGCGCCGCCATCCGCACCGAGCTCTCGCCGCGCTTCGTGCCCGACGAGATCGTGCAGGTGGCCGGGATTCCGCGCACCCTCTCCGGCAAAAAGCAGGAATTGCCCATCAAGAAGCTGTTGCTCGGGCAGCCGCTGGAGCGGGTCATCCAGCGTGATGCCATGGCCAATCCCGGCTGTCTGGACGCCTACGTGGCCTACGCGGCACAGCATCTGGCCCGCAGTGCCCGGGCCTGACCGGCGCCATCCCCGTACCGGACGCCGGGGCACCCGCAACCCGGCACACTCGGGGCTTCATCCTCGTGCCGCTTCACCCATGTTCCCCATCCTGCCCGCCGCCCAGCCATCTGCCCCGCGCGGCCACCGTTGGTCTGGACGCCTCCTGGCCCTGGCCCTGTGCGCCCCGTGGTGGGCCTTCGCGCAGGGCAGCGCGACACCGCTGGCCGCGCCTCCCCTGCAGACCGTAGAGCGCCTGGAGGTGAGCCGCTACCTGGGCACCTGGTACGAAATCGCCAAGTTTCCCAACCGCTTCCAGCGCCAGTGCGTGGCCGACACGCAGGCGCTGTACCGCTGGCGCGAGGAGGGCCAGCTGGAGGTCATCAACCGCTGCCGGCAGGCCGATGGCCACATCGCCGAAGCCGTGGGCCGCGCGCGACAGGCCGGCGCCGCTGACTCGCCCCGGCTGGCCGTGCGCTTTGCCCCCGCCTGGCTGGCCTGGCTGCCCGCCGTCTGGGGTGACTACTGGGTGATCGACCTTGACCCGGACTACCGGCTGGTGGCGGTGAGCGAACCCAGGCGCGAATACCTGTGGGTCCTCTCGCGAACGCCCCAGGTGGACACAGCGGCGTACCAGGCCCTGCTGCGTCGGTTGCAGGCCCAGGGGTTTGACCTCACCAGGCTGGAGACAACACCCCAGTCCAGGTGAAGTGGCCAGGCCGGTGCCCGCCTTACGCTTTGCGGCTCACCAGCACAATCCCCGCCGCCACACCCGCCAGCGCCAGCACCAGCTGCAGGGTCAGCGGCTCGCCCAGCAGCACCACGCCGAACACCAGCGCGAACAACGGGGTAAGGAAGGTGAAGGTCGACATCTGCGTCGCGGGGTAGTGGCGCAGCATCCACATCCAGGCCAGGTAGCTGGCGAAGGCCCCCACGGCGGTCTGCAGGAAGACCGAACCCCAGGCCAGCGCGGAATAGTCGAAGGACCAGGTTTCGCCCAGCGCCAGCGACAGCAGCGGGCAGACCGTGGCGGTCACGCCCAGCTGGTAGAAGAGCGACTTCTCGGCGGCGACGGTCGCCACCTGGGTGGTGCGGATGGCGATGGTGGTCAGGCCCCAGAACATGCCGGCGGCCAGGCCCATGGCGTCGCCCTTCCACTGGCCGGGCGTTGAGCTGTGGGTGAAGGCTTCGCTGAACGCGATGCCCACCGCGCTGAACGCAATGACCAGGCCGACCCACTGGATCGTGCGCAGCGTTTCCGACGGCACGAAACGCGGCAGCAGCACGGCCACCCAGAACGGGCTGGTGTAGAGGAACACCGTCAGGCGCGAGGCGCTGGTGTGCTGCAGCCCGAGGTAGATCAGGCAGAACTCGGCCGCAAACAGCAGGCCGACCAGCAGGCCCCCTTTGAGCGAGCCGTCGCGGTTGAACAGCTTGACGCCGCGGAACTGGCACCACAGCCAGAGCAGTGCGGTGGCGCCCGCCATGCGCACCGAGGCTTGCCACAGCGGCGGGATTTCGCGGCCGGCGAACTTGATGAGGATTTGCTGGAAGCCCCAGAAGGCGCAGCAGGCCACCAGCAGGGTGATGGCGAAGGTGTCGAGGTGGTCTTTGCGTTGGGCGGGGGTCATGGGCACGAGGGTAATGCGTCGGACGGGCGCGGCCTGTCGCGCCCGCAGGCTCACTGGCCGGAGGCGAGCTTCTGGAGGTGCCTTTTGAGTGCGTCTGCTTCGCCCGGTGTCCAGCGCGAGAGCAGGGTGGTTTCCTGCGCACGGGCCTGGGCGATCAGGGCGGCGGCGATGCGCTGGCCATGGGCGGTCGCGGCGACCAGGGTGCGGCGCTGGTCGGCGGGGTCGGCCAGCAGCTCGACCAGACCGTCCTCGTTCATGCGCTGCACGAGCTTGGTCACGGTAGGCTGTTTGGCGAGCACGTCTCGCGCGAGCTGGCCCAGCGGCAGGCCACCCTGCAGGCCGGCAGCGTCGGGCGTGAGGGCCGCATCGTGCAGCACGGCCAGCACGCGCCAGGCGATGTGGGTCAGGCCCTGCGCGGCAATCGCATTCTCGAAGTCGCGGTAGACCGTGTGGCTGGCCTGGCCGAGCAGGTAGCCGAGGTAGCTGCCGACAAACCGCCCGTCGGGCGCCTGCGGGGCGCTGGGGTCGGCTGGAGCCGCCTGCAAGGGGTGCTCGGTGTAGAAGCGGCCGCCGTGGAACAGCAGCGGTGACGCACTGGGCCGGCGGCTGCAGCGCTCGACCTCGCCCACGAAGATGACGTGGTCGCCCTCGGTGTACTGGCTGCGGTTGAAGCATTCGAACGTGGCGACGCAGCCGTCGAGCAGCGGTGCGCCGCCCGCGCCTTCGGTGAACGCGAGGCCGGCCCAGCGGTCGATGCCGCGCGCGGCGAAGCGCTCGGCCAGCGCCTGCTGGTCGGCCGCGAGCACGTTGATCGCGTAGTGCCGGCCGTTGGCGAACACCGCCATCGAGCCGGCTGCCTTGCCCAGGCTCCACAGCACCAGGGGTGGGTCGAGCGAGACCGAGTTGAAGGAGCTGGCGGTGAGGCCGACCGGCTCGCCGTTCTCGTTGCGCGCGGTGACGATGGTGACGCCGGTCGCGAACATGCCCAGCGCGGCGCGGAAGTCGCGCGGCGAGAAGTCAGGCGGTTGGGCCGATTGGCCGGCAGCACGGGAAGGGGACATGGCGCCAATTTATATGAAATTTCATGAATAATGTGTCTCGGGCCTGGCTCACCTGGGTGAGACCAGGGTTGACCAACCTATTTTCAGTGCGCGTGCTTTCGTCGAGGATGCCGTGGAACCGGCTGGGCCGGGCCACAGGCATCGCCCCCTGGGGGGTGACGCCGCAGGCGGCGCGGGGGGTACTTTTATGCTCCAGGAGCGGATCGAACCCGCGTGGATCGACGCGTTTGAATCGGTGCTCAGGCGCTGTGCATGGCAGCCGGGGGACACGGTCGCGATTCTCGGCGAGACCCAGAGCAGGCCGGTGCTCATCGAACTGGCCCGTCTGGCGGCAGCGCGCCTGGGCGCGCAGGCCTTCGTGCTGACGCTGCCATCGGTGTTCGGCGCGGTGGGCGAGCCAGTGACGCGATCGACCGGTGCCAGCCCCGCCATCCAGCAGCTCGGCCCGGTCGTTGCAGCCTTGCAGGCCAGTGCGCTGGTGATCGACTGCACCGTCGAAGGCCTGATGCATGCGCCCGAGCTGCCGGCCATCCTGCAAGGCAACGGCACGACGCAGCCGCGCATCGTCTACGTGAGCAACGAACACCCAGAGGCGCTGGCCCGCCTGCTGCCCGACGACGCCACCGAGACCCGGGTGAAAGACCATGTGAAACGCTTGCGCGGTGCGCGCGCCATGCGCGTGACCTCGGTCGCCGGCACCGATCTGTCCATCTCGCTGCAAGGCGCCGTGGCCGGGGGCAACTGGGGCAGCACCACGCGCCCAGGCACGCTCACCCACTGGCCCGGCGGCCTCGTGCTGGCCTTCCCGGCGGCAGGCAGCGTCAACGGCACGCTGGTGCTGGCCGAGGGCGATGTGAACCTCACCTTCAAACGCTACATCGAGCGGCCCATTGCGCTGACCATCGAGAACGACTTCGTCACCCGCATCGAAGGCCGTGGCGTGGACGCCGATCTGCTGCGCTCCTACTTCGCTGCCTGGGCCGACGAAAAAAATGCCGTGGGCCAGGACCCGGCCTATGCGGTGAGCCACGTCGGCTATGGCCTCAACGAAGCGGCCCGCTGGGACAGCATGGCGCTCTACGACAAGCGCGACTTCAACGGCACCGAACTGCGCGCCTTTGCCGGCAACTTCTTGTACAGCACCGGCGCCAACGAGACCGCCGGTCGCTTCACCCGTGGCCACTTCGACTGGCCGCTGCGCGGCTGCACGGTGCAGCTCGATGGCAGCACCGTGGTCGATGCGGGCCGCGTGATCGCATGAACCGCCCCACACGCTGAGACACTCCGATGATTCCCAAATTCACCACGCTGGGCGACGGCGCCACCACCGTGCTCATGCTGCACGGCATTGGCGGTGGCCATCGCGCCTTTGCGCCCCAGGTCGAAACCCTGGCCTATGTGGGCTACCGCGCCGTGTCCTGGGACATGCCCGGCTACGGCCTGAGCACGCCCATCGAACCCTACACCTTCAAAGGGCTGGCCGAGAGCTGCGTGAACCTGATTGACGCTCTGCGGTGCGACAGTGTCGTATTGCTGGGGCACAGCCTGGGCGGCATGGTGGCGCAGGAGGTGGTGGCGCGTCGGCCCGACAAGGTGAGCAAGCTGGTGCTGTGCGGCACCTCGGCGGCCTTTGGCAAACGCAGCGACGGCAAGAGCGCCGATGCCTGGGCGCAGCAGTTCATCGCCCAGCGCACCGCGCCCTTGGACGCGGGCCAGTCCATGGCCGAACTGGCCGCCACGCTCGTGCCCAAGATGGTGGGCCCGGATGCCATGCCCGAGGGGGTTCGCCTGGCTGAGCACTGCATGGCCAGCGTGCCGTCGGCGACCTACCGCCGGGTGCTGGACTGCCTGGTCACTTTCGACCGCCAGGCCGCGCTGTCCCAGATCGGTGTGCCCACGCTGCTGGTCGGCGGCGAATACGACCGCGTGGCCGCGCCCTCGGTGATGCAGCAGATGGCGCAGCAGATACCGCGCGCTCGCTACGTGGAGATGCCGGGCGTGGGCCACCTCATGAATCTGGAAGCGCCCGATGCGTTCGACAGCCTGTTGCTCGACTTCCTGCGCGAGCCCG